>NZ_JAFAND010000109.1 GCF_019232825.1 Paludibacterium sp. | reverse complement strand
CGCCAATGCGCAAGCCGTCGCGGAATATGTGCTTGCCACGGCCATGCTGCTTCGGCGCGGTGCTTTGGGCGTGTCGCGCGACACGGCGGCCGGGAACTGGCCCCGCCAGGCGTTGGCCCAGGGGCGGGAGATTCGTGGCGCCCGGCTGGGACTGATCGGTTTTGGTTCGATTGGACAGCTGACGGCCCGGCTGGCCCGGGCGCTGGGGATGGAAGTCCGGGCGACCGATCCCGCGCTGGATGCCGGCGATCCCGTCTGGCGGGGTCATGGCGTCGACCCCATCGGGCTGGATGCGTTGCTGGCGCAATCCGATGTCGTCAGTCTGCACTTGCCGCTGACAGTACAAACGCGTCAGTTGATCGGGCGCGCGCAATTATCGCGCCTGAAACCGGGGGCCGTGCTGATCAATACGTCGCGCGGCGGCATCGTCGATGAAGCCGCACTGGCTGCCGCACTCAAGTGCGGTACATTGGGCGGCGCCGCGCTGGATGTGTTCGAACAAGAGCCGTTGCCGGCCGGCACAGTCTTGTCCGGCGTGCCTAATCTGCTGCTGACACCTCATATCGCAGGGGTTACGCGGGAATCCAATGTGCGGGTCAGTGACGTGATTGCCCAGGCCGTTGCCGCCGCATTGCGCAATCAGGGAGAACGCCATGGCCTTCATTGACGCAGCCACCCTGACCCGTACGGCCGAGCGCGCGCTATTGGCTTATGGCGCCCATGCCGAAGCGGCGGCCAGTACCGCGCGCGCGCTGGTGATGGCGGATCGCCAGGGGTTGGCCTCGCACGGTGTCTCGCGCATCCCCCAGTATGTATCTCATCTGCAGCTAGTGTCGCGTCACGTTTGAACCGTCGTAGCGTGCGTTCGCTGGCACAGTCGGTGATAGTGACCGGATGGAAAAATACAAAGTCACCCTCAGCGCCGAGGAAAGGGCGCAACTGGATGCCATCGTCAGCAAGGGCTCCCATCAGTCACAAAAGGTGCTCAATGCGCTGATCCTGCTGAACTGTGACATCTCGGTGGACCAACCGCGACGCCCCTGCGAAGAGGTGGCTCAAGTCCTGCACGTGAGTACACGCAAGGTCGAGCGGGTGAAAAAAAGATTTGTCGAGGAAGGCCTTGATGTCGCGCTGAACAAGCAACCCGCTGAACGGAAATATGAGTACAAAGTCGATGGTGATCTGGAGGCGCAGCTCATCGCCATGAGTTGTGGAGCCCCCCCAGAAGGCCACGCGCGGTGGTCGTTGCGGCTATTGGCCCGGCGAGTCGTGGAGCTTGAATACGTGGACCAGATTTCGTACGAAACGGTGCGACGGGCGCTAAAAAAAACGAGTTAAAACCTTGGGCAAAGGATGGCTGGGTCATTCCGCCTCAGGGTAACGCGGAGTTTGTGGCCGCAATGGAAAACGTCCTTGACGTTTATCGGCGCCCTTACGATGCGGCACACCCGGTGGTTTGCATGGACGAGACACCTCGTCAACTAATTCGCCAAACGCGTGATTCCGTGCCGGCGGCGCCGGGGCGCCCCGCCCGCGAGGATTATGAATATGAACGTTGTGGCGTATGCAATGTGTTCATGGCAAATGAGCCGCTTGCCGGCAGACGTATCACCAAGGTTACGGAGCGCAAAACACGTGTGGACTGGGCGCACTTCCTGCAAGATATCGCCGGGAGCTACCCGGATGCGCAGCGGATCACCCTTGTGATGGATAACCTCAACACCCACAGTGCAGCGTCTCTCTATGAGGCATTCGAGCCCGAGCAAGCCAAGGCGCTCTGGGATCGCTTCGAATTCGTCTACACCCCGAAGCATGGTAGTTGGCTCAACATGGCCGAGATCGAACTCAATGTCATGGTTGGCCAGTGTTTAAACCGACGCATCGATAGTATCGAGACCGTTCGCACCGAAGTGGCCGCTTGGCAAATCCGCCGCGACAACCTGAAAGCCAAGATCGACTGGCAGTTCACCACGGCGGATGCCCGCATCAAGCTGAGGAGGCTCTACCCGACAATTGGCTCATGACGCGACACTAG
>NZ_JAFAND010000075.1 GCF_019232825.1 Paludibacterium sp. | reverse complement strand
CAAACACTGACTCTGGCTGATAAGCTTTTTGCTTCATGGGCTTAGTTCCCACTCGGCAATCTGGCTCGGCCACCAGCGCAAAATTAAGCCGGCAAAGCGTTGACAGGCAAGGTTCTCGTCGGTATAGTTCGCACTCTCTTGATCCCTGATAGCTCAGTTGGTAGAGCGACGGACTGTTAATCCGCAGGTCGCAGGTTCGAGCCCTGCTCGGGGAGCCAACCCACATAGAACCCTAGCCAGAAATGGCTGGGGTTTTTTATTTGCCATGATCTGAAGGAGAAAAGAACATGGAAGCTTTGCCAGCTTGCCCGCAATGCGGGTCGACGTTTACGTATGCGGACGGAGACCTGTTGATTTGCCCGGAATGTGCACATGAATGGTCCGCCACCGCCGAGACGGAGGCCGAGTCGGGGTTTGAAGTACGCGACGCGCACGGCAACCTGCTTGCTGATGGCGATACGGTCACCGTGATCAAGGATTTGAAGGTCAAGGGATCATCGCTGGTGGTGAAGGTCGGCACGAAAGTGAAGAATATCCGTTTGGTGGAAGGCGATCACGATATCGACTGTAAGATCGATGGCATCGGCGCGATGCAGTTGAAGTCGGCTTTTGTCAAAAAGGCGTGATGCGGCTTGGGCTAGGGCGAACCGCCTGGCCCATGGCGTTTGGATAAACCCCAGTCAGTCATGGCTGGGGTTTGTCGTTTTGGGACACCTGCGGCGACAATGTCTCGCGACGACTATGCTGTCTGGCAGACAGTATGTTTGGTGAGTAAGGAGATCTCCATGAGTCTGTCGCAGCACCTCTGTCGATTCGCCTATTGCACGTCCTTGTCGGATGCCGATCTGGCTCGGCCGTCAAATTCACGCCATGCTGGCGGACACGGCGGTCGCGCCCCCTCAGCGGGATGAATTTTCCGCGCGGATGATGCGCCGAGGAGAGCCGGTGATTTTGCTGAGCTTGGTTGGCGGGAAGAGGTTGTTTGGTCGGACGCCGCGTCATCGGCGTGAGGGGAGGGGGCGCTGATTTAAGATTCGATACGGATGACGGGCAAGAGTCCGGCCAGTGACGCGGGCTCGGTCACCATGTCCGCCAGCGTATAGCGATCCAGTACCGCATAGAAGGCGTGCTCGGCCTCCTTCAGCGCGGTTTTGAGCTGGCAGGCCGGGGCGATGCGGCAGCCGCCTGCCCCGCCTTCGAAACACTCCACCAACGGTTGCCCTTGTTCGGTTTGACGGAGCACCTCGCCTAGATTGATCTGATCGGCCGGGCGCGCCAAGCGCAGACCGCCGTTTTTGCCCCTCACCGTTTCCAGCAGGCCAAGCACTGCGAGGCGATGCACGACCTTCATCAGGTGATTTTCCGAAATGCCATACCCATCAGCGATTTCGGCGATGGTAAACAACCGCGCCGGCTCGACGGCGCTGCAAATCAGCACGCGGAGCGCGTAGTCACTGAATCGGGTGAGGTTCATAGGGTCTTCCGTGTGATCGAACTGCGATTCTACTCGTGTTTTTCCGGTGGTGGGCCGGCAATGATCGCGGCTGGAATCATCTTGCGTCTTCACGGCAGAAGGTTTTTAAAATATTTTTAATTCTTATTTAAATATTGAGCTCGTACCAGGCGCTCAGTTGGGAGAGAAACATGCCCCCTTGCCCACCGACGCAAGAAGCCAGTATGCCGGCGGTGTGGCGCTTGTCCGCCACGCACCTCTTACACTTGAGTCCGCTCCACAGCGCGGCCGAACTGGCGCTATCTGCCGATGGAACAATCCAGCGGTACCGTATTGCATCAGGCCAACATCACCTCTTCGTCGCTTGCGCCGGCGAGATTCGCACCCTATCGGGCAGGCTGATTGCGTTGCGGCGGTCTGTTTTACCTGTCTGCCGCCTGTTGGCCTTTATCGAGCATGGCGCGACCAAGCCAAGTGCAACGGCCGGCGACGGCGCCCCCGGCGTGTTGTCTCTTCCCCTTTCCGCGATGAGCTCGGCGCAAGCCTTTGATGCCTGGTTCATCCACATGTGGCTATTTGGCCTCGAACCTGCTTTTCTGCGGTTGTTGGACCGGTTGCGCAAGCTGGAAAGCTACTGGCTGATTCGCTATTTGCTTTCCGATGCGGTGCAACAGCGTTCGTTAGGCGCGCTTGCCCAAGACTATGGCGTGTCGCTCGCGCATTTCCGGCGTTTGTGCAACGAAGCGCTAGGTCAAAGCGCCAAGTCCGCGCGCATGGCCTGGCGCGCCCGCCGCGCCATGCTGGACGCCATTTTGAGCGGAGAGACGTTGACGTGTGTTGCCATTCGTCACGGCTTCGCCTCGTCCTCGCATTATTCGAATGAAATTCGCCGCCAGTTTGGCTTGTCGCCGCGCGTCCTGGCCGGGCGTTAGCGATTTGCTCCCCGCGGCTGCGGGCCCGGCTTCTTACCCATCAACGCCAGCGGGGAAACCCGTTGAGAGCGTTTTCTGCAAGCCCAAAAAATAGCAGGGGCTACGCTGCCTTTACCGCTGTCGGCGACACGGCCGGCACGGCGGATGGTTTGGGTTTGGGCTAGGGCCTGTCTGCAAACTATTTGTGAACTGCGCTGACCTGGCAAATGGCCAGATGCTAGGCGGGAGGCGCCGGCCTTAGTCATTCTAGGGCCAAGCCGCCCAACGACGCAGATGGCCGTTTACCAGGCCAGCCCTTCGGGGCCGGTATCCGCCGGCGCATCGCGTTGTCGCTTGTCCCTTGCAGTGAATGACACTGCGGCGGGGCGCACTCCTCGCGCTGCATCCGGCGGACACCGGCCGCAGCCGCAAATAGTTTGCAGACAGGCCCTAAACGCAGCGGGGGTGAGGGATAGCATGTCTAGCGCACTGCAATGGGGGAGAGCGGGCGAGGCCGACTGGCCTGGGTTATTGGTGGTTGGCTACATCGCGCGGCTGTTTCATCAGCAACGCGCCGACGAGGCGGAACGGGTCTTTTACGCTTTGTGTGTGCTGGACATTGACGATACCGACTATCTGCGGGCGCTGGCCCAGGTTTACCACTTGCGCAAAGAGCCCAAGAAAGCGGCGGGGCTGCAGCGTTTAGCCTGGTTGATCGACCGGAAATCGTGTCAGGGCGACGCCGATCAATGGGGGATCTGACAAGGACGGCATTCTTTCAGAGTCATCCGATAGGTGATTCTTACCAATCTCTTCATTATGGCCCTAAAGGTTGTTTAAGCGAGCTGCGCTTGGACCAAGATCAATGCTTTGGGGTGGAAGTGAGAGATGAACAGGGATCATGTCTTGTCGCATGACTATTTATTCGATGATTTTGTGCTTCACGCCAATGGCGCCATGAGTTTTCACGGTCAGGATGTCTCCATTCCGCCCAAAGAGTTGCAGGTTCTCATTACCTTGTTGGAAGGCCGGGGCAACCTGGTTCACAAAAACACCATCATCGACAAGGTCTGGGGAGAGAGTCTGGTCGGCGACGAATCGCTGACGCGCTGTATCTACTCCTTGCGGCGTCTACTGCGCGAGTCCAAAAACAATAAATTCATTGAAACCGTCTATGGCAAAGGATACCGCTTTTGCAAGCCGGTGACCCCGGTGCAGCGGCAGCGTCATTCTACGCAGGCGAGCAAGCTGGCCATCTTGCCTTTTTCCGGTGGAGAACGACACGAGGCCGCTTTGCTGCACGCGCGGTTGATGGACGCAATCAGCAGCCGGCTGCCGGCTGGGGTCTCGATGGTGCCTGCGGCGCTGACGCGTGGTCAGGATGGACCGGAAGCGCTGTTGTCGTTGTGTCATCAGCTGGAACTGGATTGCTATTTGACGGGCGAGTTTTGCCAGGATGGCGATCAGCGCTTGCTGACCATCGAACTTGTCGATGCGTTGGGACAGAGCCTGTTGTTTCGCGATACCTTTCTGCCCGACCCCTGCGATACCTGGAGCCGGCAGATGGACGATATCGCCGAATGTGTCTTGACGCGGCTGGCGCCGCAGAGTAGCACAGTGGCCAAACCCGCCTTGGGCGAGGTCATGGTGTCCCACGTGATGGCGCGCCGCTGCCTGCGTCGGCGTGAATTGGGCGATCTCAGCCTGGCGCAACAATATCTGCAAATGGGCCTGCTGCAGGATCCGTTGCACGTTCCCTCTCTGGTGGCCATGGCGGAAACGTCTTTGGCCTTGGTCACGCAAGGCTCCCTCTGGCCGACGCGCGCATTCAGCGAGGCGCGGATCGCGTTGGAAAAGGCGCTGGAACTGGCGCCAAGCCAACCTGCGGCGCTCGGCGTCATGGCTTGGCTGACCCGTTTGGCGTGTGACAACGACCAAGTCGTGGCGAATCTGTTTCATCAAGCACGGGAGCAAAACGGCTTGCCGGCGGAGGTATGCTTCTATCAGGCGCTGTACCATCTTTCCTGCGGCGAATTCGATGCCGCGCTAGAGATGCTGCATGGTTGCCTGGCGCGCGACTCGGGATTTGCGCCTGCCTTGCCGTTCAAGCTGTGGGCATTGCATGCCATGGGGCGCGACGAGGAGGCGCATGCGTTTGCATTGGCCCAAGGAGAGCAGGGCATGAGCGCGTCTTTATTTCAGGCCATGCATGCGTTGGTGCTCGCCGCACAAGGGCAGCACGACTCGGCGCATCGCCATGCCGTCTTTGCCGTGCAGGCGGCCCCAGGCAATGCGCCGGAACAGATTATCCAGTTGTGGGTTGGCGCAATGCGCCAACCGTCGAGCGAGGCGCTGCAGCGTCTGGCCAGCTGGACGGCGGAAGCCAAGACACACTATTGCTGTCCTGGGCTGTTGGTTCCGCTTGCGTTGAGTCTTGGCGAAGAGACGCGTGCCTGTGCCTTGATTCGCTTGGCGCGAGAACAGCGTTGCGTATGGTGGCCACTGGTCCGCCGGCTGCCGCGCATGGCGCATTTCCTTGAAAGTCTATCGCCCGAGGTTTGCTGGGTTTAGCGCCGGGCGCTGGGCAATCAGCGCGTCGATCAATAGCCGCGTACGTGCCGGCAAGCGCCGCTGCGCGGCGACGGCGTGCATTTGCGGATCCTCACCGCGTGCGGAAACCAGCCGATACTCGCTGCAGACGCGGCAAAGCCGTCCTTGCCGGACCAGCGGTTCGGCCACCCAGTCGGATAAACGGGCAATGCCGAGCCCCGCTTCAGTCGCCGCCAACAGTGCCAGGCCGTTGTCGATGCGGTGGCTGGCCCGCATGTTGAGGCTAATTTGACGTCCACCGCCAAGAAAATTCCACGAACGCAGGATGCGTGGTGCGGTGTGCATCAAAATGACATGCTCGCCGAGCGTTTCGGGCTCTTCGGGGAACCCCAGCCGTTGCCCATAGGCCGGGCTGGCATACAGATGGCGGTGATAAGGCCATAGCGGGTAGCCGATGAGATCGCTGTCGATGGGGAAGGCGCCGCGAATGACTAAATCGAGTTGTTCTTGGGCAGGATCCAAAGTGGCGTCGCTATAGCGGATGTCAAAGCGCAACTCCGGGTAGCGGACGGATAACGTGGCCAGGACGTCGGGCAGTACCCGGCAAGACATCATCTGCGGCGCAGCCAATCTCAGCCAGCCGCGTGGCGCGGCGCGCAATTGCGACAGTGCCTCGTCGGCGGTTTCCTGGATGTGGAGCATTTGCCGCGCCGACTCGTAATAGAGCTCACCGGCGGGGGTCAAGCTGAATTGGCGCGGCGAGCGCGCCAGGAGCAGCGTGTTCAGTTCGTTTTCCAGCGCCTGCACGGCACGGGTGACGGCGCTGGGGGAGGCGCCCAATACGCGTGCCGCAATGACAAAGCTCTTCCTCTCCACGACGGTGCAGAATGCTTCGATATTCCACAGCGACTTCATGCGTCACTTCCCTGGCAAAAAGCTATTATTGCATTTTTTGCAACGTCGAGTTGCAACCATGAGCGGGCGGAACGGGGTAAGCTGTCGCTCTTGTTCGGGAGTGCCTCATGCTGACGTTGTCCTTGCTGTGCCTGTTTGCCTTCTGTGCCGGGTTGATCGACTCCGCCGTCGGTGGCGGTGGGTTGGTCCAGATCCCCGCTATTTTTGCGCTGTTGCCGACGGCGCTGCCGGTGAATTTGCTCGGTACCAACAAGCTCGCTTCGGCGCTCGGCACGTCCTTTGCCGCGCGCAGCTACCTCAAGCGGGTGCGTTTGCCCTGGGCGGTTATTTTGCCGGCCGCGAGCGCGGCGTTTGCCATGGCCTTTGTCGGTGCGGCCGCCGTATCGCTGGTACCCAAAAGCGTTCTGCGTCCCATGGTGCTGGTACTGATGCTGCTCATCGGCTGGTATACCTTGCACAAGAAGGATTTCGGCGCGTTGCACGTGCCGCGCGGCATCGGCACGCGCGAGAAGGTCATGGCGTTGTTGTTCGGTGCGGCCATCGGCTTCTACGACGGCTTATTTGGGCCCGGTACGGGCAGTTTCCTCATTTTCTTGTTCATCCGTTATTACGGCTTCGATTTCATTCATGCATCGGCGTCCGCAAAGCTGGTGAATCTGGCGACCAACATTGCCGCCCTAATGTTCTTCATCCCCGCGCATCATGTGCTTTACCGCTACGCCATCCCAATGGGTGCCTGCAATATTCTGGGTGCGCTTACCGGTAGCTGGCTGGCGATCCGGCAAGGCACCGTCTTCGTCCGCAAGCTGTTCCTCTGCTTGACCGGTGGATTGATCATCAAACTGTGCTACGACTTATTGGCTTGATGCGGTGCTGGCGGGGTTTCCGCCAAGGTGGGCGGGCAGGTCTGCAGCGCCAGGCATAACGCGCGCAAGTCCCGTTGAACCTGAGGGAGGAGCAGACTGACCTGCTGCTCGTCTGTCTCCTTGAGCGCTTGCTCCAGCGTCAGACAGCGCAATGTGATCAGCTCGTCGCACATCAGCCGGGTAACTCCCTGCAGGTGATGCAGGATTTCGGCGAGCTTGATCAGGTCGTGCGTTTGGCGTGCGGCGCCAAGCGCGCGCAGGTCCTCCTGAATGCTCTCGTGCGCAGCGTCCAGAAATTGCTTGCCGAAAGCGGCGTCACCGCGAATGAGCTGACGCAGCATGGGCAAGTTCAACGGATTCTTCGGCGTGAGACTAACGAGACATCGGTGCAATACCCGTGCCAAGAGGTTGGGTTCAATCGGCTTTTCCAGCCAGGCATCGAAACGGGAACCGCTGTGTTCGTCAAGGCGGTTGCCGGTGGTCATACCGATGAGCGTTTGATGCGGTCTGCCTTGGCGGTGGCGCTCGATGCGGCGGATGTAACGCGCGAGGGTGGGGCCGTTGATGCCAGGCAGGTGCCGGTCGATCAGTAGGATGTCGAACGTCTGTTGCCGCCACAGATGCAGCGCATCCATGCCGTTGCCGCAGGCCGTGACGTCCAGTCCCAACTTGACGAGATCGCGTTCGAGGAGGGCACGATTGGCCAACTCGTCTTCCACGAGCAGAATATGCAGCCCCGTCAGACATTCGATGGCGGGGGTTTCGCCATGCGGCTGTTCCTGCCCGCCGATGGCGGTGGTAAAGGCAAGCTGGATGCTGGTGCCGCGCCCGGGCGCGCTGTCGATGTTCATGTCGCCTTGCATTCGGCGCACCAATTGCCGGCAGAGGAATAGACCCAAGCCATGGCCGCCGTATTGTTGGCGGCGCGCTTCGCCGGTCGGCTGAAACGGCTGATCAAGTGCCGCGCGCAAAGCAGAGGGCATACCGATTCCGCTGTCGTGCAGGGTGACCAGCAGCCGGCATTCATCTGTTGGCGTTGTTTCCGTCGCCAGAAGCAGCGTCATGCCGCCGTGATGGGTGTATTTGATCGCATTGGAAAGCAAGTTGTGCAGAATCTGCTTCAAGCGCAGCGGATCGATCAGAACGATGGGGACCTGCAGACGTGTCTCGCACCGCAGCATCAACTGGCGGCTTTGGGCGATGGGCAGGTAAATTTGACGGATTTCCTCCATGAGGCGCGCCAGGTCGCAGGGCACGGGATGCAGCACAAGCTCATTGCGATCAAGCCGGCTTTGTGTGATCAAATCATCCAGAAGGAGCTGCAGAGAGGCCGTTGCCTGCCAGGCGGTGCGCAGCAACGCCCGGGGGTTTTTCCCACTGGCCTCTTCGGCAAGCGTTAACTCGAGCAATCTGGCGATGGCGGAAAGTGGCGTGCGTACCTCGTGGCTGATCAGTGCCTGCGGGTCCATCTGGGGTTGATCGGCCTGGATGGGATGCTCGGAAGGACGACGCTGGCGCCGCGAAAGCCAAAACCCCAACATGCCGCCGGCTGAAAATAAAAATAGGCAGAGCAGGAGTGCGAAGGATGTCGGCAGGGCGATTTCCTGCCACCACTGTGGCGAGGCTAATGCGGTTGCTGAGATGTTGTTGATTGGCGGATTTCCCATGAGCATTCCTGTTGCGAGTAAATGGATTGATAATTATCCATTACATACGTTGTTGGAAAATATTTAAAATGATGCCCTGACACGAGAGGCGTGGCAAGGTTGCTCCGGGAGAGGGGGCCGCGGTAACGAGCGGCCCGGAATGCGGGGATGAGGGCCCGTTAGGGTTTGGTGCGTTCGCTGAATTGACGCCGGATCTGTTCCAGCGTGCCATTAAGCTGCAGGGTTTGGAAGGCGGCGCGCAAGCGCGCGACCGTCGCGGGCGGGGTACCGATGCTGGCCGCCAAATAGAGCGGCTCCTGCGCGGCGCTGGGGAGCGGAATCACCGCTTGAAAACCGGCTTGGACATCGTGGTGTTGTTTCATTGCCCAGGACAAACCTTGTGGCGAGTTCACCAATAGCGGCAGGGCGCCTTTCTGAACCAATCGCATGCAGTCGGCGAAGCTCTCCGCGGTAATGTACTGGCGCCCCGGCTGGAAACCTAGCCGCTGCAGATCGTCTTCGACGATATCCTTGCGCTCCACGCAGACGGCGCAGCAGGATTTGACCTCGTCCAGCGAGCCCGGGGAGACGCTGTCATGCCCGGTGGCGCGGTAGAACCAGTCGTTACGGCGCATCAGTTCGCCAATCCAAAGAAAGCCGTTCTCACGTTCTTTGCTGCGCGACAGGCTGAAAATCAACGTATTGGGCCGGTGCTCGCCGAGAAAAAGCGTTCGCGCCCAGGGGTAGACCTTGATCTGGGCCGAGAGCCCCGCTTGGACCAATATGGCGCGCACCATGTCGACATTCATGCCGGCGGCAGCACCATTGGTGTCGGTGAGCTGGAAGGGAGGCCACTCTTCCGTGGCGGCGATCAGCCCGTTGGGCTCCGGGCTTTCGGCCCGTGCGGGGAGGGCAGATAGTAAGCAGATCGCTAAGAAACACCGCCAAAACGCGCGCATGATCCTAATCTTTCCGGCAAGGGTGAGAAGACGTTCTGTCTCGAAAGAAAAAGCCCGTGCCTAAGCACGGGCTGTCTTGGTTTAAAGCTTGGCGGCTACCCAGTCGGCAACGCCGGCCAGTGCCTGGGGCAATGGCGCGGGGTCGGTGCCGCCGGCTTGCGCCATGTCGGGCCTGCCGCCGCCTTTGCCGCCAACCTGGTTGGCCACGCTATTGACCAGTTCACCGGCCTTGATCCGGCCAGTGAGATCGGCGGTGACGCCGGCCACCAGCGAGACTTTGCCATCCTGAACAGAGGCCAATACGATGGCGGCTGTTTTCAGCTTGTCCTTCAGCTTATCCAGCGTTTCGCGCAACGCGTTGCTGTCCGCGCCAGGCAGCTCGGCGGCAAGCACTTTGACGCCTTTGACGTCGTGCGCCTGGTCGATGAGCGCTTCGCCCGCATTGGCGGCGAGCTTTTGTTTCAGCTGCGCCAATTCCTTGTCGAGCGTTTTGGCTTGGTCCTGCAGCGTGATCACGCGCGCCACGATTTCGTCGTTTTGCTGGGCCTTCAGGCGCGACGCCAAATCGCGCAGCAGCGCATCCTGCGTCTGAATGTGGATGAGCGCCCCTTCGCCGGTCAGTGCTTCGATCCGGCGCACGCCCGCGGCGACGCCGCTTTCGGACACAATCTTGAACAGGCCGATATCTCCGGTGCGCGCCACGTGGGTGCCGCCGCACAGTTCGGTGGAGAAATCGCCCATCTTCAGTACACGCACCTCATCACCGTACTTTTCGCCAAACAGCGCCATGGCGCCGGCGCGGATGGCGTCGTCGTAGGCCATGGTGCCGGCGCTGACCGGGTAATTGGCTGCGATCACGTGATTGACCACGCGTTCGATTTCAGCCGCTTGCTCGGCACTGACGGGTTCGGTATGCGCGAAGTCGAAACGGGTACGCTCGTGATTGACCAGCGATCCCTTCTGGGCGACGTGGCTGCCCAGGACATGCCGCAAGGCGGCGTGCAGCAGGTGCGTGGCCGAGTGGTTGCGCGCGGTCGCCTGACGTTGGTGCAGGTCGATGGTGGCGGCGACTTGATCGCCGACCTTGAGCGAGCCCTTGACCAGCCGGCCCTTATGGCCGAATACCGCGGCCTGGATCTTCTGCGTATCGACGACGTCGAACAGCGCCTCGACGCCACCGACGGCGGAAATTTCGCCACGGTCGCCGACTTGGCCGCCACCTTCGGCGTAGAACGGCGTCTTGTCGAGCACGACGATGCCTTCCTCGCCGGGGGCGAGCGCCTTAACCTGTTCTTGGCCCTTGTAGAGCGCGAGCACCGTCGCGTCGACACTGCTCTTGTCGTAACCGTGGAAATGGGTGTCGGCACCGCTGTACTCGACATTGCCGGCCATTTTGAAACTGGAGGCCGCGCGAGCGCGGGCGCGCTGGGCTTCCATCTCCTGTTCGAAGCTGTCCAGATCCGCCTCGACGCCGCGCTCGCGGCAGATGTCGGCGGTCAGATCGACGGGGAAGCCGAAGGTATCGTACAGCTTGAACAGCGTGGCGCCGTCCAGGCGTTTTTGGTTGCCGGCCAGTGCCGCTTCCAACAGGGCCATGCCGTTGTCGAGGGTTTCGGAGAAGCGCTGTTCCTCCTGGCGCAAGGCGTCTTCGATCTCTGCTTGGCGGAGAGCGAGTTCGGGATAGGCGGTACCCATCTGTTCGATCAGATCGGCCACTAGACGATGCAGGAATAGTCCCTTCTGTCCGAGCTTGTAACCATGACGGATCGCGCGGCGGATGATGCGGCGCAGTACATAACCGCGGCCGTCGTTGGACGGCAGCACGCCATCGGCAATCAGAAAGGACACGGCACGGATGTGATCGGCAATGACCTTGAGCGACGGCGTTTCTTGGCTGGCGGGTACGCCGGTCTCACGCGCCGCGGCGGCGATCAGGTTCTGGAACAGGTCGATTTCGTAGTTGGCGTGCACATGCTGCATGACGGCGGAAATCCGCTCCAGACCCATGCCGGTGTCGACCGACGGCTTGGGCAGCGGGTGCATGGTGCCGCTGTCATCGCGGTTGAATTGCATGAACACGCAGTTCCAAATCTCGATGAAGCGATCGCCGTCCTCTTCCGGGCTTCCCGGAGGGCCGCCCCAGATGTGGTCGCCGTGATCGTAGAAAATTTCGGTGCACGGTCCGCAAGGGCCGGTGTCGCCCATTTGCCAGAAGTTGTCCGAGGCGTAGGGCGCCCCCTTGTTGTCGCCGATGCGGACGATCTTTTCCGCCGGCACGCCGATCTCGCGCGACCAGATGTCGTAGGCCTCGTCGTCGGTCGCGTAGACCGTGACCATCAGCTTGTCCGCTGGGATGGCGAGCCATTGCGGACTCGTCAGGAATTCCCAGGCGAAGTGAATCGCATCACGCTTGAAATAGTCGCCAAAGCTGAAATTACCCAGCATTTCGAAGAACGTATGGTGGCGTGCGGTGTAGCCGACGTTTTCCAGATCGTTGTGCTTGCCGCCCGCGCGTACGCATTTTTGCGCCGTGGTGGCGCGGCTGTACGAGCGCTTGTCAAAGCCAAGGAATACGTCCTTGAATTGATTCATGCCGGCGTTGGTGAACAACAGCGTCGGGTCGTTGCCTGGCACCAGCGAACTGGAGGACACCACCTGATGTCCTTTGGAGGCGAAGAAGTCCAGGAATTTCTGGCGAATTTCAGCGGTTTTCATAGATTCGTCTGTGTTTGTTTAGGCTTTGACCATAACGCTACGCGTACGTCATGGTCGCCCCGAATGGAATGGCCATAGTGTCGCAAGGCTACGGCTTGCTGGCAAGCCGTGCGATGGCTTATTCGTTATCGTCGAGGCTTCCGCCGAGAACTTTGCGAATGATTTCCTGCGGAAAGCCGCGTGCGGCGAGAAAACGTGTTTGGCGCGCTTTGTCTTGCGGCGAGGCGGGGGGCACGCCGAATTTTCGCTGCCAAACGGCGCGCGCGGCGGCTAGATCGTCCTGGCCGGCCAACGCCTCGGCGATGGTTTCATCGTCGACACCCTTTTCGCGTAGCGCCATGCGCAGGCGCTGGCTGCCATATTTGCCGGCCTTGCTCTGGGTGAATTGCTCGGCGAAGCGTTGATCGGATTGCCAGGCACGGTCCGCCAATTTGGCCAGGACCTGCTCGAGCTCCTCGGGCGATTCGGCATGCGGGCGTAGCCGGAGAATGAGTTCGCGGCGCGAATACTCGCGCCGCGACAAGAGATCGACGGCTCGCGCCATCAAACTTTTCTTCATGGGATTAGAGGTCGCTGTCGAGCGGCTCCGGGTCGCCGCCGTCTTCGGTCATGGCGACGGTGACGCCAACGGTTTCGCGAACCTTGCGCTCGATATCCTGCGCCACGGTCTTATTCTCTTTCAGATACTCGCGCACATTGTCCTTGCCCTGGCCGATTTTCTGGCCGTTATGGCTGTACCAGGCGCCGGACTTCTCGATGAAGCCGTGCTGCACGCCCATCTCGATGATTTCGCCCTCGCGCGAGATGCCTTCGCCATAAAGAATGTCGAACTCGGCTTGCTTGAACGGCGGCGAGACCTTGTTCTTGACGACTTTGACACGGGTTTCGTTACCGACGACTTCCTCGCCTTTCTTGATGCTGCCGATGCGGCGGATATCCAGACGCACGGAGGCGTAGAACTTGAGCGCGTTACCGCCGGTGGTGGTTTCCGGGTTGCCGAACATCACGCCGATCTTCATGCGGATCTGGTTGATGAAGATGACCAGCGTGTTGGTGCGCTTGATGTTGCCGGTCAGCTTGCGCAATGCCTGCGACATCAGTCGGGCCTGCAGGCCGACGTGCGAGTCGCCCATTTCGCCCTCGATTTCCGCTTTGGGCACCAGCGCCGCCACCGAGTCGACCACGATGACATCGACGCCGCTCGACCGCACCAGCATGTCGCAGATCTCCAGCGCTTGCTCGCCGGTGTCAGGCTGCGAGATCAGCAGGTCCTCGACCTTGACGCCGAGCTTTTGGGCATAGACGGGATCCAGCGCGTTTTCGGCGTCGATATAGGCGCAGGTGCCGCCCAGTTTTTGCGCTTCGGCCACGACTTGCAGACAAAGCGTGGTTTTGCCCGAAGATTCCGGGCCGTAGATCTCGACGACCCGGCCGCGCGGGAGACCGCCGACGCCGAGCGCCAAGTCCAGACCCAGCGAGCCGGTGGAGATCACCTGCAGGTTTTCGGTGATCTGATTGTCGCTCATGCGCATGATCGACCCCTTGCCGAACTGCTTTTCGATTTGCGCAAGGGCGGCCGCCAGGGCGCGGCTCTTGTCTTCGGTACGCTCCGCCATGCTATCTCCAATCAATCAAAAGTAAATGCCGTCAAGGGCCGGATTATCGCATAAAGCAGGAGGCCAACAAATGAAACCGGCGCGGGTCTTGCCAATTTTTCGCCCGCCTCCATCTTATCCAGTAGCCGGCGTGCCGTTTGCGCGGCTTGCCGGTTTTTTTGATAGTGTACGTAATCAATTCAGATTTGTCACTTGAAATTGTACAAAATCATTTTTCCCCTGATGGCCGCAATAGCGCTGTCGCTGCATGGAGGGTTGTGCCAGAATGCAACGCATGCTCAATCCTCGCTCTGAACGTCTGCTCAAGACCCTGGTCGAGCTTTACATCGCCGATGGCCAGCCGGTCGCGTCGCGCACGCTGGCCATGGCTAGCGGGCTTGACCTGTCATCGGCCTCCATCCGCAACATGCTGTCCGATCTGGAGGACATGGGGCTCGTCGCCGCGCCGCACACCTCGGCCGGCCGCGTGCCCACGTCGCGGGGCTACCGTTTGTTCGTCGATCGGCTGTTGACCGTATCCCCGTTGGAGAGCGAGGCGGTGCGCGAATTGGAGTCGGGCCTGCAGCCGGACAGCCCGCAGCGTTTGGTGCACGCCGCGTCCACGCTTCTGTCCGAGCTGACGCATTTCGCCGGCGTGGTGGTGACGCCGCAGCGTTCCGACGTGGCGTTCCGCCAAGTCGAGTTTTTGCGCCTGTCCGACCGCCGCGTGCTGTTGATCCTGGTAACCCTCGATGGCGACGTGCAGAACCACTTGATCCAAACGGCGTGCGACTACGCGCCGGCGGCGCTGATCGAGGCCGGTAATTTTCTCAATCAACATTACGCCGGGCAAGGGATGAGCGGCATCGCCCAGCGGCTCGAGACCGAGCTGGTTGGCCTCAAGCGCGACATCACCGAATTGATGTCCGCCGCGCTCGATTTCGGTCGCCAGTCGATGCGCGTGCCCGAGGAGGCGGTGATGATCAGCGGCGGCAACAATCTGTTGCACGTGCGCGACTTGTCCGAAAACATGAACCGGCTGCGCGAGCTGTTCGATACGTTCGAGCGCAAGACCGAGCTGCTTGGCCTGCTCAACCAGAGCCGCGAGGCGCAAGGTGTCAGTCTCTATATCGGCGACGAGTCCGGCGTCATCACGCTGGGCGAGTGCAGCGTGGTCACCGCGCCCTATCGCATCAACGGCCTGGTGGTCGGCACGCTCGGCGTGATCGGGCCGACGCGCATGGCCTACGAGCGGGTGATCCCCATCGTCGACATCACCGCCCGGCTGGTGTCGAGTGCCCTGTCTTACGGTGAATAACCGCCAAAGCAAGAATGGATGTCATGAAGAAAACGATTTTAGCGGCATTGGTCGCCGCCGCCCCGGTATTGGCCCATGCCGATGCCGCCTTTCTCGCCCGTCCCGATGTGCAACGCTACATCGACCAGGAAGTCGCCACCGGCCAGTTCTCCCGTCCCGAGCTGGAGGCGGTGTTCGCCAATGTCGACGCCAAGCCGCGCATCATCGAGATCATGGACCGTCCGGCCACTTCCCGCCCCTGGTACCAATTCCGCGCGAGCTTCTTCAACGAGAAACTGCTCAACGACGGCGTGGATTTCTGGAAAGCGCACCACGATGCGCTTGCGCGCGCCGAGAAGCAGTACGGCGTCGAGCCGGAAATGGTGGTGGCGATTCTCGGCATCGAGACCCACTATGGCCGCAACACCGGCAGTTTCCGCGTGGTGGACGCGCTCTCGACGCTGGGCTTCGATTATCCGCGCCGCGCCGAATACTTCCGCAACGAGCTGACCGAGCTATTGCTGCTGGCCCACGAGGAGCGGCTCGACCCGCTGACCTTCAAAGGATCGTACGCCGGCGCGATGGGCTGGCCGCAGTTCATGCCGTCGAGCTTCCGCAAATGGGCGGTGGATTTCGACAATAGCGGACACCGCGATATTTGGAACAACCCCGACGATGCCATCGGCAGCGTGGCCAACTATTTCCATCTGCATGGCTGGACCCATGGCGACGACACGGTGATCCCCGCCGATGTGGCGCCGGGCGCGAACGTCGATGCGCTTGTCGCCGATAAGTTCAATCTGCATTACACGGTGGCCGAACTGGCCGGGATGGGGGTGCGGCCGCAGGTGCCGCTTGCGGGCGACGTCCGCGCGGTGCTGGTGCCGCTGGAAGTGGCGCCGGGCGTGACGCAGTATTGGCTCGGTCTCAACAACTTCTATGCGATCACCCGTTACAATAAGAGCACGCTCTACGCCAAAGTGGCGCAAGAGATCGCGCGCGAGATCAAGTCGCGCTACATGGCATCGGTCTATGGCCAGGTGCCAAGCTGATTTTTCTGGAAAAGATTTCGCCATCCTGAACAATTGCCATTAGAATCCGCCTCCATGACCTATCAAGTTCTTGCCCGTAAGTGGCGGCCGAAGCGTTTTGCCGATCTGGTCGGCCAGGAGCACGTGGTGCGCGCGTTGAAGAACGCGTTGACCGACGCGCGGCTGCACCATGCCTATTTGTTGACCGGCACGCGCGGGGTGGGCAAAACCACCATCGCCCGCATTCTGGCCAAGAGCCTCAACTGCGAGCAGGGCATCGGCGCCGAACCTTGCGGCGAGTGCGCCGCTTGCCGGCAGATCGACGCCGGCCGCTTTGTCGATCTGCTGGAGATCGATGCGGCGTCCAACACCGGCATCGACAATATCCGCGAAGTGCTGGAGAACGCGCAGTACGCGCCGAGTATCGGCCGCTTCAAGGTATACATCATCGACGAAGTGCACATGCTGTCGAAGAGTGCCTTCAACGCCATGCTCAAGACGCTGGAAGAGCCACCGGCGCACGTGAAGTTCATTTTGGCGACCACCGACCCGCAGAAGGTGCCGGTCACCGTGTTGTCGCGCTGTTTGCAGTTCAATCTGCGCAACATGACGCCGCAGCAGATCTCGGGGCATCTGGCGCACGTGCTGGAGCAAGAGGGCGTGGCGTTCGATGCCGGCGCGCTGGCGCTGTTGGGGCGAGCGGCCTCGGGGTCGATGCGCGACGCGCTGTCGCTGCTCGATCAGGCGATTGCCTACGGCGTGGGCGAGGTGCGCGAGGATGCCGTGCGCGCCATGCTGGGCGCCGTCGACCGCCGCTATCTGTTTACCTTGGCCGACGCGCTGGCCGACGCCGATGGCGCGCGGCTGATGCAAGAGGCGGCCAAGCTTGCCGAGCGCAGCATCAGCTTCGACGGCGCGCTGGCGGAAATGGCGCTGTTGTGGCATCAGGTCGCGCTGATGCAGACCGTGCCGGACGCCGTTGCCGACGATGAGCCTGAGCGCGATGTGCTCGCCGAACTCGCGGCCCGCGTGGCGCCGGAGGATGTTCAGCTTTATTACCAGATCGCGCTCCACGGACGACGCGATCTGGCGCTGGCGCCGGATGAGATGGCGGGTTTTTCGATGACGCTGTTGCGCATGCTGGCGTTCCACCCGCGTCAAGCGGGCGAGGGCGCCGCGCCACCGGCCGCGGTCAGCCGGCCTGCGGCGGCGCCGAAGCCGGAATCGCGCCCGGTGGCGGCCAGTCCGCAGGGTGCCGCTGCCGCCAAGGGTTTATTGGCCCAGCTTTCCGGCCGCGGGCCGCGCGCGGAGGCGCCGGCGGTCAAGCCGACGCCGTCCGAGCCCGAATCCGCGCCCGAACCGGAGCCTGAGCCAGCGGCGCCTCCGGCCGCCGTGAAGGCCGCCGCGCCCGTGGCCAGTCCCGCGCGAGACGATGACGCGGCGCCGTGGGACGAGGAGCCGGAGGAGACCGCGATCGGCATGCCGCCGCCGGACGGCGATTTCGATCCGCCTCCGCCCGAACCGGCCGAACTCGCGGTATTCGACGGCGACTGGATCGCCTTGATCGGCGAACTCGGCCCGCGCATGGGGGCGGCGCGCATGCTGGCGCAAAATGCCATGCTCAAGTCGTTTGACGGCCATCATTTAGCGCTGGCGGTGCCCGATAGCTTCCGCCACTTGGCGGCGCGCGATTACCAGGAAAAACTGAAGCTCGTGCTGGCTGAGCGTTTCGGCGACGCATTGTCCGTGACGGTCAGCGTCGAGGATCTGGGACTCGAAACGCCGGCGCAAAAGGATGCCCGCGATCGCCAGGCGCTGCTTGCCGCGGCACGGGCATCGCTGGAAACCGATCCGGTTGTGCAGCAGTTTGTGCGTGATTTTGACGCCCGGCTGCTCACGGATACCATTCAACCCATTCAGGAGTCGTAAGCAATGTTCGGAAAAGGCGGTATGGCCGGGCTGATGAAGCAGGCGCAGCAAATGCAGGAAAACATGAAAAAGGCGCAGGAAGAGCTGACCCGCGTCGAAGTCGAGGGCCAGGCCGGCGCCGGACTCGTCAAGATCGTCATGACCTGCGGCCATGACGTCAAGCGCGTCTCGATCGACGAGAGTCTGCTGGCGGACGCGGCCGACGACAAGGAAATGCTGGAAGACCTGATCGCCGCGGCGGTCAACGACGCGGTGCGCAAGGTAGAAGCCACGACGCAGGAGAAAATGTCCGGCTTTACCGCGGGTCTCGGTCTGCCGCCGGGCATGAAATTCCCCTTCTGATGAAAAATCCCCCTTCGCTCGATCAACTGATCGCCGCGTTGAAGGTGTTGCCGGGCGTGGGGCCGAAATCGGCCCAGCGCATGGCGTTTCATCTGCTGCAGCGCGAGCAGGCCGGCGCGGAGAAATTGGCGCGTGCGCTCGACCGCGCGCTGAAGAATCTGATGCACTGCGAGCGCTGCAATACGTTCAGCGAAACCCCTTTGTGCAATCTGTGCGCCGATGCCGAGCGCAATCAACGTCAGCTTTGCGTCGTCGAGATGCCTGCCGATCTGTTGATGCTGGAGCAGGCTCGGTGCTATGAAGGCCTGTATTTCGTGCTGATGGGGCGCATCTCGCCCCTGGAGGGCTTGGGCCCGCGCGAGGCCAATCTCGATAAGCTGCTGCTGCGGGCGCAAGATGGCGTGGTGGAAGAGGTGATTTTGGCCACCAACTTCACCGCCGAGGGCGAGGTGACCGCGCACATGATCGGTGAGCTGTTGAAGCAGCGCGGTCTCAAGGTGTCGCGCATCGCGCGCGGCATGCCCGTCGGCGGCGAGTTGGAGCATGTCGATCCGGGCACGCTGGCGCAGGCGCTCTACGAGCGGCGCGAGGCCTGAGCCCGGACCGGTCCGGATTACTCGGCGCGCACTGTGAACGATTGTTCCGCGCTCCAGTCGCTATAACCCGCGCGGCCGGCCGCCAGTACCGACCAGCGATAGGACTGGCCCGGCGTCAATGCGATTTTAGGGCGCGCTTTGCAACTGGCGATGTCGAGCGCGCAGCCTAACGACGCGGCCGCGTAATCCGTTGTCAGCACGACTTGGCCATCGCTGGCGCGCACGGTCAGATAGTAGCGCTGGGCATGCGCGACTGGACGCCAGATGAACGCGGGCTCGACGGCGGCATTGCCGCCGACCGGCGCCTTGAGCTTGTCCGGGGTCTTCGGCGGCGTCAGCGATGGCGTGATGGCCGGGCCATCGGCCAACGTCATCTGGTCGCCAAACTGCGTGTCGCCGCTCAGCTCCGAGTAGTCGATACGGAAAAATCCGTTGTCCCCCCAGTCGGTTCCCCAGCTGTTTTTGACGATCATGGCTTGTGCCGCGTCGTCCCAGCCGACGATCACAATCGCGTGGTCGCCGACATAATTCCCTGAAACGTGGCTATAGACGCCCGAACCGTAGTAGTAGAAATCCTCATACACACGCATGGTGGTCACCAGCGGCCCGGTATTGTAGAGCGCGTTCTTCAGCAGATCGACACTGGGAGTGGCGTTGCTGACCACGTATTGCCAGCTCTGCAGGCGGTAGGCGGCTTTGTGCCAGCCGCTGGCGGCCTGACCGCAGGCGGTGTCCGTCGCGGTATAGGGAAAGTAGCTATCTCCGGGTGTGCCGGTTTGCGTCAGAAAGGCGGACGCCTGATCCGGCCAGCCACCATCGCAGCTTCCCGCTTTACTGCATGACAACACCACTTGATCCGACAGATCGATATTCTGGTCTGGCAGATTTTGACTGATCATCGCCTGCGACTCGAGTGCGCCGGTCACGGCAAAAGCCCAGCAACTGCCGCAGTGCCCCTGATTTTTGATCGCCGAAACGTAACTGTGACCGTTGACGCTGCGCCAATCGAATTGCGCCGGTAGCGCTTTGGTGTTTTGGCGGCGGAAGGCGGCATTGGTGAAGGAAGGCTGATGGGGGCGGCTTTCGGGGACGCCAGCCAGGCGCCGCTTGGCGGCGAGGGGCAGGCTCGCCACGGATGTCAGCCGTGCTTGCCAATTGGCCGCTTTGGCATGAATGGCGGCGCGGATGTCCGCCAATTGCGCGATGGCCGCGGCGGCCTCCGTCGCGTCGGCGGTATTGGCCTGCGCCGGCGGTTCCGCCGCCGCGAGACAGCCAGATGCGGCGATGAGCGCCAGACAGGCCATGATCAACAGGCGTCGAGATAAGGGAAGGGTATGCATGGGAGCTCCTTGTGCGAGCGTGAGGAAACTTCCGCTCAACGCGTGCCGGAAAGCGGGCGAGAAGCGGAAACCATGCAGGGAGTGTGGCGGGGACTGCGGCGTAAAACGCAGTCCATCCCGCCAGGGCGGCGTGCGTTAAAGCGGTCTAACTAAAACGGACCGGGAAGATGTCAACCTGGCCCTAGGGCCTGCAAACAGGCCTTAGGGTTCCAGGGGGCTTAGAATCGCTAACAAAAGTACCGGCAAAGCATCTTGTAGCGTGCATTCGCCGCAGGCAATGCACGTCTTGAGCGAGCCCTAAGGCCGTGCGTTGCTTCGCGAACGCACGCTACCCAACTGCGAAAGGTATCCGCTCAGGTTTTGTAGCGTGCATTCGCCGCAGGCAATGCACGGCTTGCGCGAGTTCTCAGGCCGTACGTTGCTTCGCGAACGCACGCTACCCAAACTGCGAAAGGCATCCGCACAAGTCTTGTAGCGTGCATTCGCCGCAGGCAATGCACGTCTTGTGCGAGCCCTAAGGCCGTGCGTTGCTTCGCGAACGCACGCTACCCAAACATGCGAAATATATTTTGTTAGCGGTTCTTAGTCGTTCCGCCGACCCCGCCGTCGAGCGCGATTTGCGCGATATCCAATTCACCGTCGATCGCCTTGTCCATCAATTGGCGCCCTGGCACGAGCTGGAGACAGCACGCAGCCTGCTCGCCGCCATCAGCTATAAGCTCAGCCACGTCCAAGCGGAATTACG
>NZ_JAFAND010000066.1 GCF_019232825.1 Paludibacterium sp. | reverse complement strand
GGTGCAGAAGCATCACCGTCGGCGTGATATGATGGAACTGATCGATGACCTACGATTCTTATTGAGTCTCGGCACATGTAGCCGAGAGCAATTGGAAAGTTTAATTAATTACATGCTGCTGGCTGGCGATACGACCCAGCCGAACGTCTTGTTGGATGCTCTGGCGCACAGCGCGCCGCAGTACGAGGAGGTTGTCATGACCATTGCAGAAAGACTCCGTGAGGAGGCCCGGCAGAAGGGCATCCAGGAGGGCATCGAGAAGGGTATCGAGAAGGGTATCGAGAAGGGCACGCAGAAAGGCCGGCAAGAAGTAGCGCGTGCCATGCTCATGAACGGTATCGACCGTGTTGTCGTCATGCAATGTACGGGCCTCTCCGAGCAAGAGCTCGATCAATTCAGTCACTGAGTCCTCTCGACGGGCAGACAGACCCTAATAGCGAAAAAGCACCGCCTCTCGTCGAAAGAGGCGGTGCTTTTTCTTTATCCACGATGACGCAGGCGGACAGGCCGCGTACCGAATCACGCCGTGGTCCGCACCACGCCGCCGCTCGGTGATACCGCCTGCTGCTGCGCGGCCCATAGCCGGCGCGCAGCCAACATGCCGCAGCCTCCCGGCGCATGGCGCAACGCCACACGGCGCATGACGGCCTGCAGCGGCTCACCCTGACGCGCGACACGCGGCGTGACGGCCAAGCGGCGGCGATAGCGCGTCGCGGCCCGCATCCAAGGCACCAGATCAAGCTGAAATAAAAACATGACCGCTCCCCTAAGGAGACCCTCTCAAGGAGCGATTGTCGATCACGAGGCGGCGCGCGCCTCTCGGCGGAATCCTAAAAGACGCGGCGCGCTAGCTGGCACGCGGCAGACACTTGCCGAAACAGGCGGCGTCCAGGCGGCCGGTATATTGGCCGTAATTGGCGATGCGCACGTAACCGTGGCGTTCGTAGAAACTCACCGCGCGCTGGTTGACCTCACGCGTCTCCAGCCAGATTTCCTCGTATCCCAGCCGCCGCGCTTCGGACTCCAGATGCGCCAGCACGCTGCGGCCGACGCCGCGGTGTCCCGGCAACGCGAACATGCGCTTGATCTCGGCAATGCCGGGTTCGATCGGCCGCAGCGCGCCACAACCGACCGGCTCGCCGCGCTCGCCGCGCGCCACGACAAAACAGGCGCGCACGTCCCGTAGCTCGGATGGATCGAACGATGCCCTACCGCTGGAACCGGTCAATCGCCACAGCGTGCTCGACAGCGCACTTTGCAGCATGACGGCGTCGGCGGACATCGGGTCTTCAGTGGCCACACGATACATGTTCGTCTCCGGCGCAGAGAATATAGCATCCCTTATTTCAGAATAAATCCTATCTACGAGAGTGCAAAATACTTGATGCGATAACAAGAATCAGACATACGCCACCGCGATAATCTCGCGACTTTCCAGCGACTCATACGGGGAGCCATCCCAATCTCCGTACCAGTCGACCCGGTCGAATCCCGCCGCCGCCAGATGCTCGGCAAGCCTAGCGCGGTGCATGAAGCGCAACTGGCTTTCGCTGACCCAATGCGTCCCCGCCGGCAGCATGCGGTAATGGCTCTCGAATTGAATCAATTGGCCGATGTGCGCCAGTAGGACGTTCCAGTACTCCAACGTGCCGCCGCCGTCGAACGGCGCGCGCTTGAGCGAGCCCTGCGGCGTCCAGTGCCGCCACGGCAACAACGCCGGATTGCGCGTCTCGAACATCACGCGTCCTCCCGCGCGCAAACGCTCGTACATGCCGCGCAGGGTATGCGCCACATCGCTATCCGCCAAAAGGCACTGAAAGGCGTGACCGGTCATGGTGATCACATCGAAGGCGGCCTCAGGCGGCAACAGCGACAGCTCGCCCACATGCCATTGCACTTCTTCATTCCGATCTTTGCCGCGGGCGACGGCCACCATGGCTTCAGCCGGATCGAGGGCGCACACCCGGTGTCCTTGCGCCGCCAGCCGCAGCGCCCAGGTACCGGTGCCGCAGCCGAGGTCGAGCACATCGCACGGCGCCGGGCCGATACGCGATTCGTAGAAACGAAAGTCGGCGTCGCCGGCATTGAGCGCGTCGTAAAACGCCGCGAGTTTCGGATCGGTATAGGACAGCGCTTCCATGGCAGCCCTCCTCATGCAGTCAGCAAATCGGTGCCGTACGAATTGTCGATCACGCAACGCCAGACATCGCCGTCACGGCGAAAGACATAGGTTGCCCGGCGCGTCACGGTTTCTTCGCGCCCCAAGCCAACGGGGAACGTCAGCAGCGTTTCCATCACCACCAACGCGCTATCCGCGCCTTCAATCACTTGAATCTCGCCCTGCCCGACCCGCAGCCGATGGCCAAAATGCTCGGCGATCCCCTCGAACGCGCGCCGGATCGCCGCTTTGCCATGGACCACCAGGCCGGGTTTCACCACCAACGCGGCGTCCTCGGCATAGAAGTCCAACAACACCTCGTAATCCTGCGTGCTGATCGCCCGGTCGGCCGCGGCGATCAGCGCCGCCAACGGATGTGTCTGCATTTCGCCCCTCGCTCAGGTACGCACCCGCCATTCAATTGGAATATTATCCATACTGCATGGCGGCATGAGCCCGGTCAAGCGCCAGCAACGCGCGCCAGCGCCCGGCACACTCGCTCAACATCCGCATCCGTGGTACGCCAGTTACTGAAGGCGGCACGAATACCCGCTTTCCCCCGCCATTGGCCAGGGGTCATGAAGACCTCGCCCCCGGCATTCAGCTGCTGCAAGAGTGCCTGAGCCTCGCCGCGCACCGGGCGGAACACGACCACGTTCAACTTCGGCGTCTTAAGCAATTCGAAATCGGCCGATGCCTCCAGCCAAGCGGCAAGCCGCGCCGCCTGATCGCAGTTGGCCTCCACCCACTGCCGCACGCCGCCGCGGCCGTACGCGAGCAGATTGAACCAAAGCGGCAATGCCCTGAAACGGCGCGACTGTTCGATACCGCGGTCCATCAACGCCGGCAAGGCGTCGTCCTGATCCAGATAGGGCGCGCTGACCGAGCAGCACTGTTGCAGCACTTCGGCGTGGCGGGTGAGGAAAATGCCGCAATCGTAGGGCACGTTGAGCCATTTGTGTGCGTCGCAGGTGATGGAATCGGCCTGCTCGATGCCGGCGGTCCACTCGCGCCGCGACGGATCGAGCCGCGAGAACAAGCCGAACGCGCCATCGACGTGCAGCCAGGCATGATGCGCGCGACACAACGCGGCGATCGCCGCCAAATCGTCGAAATCGGTGCCGGTCACCGTGCCAGCGCTGGCGATCACGATCTTGCCCGGCGCGGAACTTCCGGCCAACAGGCTGCCGAGCGCCGCCACGTCCATGGCCTCGGAGTCCGGCAAGCAAGGCACCGCCACGACCTGCTCGCGCCCCAGCCCCACCAGCCCCAGCACCTTGAGGCTGCTCGCGTGCGGCGTGGCGCTGAATACCTCGATGGCCACCCCGCCAAGACCGTCGCGGGCGACATCCCGCCCCTGGCGCCAGCCGGCGTGCTGGCGCGCGCAGACCATGCCCAGCAGATTGGCCGCCGTCGCGCCGGTGGTCAGGCTGCCGGCGAGGCTCGACGGCAGATCCAGCAACTGGCACAGCCAGTCGAGCACCTGCAGCTCAACGCCGGTGGCGATCGAATTGCCGGTTGAGGCCACGTTTTGGTCGAGCACCGCGGTCAGCCAGTCTCCCGCCAACGATGCCGGCGTGACGCCGCCGGTCACAAATCCCAGATAGCGCGGCCCAGGCGCGGCATTGAAGCCCGGCGCCAGGTCCTGCTTAAACGCTTGCCAAACCGCCGGCAACCCGAGTCCGGTCGTCGGCAAGGGGCGCGGCGGCGGCAGCGGGTCCCCGGGATGGGCGACCGGCCGCGCGTCCAGTTGGCGCAGCCAGGACGCGCTCCACGCCATGATGTCTTCTTGTAGCGCGAACAGCGCCTGTTGATCCTGCAGCAAGGCATCCATCCTTCTACTCCTGTCGTTTGTAGTGACAACAGCGTATGCTTTTCATGTAAAAGAGCACAGATACAAAAAAACAAATAAAACAGGATACAGATGAACGCCAAATATCTCCGGCTGGCCGCCAAATTGCGCGGCGACATTCAACAGGGCCGCCTGGCGCCGGGCCAGCGCCTGCCATCGATTCGCGCGCAAGCCCGCCAGCAAGGCGTCAGTCTGACCACGGCGATCAAGAGTTACGAGTGGTTGGAGGCGCAAGGCGAGATTGTGGCCGCGCCCAAATCAGGATTCTTCGTTCGCGCCCGGCCGCAGACGGCGCGCGCGCCACGCTTCCCGCTGTTCGACCCGCACGCCACGCCGGTGGACAATGCCGCGCTGATCGCCGAAGTGCGCCGCGGCGCCCAGGACCCGGCTCACGTGCCATTGGGCACGGTCATGCTGAGCCCGGCGCTACTGCCGCTGACCGATTTGCAGCTCAGTCTCGCGCGGGCGGCGCGGCGCGCGCCGCAAAGCGCCGCCGGTTACGGCCAACTGGCGGGCGAGCCCGCCCTGCGCCAAGCGCTGTGCCGCCACTTCGCCGAGGACGGCATGGCGTTGGCGCCGGAGGATCTCCTGATCACCAACGGCTGCATGCCGGCGCTGAACCTGGCGCTCACGGCAGTCAGCCGCCCAGGCGATGCCATCGCCGTCCCCTCCCCCTGCTATAGCGGCCAGCTGCAGCTGTTGGCCAGTCTAGGCCGGCGTGTCGTGGAAATTCCTTGCCACGCGCGCGGCATGGATCTCGGTCGGTTCGCGGCCTGCCTGGCCGCGGGCGACGCGCGCGTGGCGCTGCTGAGCGGCAATCATCACAATCCGCTCGGATTCTGTTTGAGCCCGGAGGACAAGCAGCGCGTCGCGCAATTGGCGGCATTGCATCGCACCGTGGTCATCGAGGACGACGTGTTCGGCGAGTGCGGCCACGGCGGACCGCGCCCTCTGCCGATCAAGGCTTGGGACAGCGACGGGTGGGTCATTTGGTGCGGCTCGTTTTCCAAGACGCTGGCGCCGGGCTACCGTATCGGCTGGTGCGCGCCGGGACGGCACTTGCCCGCCCTCGCCGCGCTGCATCTATCGGGCATGCTGGCGGTCAATACCCCGCTGCAGCTCGCGCTGGCCGATTTTCTCAACCGCGGCGCCTACCGCCGCCACCTGCGACGGCTGCAGCCCGCCTTGGCGGCACAGGTCGACCGCTTAAGCGAAGCGGTCTTGCGCCACTTTCCCGCCGGCGCCGGGCTCGCCCGGCCCGACGGCGGCTACGCGGTCTGGGTGCAGCTCCCCGACGGGCAGGATGGTCTGGCGCTCTACCGCGCCGCCCGCGCACAGGGCATTGGCCTCGTGCCGGGCGCCGTATTCAGCGCCAGAGGCTTATATGGCGATTGCCTGCGGCTCAACGCCGGCAATCCGTGGGAACCGCGCATCGATCAGGCCGTCGCGACCTTAGGCAAGCTCGCGCGATCCATTTAGCGCGAGCCGCATCTGCTGCTGCAGCACGTTCACGCAGAGGGCCGTCGCCGTGCCGAGCTCCCACTTCAAGCCGGCCGCTTGCCGGTCGACCAATTCGTCATAAGTTGGCGCGCTGCGGTCGTCCAGCCGCGTGAAATCACATCGTCCTTCGGCCAAGACCAAACGCTGCCAGGTATCGATCAAGCGCGCCCTGGCGGCGTACTGAACCCGGTAACGCCACCAACTCCCCGGAAACGCGGATAGTCCCCAGTGCAGCGTACGTACATCGACGATGTAGCGGGTACTGGCGCGGGCCGTATCGGCGATGTCCTCGACGGCATCCGAGTTGACGCGCAACAATCTGGGCTTGGCGTCGGCGCCGTAACGCGCCGCCATGGCCAGGGTCAGCTTATAGGCGATTTGGGCCGCCGGGTCCGGAACATGATTCTCTTCGACAATGCCATTGCCCGCGGACACCGCCCACATCCCGCCGAACAGCCCTCCCGCCAACACGATCTTCCCCGGCGTCCAGGCGGCGAAATCCGGCTTGTCGGCAAAGGAAGCAATCAGCGTTTGATTTTTGAGCACTGCGGCGGAGGCGCCGGACAACGGTTTTTGCGGCACGCCGGCGCATCCGGCCAGCAACGCGACGAGTAGCAAGGCAAGCCGAATTCTTTGCACGACAATCTCCGGGCACAGGCCACAACAGGTGAATTTAATAAATATTATTATTTTGTCACATATTACAACAATCTCTTGCCCTCATCAGATATTTGATGAGATATAAGACTTTTATCCTCTGTAATGGATAAATGGCTTCGTGCCCCTCGGTCCAGCTTTACCGTGCCCGCCAACCCCACGCCAGCCAACAGCGCACCGACCACGCGCACGGCATCGAATCCGCCATGCTGCCACGCATCCAGCAGCAGCCCCGCCACCATCTGACCGCCGAACATCAGCAGCGTCATAGCAAAAGCCGACAAGTGCGGCGTGGCGCGATTGCACAGGATCACAAACAACACGCCGACCGCCCCGCCAAACCAGGCCCACGCCGGCACGGCCGGCCAGGCGGCAGCAGACCATAGGGACGCGTCGCGTAATGTCAAACAAGCCAGCGTAGCGGTAGCAAGCCCGCCCAGATAATTGACCAGCGTGCCGGGCAGCACGCCGATCGACTGCGCCAAGCGCGCGTTCAGCAAGCGCGACACGGTTCGCGCCACACCCGAGAACAGCGCCAAAACGATCGCTTCGATCATGAATCCCCCTCAGCGCGCCATCAACGCGATGCCGGCGGCAATCAGCGCCAAGCACGGCAGTTTTCGAACGTCAAAGGGCACGCGCGGCACGCCGAGCCACCCACAATGATCGACGACCATCGCCGACACAGTCTGCCCGAACATACCCAGCCCCACGGTCAGCGCCACGCCCAGACGCAGAAAGCCGGCATTGGCGAACACGACAATCAGAAATCCGACCGCGCCGCCCCCATACCACCAGGGCGCCACGCCTGGCCGCCACAGTGCGAAACGACGCACGGACAACAGCAACAGCACCACGCCGAGCCCACTGGCGTGAATGATCACGCTCGCAGGATTGTTGCCCAGGCTACGTGCCAAGGCGCCGTTCAAATGAATCATCAGCGCGGTCAGCATGCCGCTGGCAAACGCCATCCAAGTAAACATAGGTTGCCCTCCTTGCCGCCAGCGTACGGCGCACGGTTTGGCAACCGTTATGACAAATGTCACAATCGCAACGTCAAGGAGAATCGCATGGACCCGCGCATCGCCATTTGGTATCGGCAGCATCATCTGCACCGTTTTTTGCCCGAAGCGCATTTGCCGCACCTACGGCTGCGCCGCTATGCCTGCGGCGAGGCGCTGGTGCATCAAGGCCTGCCGGTCAACGAACTATTGTTCTTCGTCGATGGCCGAGCGCGGGTGGTGCTGCCGATGGCAAACGGAAAAACACTGCTGTTGTGCTTCTATCAACCGCTGCAATTATTTGGCGATCTGGAGCTATTCGAACCGGAAAGCGTGGCCACGTCGCGCGTGGAGGCGTTGAGCGATTGCCATTGTCTCGCCCTACCGATGGATTACGTGCGCGCGCACTTGGCGCCCGACCCGGCCTTTTTGCAGTCGCTCTGCCGTTCGCTCGGACGCAAGCTTGGCCGCGTCATCCAAAACAGCGCGCTCAATATGCTGCATCCGCTGGAAGACCGGTTGGCCAGCTACATCCAAGCCACGGCGCGGCTTGAGGCGGACGGGATGTGGTTCAGCGGCAATCTGACACAGATCGCCGATTGCCTAGGGGTGAGTTTTCGCCACCTGCATCGCTCTTTGCAGGCGTTGTGCGCGGAGGGGGTGCTGGAAAAAAACGAGCGACGGTATCGCGTGCTGCGGCGCGACGAACTGGCGCGCCGCGCCGGCGGTATCTACGTCATGACCGAAGACATGGCCAACGCGGCATCGTCGCTTTATTCGTCGCCGAAGTGATAGCCTTCCGCTTCGGCCGGCACGGCGGGCGGCGCAATCTCGGCCGGCAGATCGCAAAGATCGAGGTAGAAACGGGCAAAGCTGGTCATCATGTACGGCACGATCCACAGGAAGCCAATGCCGAGCGTCGCCACCCCCAGCAGAAACCAGCCGGCGAAACGGCAGATCAAGCAGAAATACTTCCACTTGTTGCCGAACATCATGATCTTGCTCTTGGCGATGGCGGCGCGCGCACCGATGCCCGGCTCGTCGGCCAAAATGTAGAACGTCATCGCATAAGACAACATGGCGATGACGCCCGGCACGATCAACAGCAGCGCCCACAGGAAGATGAACAGAATCATCAGCAAATAGGCGGCAAGCCCGGTGACGAAACGGTCGAAGCCGCAGAACAGCTGACTCACGCGGGACTCTTGCCCGCGAATGAATTGCAGGAAGACCGTCGCCACGCCGATTTCCAGCGGCCCTTTGATCAGCACGTCAAGCAGTGAGCCGAGATGCCCGAGCATGGCGCTGACGAGCGCGATGCCGAACAGCACGGCGCTCATACCGACCGCCAGCGCCCAGCGGCCGGAAAGCGCCGCGCGAGCCTCTGTCATGATCTGCGCGTTGGGGGTGGTGGACAGGCGGCTCATCGATGCGGTACTCCCTGGACGTTGTATTCCGGCATCATAGCAGCAAGCTGGAGCGCCATGCACCGTCGCAGCGGGAGGCGCGCCTCAGCAAATCCGCGGCAATTGCTCGCCGTTGATCCAATCGACCATGCGCCGTCCACCAAACACCGTCTCCATCTGCACAAAGTGATGGTCATCGGCGATCACCTCGCCGATGATGGCCGCCTCGCGCCCATGGGGATGCGCGCGCATGGCCGCCACCAAACGCTCGGCGGACTCGGGCGGACACACCGCAACCAGCTTGCCTTCGTTGGCGACGTAGAGCGGATCGAGCCCCAACAGCTCACAGGCGGCGCTGACCGCCTCCCGCACCGGAATCGCACGCTCGTGAATCACCATGCCCTGGCCCGATTGGCCGGCAAACTCGTTGAGCACCGCCGCCAGGCCGCCGCGGGTCGGATCGCGCAGCGCGCGCATATCCGGCGCCGCCGCGAGCATCGCCGCCACCAGCCCATTGAGCGCGGCGGTATCGGACACGATCGGGCTATCGAACCGTAGCCCCTCGCGCAACGACATGATGGCCATGCCGTGATCGCCGATCGAGCCGGACAGCACGATCTTATCGCCCGGCCGGCAACGATCGCCCGACACCTCGATGCCATCCGGCACCCTACCCACGCCCGTGGTGGTGATAAACACGCCGTCGCCCTTACCCTCCTCCACCACCTTGGTGTCGCCGGTGACGATCGCCACGCCGGCCTCGCGCGCCGCGTTCGCCATCGACTCGACGATGCGCGCCAGATCGGCGAGCGGGAAGCCCTCTTCCAGAATGAAGCTGGCCGCCAGGTACAAGGGGGTGGCGCCGTTCATCGCCACGTCGTTGACGGTGCCGTGCACCGCCAGACAACCGATGTCGCCGCCGGGGAAGAACAGCGGTGAGATCACATGGCTGTCGGTGGCCATCACCAGCCGGCCGCCGGCCGGCATCGGCAAGCAGGCGCCGTCGTTTTGCGCCGCCAGCCACGGATTGTCGAAGTGGCGTAGGAACAAGTCATGAATCAAGCGCGCCATGGCGCGGCCGCCGCTGCCGTGCGTCAAATCGACACGGCCGTTTTTGATGTCCAGGGGGCGAGAATAGCTCATGCGTGGTCCTGTGGCGCGGCCGTGCGGAAACGGCCGTAGGTGTAATGGGCGGCGCAAGCGCCTTCGGAGGAAACCATGCAGGCGCCGATCGGATGATCCGGCGCGCAGACGGTACCGAACACCTTGCAATCTTGCGGCCGTTTCTGGCCGCGCAAAATGGCGGCGCACTCGCAGGCCTTGTGGTCCGCCACTTGGCGATAGCTCAGGCCGAAGCGGCGTTCGGCATCGAAAACAGCATAGTCGTCGCGAATGCGCAAAGCGCTATCGGGGACCTCGCCCAAGCCGCGCCAATCGAACGACGCGCGCAAGGTAAAGATCTTATCCACCAACGCCTGCGCCTTCAGATTGCCCTCACGGCTGACCGCGCGCGTAAATTGGTTTTCGACGAGGGCGCGGCCGGCATTGATCTGACGCACCAGCATCAGAATCGATTGCATGACGTCGAGCGGTTCGAAGCCGGCGATGACCACGGGTTTTTGGTAGCGGTCGGCGAAAGCCTGATAGGCGCCGTAACCGATGACGGTGCTGACGTGCGCCGGGCCGACAAAGCCGTCGAGCGCCACGGCGTCGGGGTCGGTCTGCGCTTCCATGATGTGCACCATGGCCGCCGGGGTCAGCACGTGATTGCAGAACACGCTGAAGTTCGTCAGCCCCGCCTCGGCCGCCTTGCGGATGATCGCCGCGGTCGGCGGCGTGGTGGTCTCGAAGCCGATGGCGAAGAACACCACCTCGCGCTCGGGGTGCGCGGCGGCCAGCGCCAGCGCGTCGTCGCAGCTATACACCATGCGCACGTCGGCGCCTTCCGCGCGCGCCTTATACAGCGACATGCCGCCCGAGGCCGGCACGCGCAACGTGTCGGCGTACGTGCACAACACCACGCCATGTTGGGTTGCGAGCTCGATGGCGCTGTCGATGCGGCCGATCGGCAACACGCACACCGGACAGCCCGGACCGTGAATCATGCGCACCGGCGGCGGCAGCAAATCCAGCAAACCGTAGCGGGAGATCGCATGCGTGTGACCGCCGCAAAACTCCATCAGCCGGTAGCTGCGATCGGGCCGCGCTTCGGCGGCGATGGCGCGGGCGAGTTGGCGCGCCAACTCGCCATCGCGGAATTCGTCGATATATTTCATAGCGCCCTCAACGATAGGCAGCCGGATTGGCGAGATCGGCGTCGCTACCCATATCGGCCAGGAGCGCCAGCGTCTGCGCCGCCTCCTCCGGGTCGAGCTTGCCGATGGCGTAGCCGACGTGCACGATCAGATAGTCGCCGACCGCGACCGCGTCCACCAGGTCCGTCGCGATTTCCTTTTGCACGCCGGACAGCTCAATGCGCGCCCGATCGCCGTCCAACACTTCGATCACCCGCGCCGGTATGGCCAAACACATAAGTCACGTCCTCATAGAGCCGATTCACTCACAAACACTTAGGAAACCATGTGGACGCCGCCCAAACCATGAGCACGATCAACACCACGGCATTTCCGCGCCAACGGGCGCGTCCTTTCGTCGCAGCCGCGCGCTACGCCCGGCCGGATTGATCCAATACATGGCGCGCCACCCAGGCCTGGCCGAGCGCCAAACCGCCGTCGCCCGGCGGGGCCTGGCGCGCCGTCAACATGCGCAGGCCGCGCGCCTCGAACGCGCGGGCAAGCCCCTGACTCAATAACGCGTTGAGCCAGCACCCGCCGCCGCACGCCACCAGGTCCAAGCCGTGGGCGCATGCCGCCGTGGCCGTCCAATCGGCCAACGCCTCGATCAGCACGGCGTGGAACAGCGCCGCGCCGTAGCCGGCATCCGTTTCGTCGGCGAGCCGCGCCAACAGCGGCAGCAGATCCAGATCGGCGCCGGCATGGTAGAGCCCCGGCTCGGCCGGTACCGGCCCATGCCGCGCGGCCAGTCCCTCCAGCAACATCGCCGCCTGCCCCTCGTAACGCATGCGCGCCGCCACGCCCAACAGCCCCGCCGCCGCGTCGAACCAGCGCCCCATGCTGGTGGTGTGCGCCACGCCGCGCGCGAGCATCTGCGCCAGCTGCGGCGCGCCGGACTCGGCGGCGAAACGCGGCGCAATGTCGTCGCCACGGCCCATCAACGCCAGCGCCGCCGACGCCATGCGCCACGGCTCCCGCGCGGCGCGGTCGCCGCCCGGCAGACCGATCGAACGCAAGTGTCCAAGGCGCCGGCAGCGGGCGCCGTCGACCAGCAGCAGCTCGCCGCCCCAAGCCTGTCCATCGTCCCCCAGGCCGACGCCGTCGAGCGCCAGCCCGAGCACGGGGCGATCCACGCCATGTTCGGCCAGCACGGCGGCAATGTGCGCATGGTGGTGCTGCACGGCAATGGCCGGCACCCGCCACTCGTCCGCCAGGCGTTGCGCCAGCCGGGTGCCATGGAAATCGGGGTGCAAATCGTGCGCCACCGCTTGCGGCGTCAGTTGCAGCAGGTGCAGCAAGTGACTGACGGTTCCCTCTTGCGCCAGGCACACGGCCACGCGGTCGAGGTCGCCGATGTGTTGCGACAAAAACGCCTGATCGCCCCGCATCGCGCACAGCGCATTCTTGTAGAAGCCGCCCATGGCCAACACCGCCGGACCGGAGCGCGATAGCGGAATACCCAGCGGCGTATAGCCGCGCCCACGGCGCAGAAATTGCGCCCGCCCCGCCTCTTGCCGCAGCACGCTGTCGTCGCAGCGGGTGACGATGGCGCGGTCATGCAGCAGGATCGCATCGGCAAGCCCCGCGAGTTCGGTGCGCGCGGCGTCGTTATCGATCACCAGCGGTTCGCCATGCGGGTTGGCGCTGGTCATCACCAGCGCCAGCGGCTGCGGCGCCGCGAGCCAATCGAGCCCACTGGGCCTGCCGGCCGCCTCGTGAAACAACAAATAATGCAACGGCGTATAGGGCAGCATGGCGCCAAGCCAAGCGAGCCCCGGGGCGATGCCAGGCAAGTCCCGTTCCGCCGCTGGGCGCTTTTGCAGCAACACGATCGGGCGCGCCGGCTGCCCGAGCAGATCGGCGTCACCCGGTTGCCAATCGACCCAGGCATCGAGCGAGGCCGAGTTGGCCACCATCACCGCCAGCGGCTTGGCCTCGCGGTCCTTGCGCGCGCGAAGACGCGCCACCGCCTCGGGATGATTGGCGTCGCAGGCCAGATGGAACCCGCCCAGCCCTTTGATGGCGACGATCCGCCCCTGACGCAGCAGGGCCAGTGTGGCGGCAATCGCATCGCCCGGCACCGCCGCGCCGTCGGCACCGATCAGCGTCAAACGCGGCCCACAGTCCGGACAGGCGTTCGGCTCGGCATGGAAGCGGCGATGCAGCGGGTCTTCGTACTCTGCCTGACAGCGCTCGCACAGGGGAAACGCCGCCATGCTGGTGCCCGAACGCTCGTACGGCAGATGCCGCACCAAGGTATAGCGCGGGCCGCAGTCGGTGCAATTGATGAAGGGATAGCGGTAACGCCGGTTGCCCGGGTCGAACAACTCCGCCAGGCACGCCGGGCAAGTGGCGGAGTCCGGGCCGATGGCCGCCGTGCCGGCGGCGGCGCCACTATGATTGAGGCGGATGGCGAATAGCGCGTCCGCCTGCGGCGGCAGCGCGGTCGTCTCGATGCTGTCGATGCGCGCCAGCGGCGGCTTGTCGGCGCGAAGGCGCGCCGACAACGCGGACAGCGCCACGGGCGTCCCCTGTGCCTCGATGGTGACGCCCAGCGCGTCGTTACGCACCCAGCCGCTCAGCCCCAATTCCGTCGCGAGCCGGTAGACGAACGGCCGGAAGCCGACGCCCTGAACCACGCCGCGCACCACCAGGCGCTGCCGCTCGACGGTCATGCGCCCGCCCGCGCCAGGCCCGCGCCGAGCCAATCGAGCCATTGAGCCCAACCGGCATCGTCACGCGTCGACAGGCGGATCACCGGCAACCCCGGCCGCACCTGACGCGCCATGGCGATGGCCGCCTCGGCGTCGAAATCCAGATAAGGCAACAAATCGGTCTTGCTTAGGATCATCAAGTCGGCGGCACGGAACATATCGGGATATTTGAGCGGCTTGTCCTCTCCTTCCGTCACCGACAGAATCGCCACCTTATGCGCCTCGCCCAAGTCGAAAGCCGCGGGGCAAACCAGATTGCCGACGTTCTCGATCAAGAGCAGGCTTCGGTCGAGGAGCGCGCCCTCTTCTTGCAATTGACCCAGCGCCTGCGCGACCATGCGCGCATCCAGATGACAGCCCTTGCCGGTATTGATCTGCACCGCCGGCACGCCGGTGGCGCGGATGCGCTCGGCATCGTTGGCGGTTTGCTGATCGCCCTCGATCACGGCCGCGGGCGCTCGACCTGCCCAGCGGCGCAGCGTTTCCACCAATAGGCTCGTCTTGCCCGACCCCGGGCTCGAGACCAGATTGAGGGCAAAAATACCCTGCGTTTTCAATTGCGCGCGGATGCGCGCCGCGCGCGCGTCGTTGTCCGCCAAGATATTCTGCTCGATGCGCAACGTGCGCTCGGCGTCGAGGCCGGGCGCATGCACGGCATCCAGGGGGGCGACGGCGCGGTAGCCGGCGCGCGGCGCGGCGTCGGACCGGGTTGGGCGCGCCGCCCGGCCGTTAATGGTGACTTGGCCGTGGCCGCAGCCGCAGGTGGTGCACATGACGGAATCCTTCTCGTTTTCTAAGCGCCGGGCCTCAAGCCACGGCGATATCAATGACGCGCATTTCCTCGCCGGCACGGATGTCGAGCTCGAATCCGCCGCAGTCGGGGCAAGACGCGCCGGCGGCAGCCGGCACGACGATGCGTAAGCAATTCGCGCACCAGGCTTCGGCGGCGGGCCGGTCCACCTCGTACACGGCGCCGGCGGCCACGCCATCGCGCGCCACCAGCTCGCAGCAATACAGCAAGGCATCGGGATCGACATGCGCGAGCGCGCCCAGCGCCAGACGCACCCGCGTGACGCGCTTGGCGCCGGCTTGGCGCGCGGTGTCCTCGACCAGGCGCACCACGCTCTCGGCCAGCATCAGTTCATGCATATAGTTTCCTCACGCGCCTATTTTATCATCATCCAGTAACACGCCAGGCCGCTCGTCCGTCGACACTTCGACACTTTTGACGAGCCACTCCTGTCGCCACACCGGCCCGCCGCCCGTTGCCGCCCTGGCGGCACAACCCCCGGCCGCGCGCTTTCGTCACGGCACATTGTCCATCAAATCAAGGCGCTATCTAGGTTGTCATCACACCGCGCTTGCGCTGGCGCAAATTTCCGCAACGGCATCGGTCCTAAGATCCCGACCTGGCACGGCAAATGCAAAGCATCGGTATTCATTGTCGTGATTACAGTCCGGAAGCCCACAAGGAGGCGGAAACATGAACCGGTTCATCATTGCCGAACCACAGAACTGCATCGGTTGCCGAACCTGCGAGGTCGCATGCGCATTGGCGCATCCGCTACCCGGCGGCGAGGACATGCTGTCGCCGGCGAACTTCAACCCCAGGCTCAAGGTGATCAAGGGCGCGCGTGTCAGCACGCCGGTGCTGTGCCGGCAATGCGACGACGCCCCGTGCGCCAACGCCTGCCCCAGCGGCGCCATCGTTCGCCGCGACGATAGCATCCAGGTTCTGCAAGAGCGCTGTGTCGGCTGCAAGACCTGCATGGTCGCCTGCCCCTACGGCGCGATGGAAGTGACCACCGTCCCGCAGGCAGCCGGCGTGCTCAAGAGCCGCGCGGCCAAGGCCGTGGCGCTCAAGTGCGACCTGTGCATCGACAACCCGGCCGGCCCGGCCTGTATCGCATCCTGCCCGACCAAGTGCCTGCACATGGTGGACCAGCAACGCATGGCGGCCATCACCAAGCAACGCCGCGAGCAAGCCGCGCTGGACGTGCCCTCGCTGCCGCTTTGATCGCTTTCAATTTCCCGCTGAAGGAAGTGCAACATGAAGAAGGTAATTACCGTTTGTCCGTATTGCGGCTCGGGCTGCAAACTGAACCTGCTGGTCGAGAACGGCAAGGTAGTCGGCGCAGAAGCCGCCAACGGCGTGACCAATGAAGGCGAATTGTGCCTGAAGGGCTATTACGGCTGGGATTTCCTCAACGACACCAAACTGCTGACGCCGCGTCTGAAGCAGCCGATGATCCGTCGCCAACGCGGCGGCGAATTCGAGGCGGTTTCGTGGGACGAGGCCATCGCCTTCGCCAGCTCGCGCCTGAAGACCATCAAGGAACAATACGGCCCGGACGCCATCATGATGACCGGCTCGTCGCGCGGCACCGGCAACGAATCGAACTACGTCGCGCAGAAATTCGCCCGCGCGGTGATCGGCACCAACAACATCGACTGCTGTGCGCGCGTGTGCCACGGCCCGTCGGTCGCCGGCCTGATGGCCACGCTCGGCAACGGCGCGATGAGCAACTCGATTTGCGAAATCGAAGACACCGACTGCATTTTCGTGTTCGGCTACAACGCCGCCGACTCGCACCCGATCGTGGCGCGCCGCATTCTCAAAGCCAAGGAAAAAGGCGCCAAGATCATCGTCTGCGACCCGCGCTTCATTGAAACCGCGCGTATCGCCGACCTGTACCTGCCGCTGAAGAACGGTTCCAACATGGCGCTGGTCAACGCCTTCGCCAACGTGCTGATCAACGAGAAGCTGTATAAGCCGTCGTTCGTCGAACAGTTCGCCGAAGGCTTCGACGAGTACAAGGCCATGGTGGCCAAGTACACGCCGGAATATACCGCCGAGATCACCGGCCTTGACCCTGAGCTGGTCAAGAAGGCCATCCGCATGTATGCGCAAGCGCCGAGCGCCACCATCCTCTGGGGCATGGGCGTGACGCAGTGGGGCCAGGCCGTGGACGTGGTCAAGGGCCTGTCGAGCCTCGCCACGCTGACCGGCAACCTGGGCCGCCCGAACGTCGGCGTCGGCCCGGTGCGCGGCCAGAACAACGTGCAGGGCGCTTGCGACATGGGCGCGCTGCCCAACACGCTGCCCGGCTACTACAGCGTCACCGACGATGCCGCACGCGAGCGCTTCGCCAAGGCCTGGCATGTCGACAGCCTGCCGGCCAAGGTCGGCCACAGCCTGACCGAGGTGCCGCACCTGATCGAGGAAGGCGAGCTCAAGGCCTACTACATCTTCGGTGAAGACCCGCTGCAAACCGAGCCCGATTTGGGCACGATGCGCAAAGCCTTTGCCAAGCTCGACCTGATCATCGTCCAAGACATCTTCATGACCAAAACCGCGATGATGGCCGACGTGATTTTGCCGGCCACGTCCTGGGGCGAGCACGAAAACGTGTTCTCCAGCGCCGACCGCGGTTTCCAACGCTGCTACAAGGCGGTGGAAGCGCCGGGCGACGTCAAGGACGACTGGGAAATCCACAGCCTGATGGCGACCGCCATGGGCTATCCGATGCATTACAACAATGCGCAGGAAATCTGGGACGAGCTGCGCGGCCTGTGCCATCTGTATACCGGCGCCACTTACGACAAGATGGCCGACCTGGGCTACGTACAGTGGCCGTGCCCGACCGAGGACCACCCCGGCACGCCGTGGCTGTACGAAGGCAACCGCTTCGACACCCCGAGCGGCAAGGCGCTGCTGTTCGCCGCCGAATGGCGCCCGCCGCTGGAAAAGGTCGATGCCGACTATCCGCTCGGCCTGTGCACCGTGCGCGAAGTGGGCCACTACTCCTGCCGCTCGATGACCGGCAACTGCAGCGCGCTGCAAACGCTGGCCGACGAGCCGGGCTATGTGCAGATTCATCCGGACGATGCCGCGCTTTACGGCGTCAAGGATCAATCGCTGGTTTGGGTATCGTCGCGCCGCGGCAAGGTGATCACCCGCGCCAACATCAACCCGCGCGTCAATGCCGGCGCGGTGTACATGACCTACCAATGGTGGATCGGCGCCTGCAACGAGTTGACGGTCGAGCATTTCGACCCGATCTCCAAAACGCCTGAGTACAAGTACAGCGCCGTCAAGGTCGAGGCTATCGCCGATCAGTCCTGGGCGGAAACCCATGTGCGCGAGACCTATAGCAAGATGAAGGCCGACATGCGCAAGGCGGCGCTCAACTAAGCCTGTCGACGTTCAGCGCCCCCGGCCCAGCCGGGGGCGGTTCCATTGCCGCCATCGAGTCCATCATGAACCTTGCCGCTCCTTTGCAAGATCGCTTCGGCCGCCGCATCGACTACCTGCGCCTTTCGCTGACCGACCGTTGCGATTTGCGTTGCAGCTATTGCCGCCCGCGCGAATTCGACGGGTATGCCGAACCGGATACTTGGCTGACCTTCGATGAGATAGAACGGGTCGTTGCCGTGTTCGCGCGCATGGGCGCGGGCCGGATCCGCCTCACCGGCGGCGAGCCGCTGCTTCGGCGCGGGCTGGCCGACTTGGTCCGGCGTCTGGCGGTTTTGCCCGGCGTGCGCGACCTGTCGCTCTCCACCAACGCCACCCAGTTGGCCAAGCACGCCAAGACACTGAAAGCCGCCGGTTTGGCGCGCATCAACGTCAGTCTGGATTCGCTCGACCGCGCCTGCGTGCGCGGCATCGTCGGCCGCGACAGCCTCGACGCCATCATGGCCGGCATCATGGCCGGCAAGGATGCCGGTCTATCGCCGATCAAGCTCAACATGGTGGCCATGCGCGACGTCAACGATCATGAGATCGAACGCATGGCGGCTTTTTGTCTGGACCACGGTTTCATTTTGCGTTTGATCGAGGCGATGCCGATCGGCGAAGCCGGCCGCAACGCCGCCTACCTGCCCTTGGACGAAGTTCGTCCGCGGCTGATCGAGCGTTTTGACCTCAAGCCGTCCACCGCGGAACTTGGGGGCGGACCGGCGCGCTACTGGGAAACCGCCGACGGCCGTGGCCGCGTCGGCTTCATCACACCGGTATCGCAGCATTTCTGCGCCACCTGCAACCGGGTGCGCCTGTCGGTCGACGGCACGCTCTATTTGTGCCTGGGACAGGAAGAGCGCGTCGAATTACGGCCGCTATTGCGCGCCGGCATCGACGAGGCCGAGTTGGAAGCGGCCATCCGCGCCGCCATCGAACTCAAGCCGCATAGCCACGATTTCGCTACCGCGCCGCAAAAAATCGCGCGCTTCATGTCGCAGACCGGCGGTTAAGCCGTACACTGCGGCTCAGCGTTTTTTTACCGAAAGCCCCACCATGTCCGACACCACCGCCTCCCCCCCGCTGCCCGGCAGCCAATCGCTGCCCGTGGTACGCCATCGCCAGGGCACGTTGCAGTCCGTCACCGATCTGGTGGCCGAGGAATGCCCGGTGGCTTTGGTGTTCAACGGCATATCCCACGCGGTGATGATGGCCACGCCGGCCGACCTCGACCATTTCGCGCTCGGGTTTGCCTTGTCGGAGGGGATCGTCGACCACGTCGGCGCGGTGCGCGACATCGAAGTGGTCATGCACGCGGACAGCGCCGAAGTGCAAATGGAAATTGCCCAGGGGGATTTCGTCGCGCTCAAAGCTCAGCGCCGCGCCTTGGCCGGACGTACCGGCTGCGGCGTATGCGGCATCGAAAGCATCGAGCTGTTGGATTTGGCGCCGCCTCGGATCGGCACAAAGGCGCCGGCCGTCGATGAGACGGCGATCGCCCGCATTCTCGAGGATTTGCCCAGCCATCAGCCGCTGATGCGCGCAACCGGCTGCGCCCACGGCGCGGCCTGGTGCACCCCCGAGGGCGATATCGTGCGCCTGTTCGAAGACGTCGGCCGCCACAACGCGCTCGACAAACTGCTGGGCTGGATGGCGCGCGAAGCCATCGCGCCCGATAGCGGCCTGGTGTTTCTCACTAGCCGCGCCAGCTACGAATTGGTGCGCAAGGCGGCGCGGCGCGACATCGCGCTGATCGCCACCATTTCGGCCCCCACGTCGCTGGCGGTGCGCATCGCTGTTGATGCCGGCATCACGCTCTTAAGCTTCTGCCGCGCCAACGGCTTTGTCGCCTACGGCGCGGACGGCGCCTCGGCATAACCGGCAAGCCAGAAGAACCGCCAACACCGCGGCCATTAGTCCGATCTCCGTGACAGCCAAGACGCAATCATTCGTCAGCCAATACCTCATGCAAAGGGCATGACCACCCTGACCGCATCAAGCCCGTCAATAGGGCTGTGCGACGGAGTGGATATGAAAATTAAATTATTCCCTGGATAAAGTAAGACTTGTCTTAAATTGCTTGTCGTTGCATTCCCTTTTCTCATGCCCTAGGTACAATCCCGTATGTAAGAAGCGTGAGTCATGGCAGAAGAATCCGAGATCCGTCACAGAAATATCTCAGATCCCCATGACATGCTCCTTGCTGATGACACTGAACTTTTGCGCAGTCATCCCCTCCATTGTGACAGCGCGGCATTGAAGCGCCGGCAAGGTGCATCGACGCCGCGACATGGACTCGCCCCCCTGTATTGAAAAATAACAGCGTACCGCTGAGGGGATCGGCTGAGCCTAAATTAAACAATTTATTACTTGTGATTAAATCAAACAAAGAGGAACGATCATGCTTAGCAAAGAAGTGGATTTCGATCCCAGGGAAATGCGCCGCCGTCTCGACCTGAATCAACAGGAGTTTTGGTCCGCCGTCGGCGTCACCCAATCGGGCGGCTCGCGCTACGAACAGGATCGGCGCATCCCCAAGCCGGTGATGGAGCTCTTGCGCCTGCGCTATCAATTGGGCATCAAGCTCGAAGACATCACCGAGGAAAACGCCACGATGGTGCGCGCCATTGCCGAGGGTCAGCTCGATACCGGCATACTCAAACAGCAGCTGACGCAAATCGAGCGTGTGCTCAAGGCCAGCCAACAGTTGGCGCTTAGCGCCTCCGAGCTGTCCGGCGCGGCCGAGGCGGTATTGTGTGACCGCGAAAAACAGACGATACGCTAACCAAGTGACCCATCATCATCGTGCTGTCAGGCCGATCGCGCCTGACAGCCGTCTTCTGCGTTAGGCGGACCAATCCGGCCTGCTTGCCCTCGCCCCGCCCCCTGCAGGTTGATCCAAACCAAACAATTTAGCATTTGCTAATGTAATTATGCTGAGCCTGTGTATATAGTAACCAACATCGGATTCGCTACCGATGCGCGCGGTCACCCACATCGCCACACAGGCCTGTGGCCGTGTACTATCTCGTATGCCTAGCAAAAACATAGAAATATGGCATAGGAATTTACGGTCTTGCGCTGTTTTTTTGACCGTCCGCGCCTTGCGGCAGCCCGTTTTTGCACCCACAGCACAGCATTTTTAGGCCACACCAGAACGGCCGGGAGTGAAGTACATGTTTGTTTCCGCACGTAAACTGACGCAGTTTCTCAAACCGTTGTCGGAGGCCACGCGCGATGGCGTCGATCTGACCGTCTCATTGGACGAACACGGCAATCTCGGCTGGGTCGGGCAGCTGATCAAGGGTTTGCTGTCGCGTTTTCACACCACGCTGATCAAAATCGCCAGTACCGCCATTCAACTATCGCAACAGGCGCCCGATCTCGCCAATCTATCCAAACAACTGGAGGCGCGCGCGCAGGCCCAGCAGGCCAACGCGGAAAACATCGCCGCCGCGAGCCGGACGCTGGCCGCCACGGTCGAGTCGATCACCGCGAGCGCCAGCGAAGCCTCGGCCTTCTCGCGCCAGGTTGCCGAAGCCGCCGAAAGCGCCAACGTCAACGACCTGCAAAGCCGCAACCAAATTCAGGCCATCGGCGAGAGCACCTCGGCGTTGGAACAGCAGATGGGACTGTTGAAGGACAGCTCCGCCTCGATCGGCGAAGTGGTCGAACTGATCAAGAACATCGCCGACCGCACACGGCTATTGTCGCTCAACGCCGCCATCGAGGCGGCGCGCGCCGGCGAGCAAGGGCGCGGTTTCGCCGTGGTCGCCGACGAAGTGCGCAAGCTCGCCGACCAGACCATGACGGCCACGCAGAACGTAGAAGGGCTGCTGGCTAAGATCCAGGAACAAGTCGCGTCGTCGAGCGACACCATGACGGCGATGTCGCAGCAGGTGCACGCCGGCATCACCGTGTCGCAGCAGGCGGGCGCCTCGATCGAGGCCGCGTCGCGCGACATCAACACGCTGATCGCGCACGTGCAGGTCATCGCCGACGCCAGCGCCTCGCAAAACGATAAGGTGCGCGCGATCACCGATCAGATCGGCGCGGTGGTGGAAAGCTCGCAGCAGCAACTGGAAGGCTCGCAGGCGCTGGCGGCCAACGCCACCCAGATGAGCGCCCAGTGCGACACGCTGTTGACCGAGGTGGGCGAGTTCCGCTTCGCCGGCCATAAGCGCATGCGTCAAGTGGTGGAAGAGGAAATCACCAAGTGGCAGCTGAGCCGGCTTGAGTCGGATGATCTGGATCGCAAGCTCTGCGCGCTGTATCAGCGCGAAACCGCCTTCGAGATGCTGTGCATCACCGACACCAGCGGGAAGCAGATCAGCTCGGATGTCGAGTCGGGCAAGGTCAACCTCGACGGCCGCAAGAACAACTGGAGCGACCGCCGCTGGTTCCAGGAGCCGGCGCGGCAGCGCCGGCTTTACGTGTCGGACCTCTACCGCTCGGTCGACACCAATCAGTATTGCTTCACCATCGGCACGCCGCTGTTCGACCAGAAAGGCCAACTGCTCGGCGTGATGAGCGCGGACGTGCGCTTCAACCACATCATCGGGCAATAACCCGAATCCGGCGGCGGCGTCAGCGCACCACGCGCATGTCGTCGTCGCTGATCTGCAGCCGCACCGAGGCGCCGACCGGCAACAGGTCGGCCACGTTACGGTTGAGCCGGTCCACCCACAACGCCACGCCGCGGCTTTCCACCTGATAGCGGATCACGCCGCCCAGCAACTGATGCCGCCGGATCACGCCCTCGAACGTTCCCAACTCGTGACTGCCGGCAGACAGCACATGGATCGATTCGGGCCGGATGGCCATATGGCCGTCGATTTGCAACCCCAGCAGCTGATGGGCTTCCTCGGCCTTGAGCAGATTGTAATTGCCCATGAAGCGCGCCACGAACTCGGTTTCCGGCTGAGTATAGATTTCCTCGGCCGTACCGTGCTGCTCCACCTTGCCCTGATTCATCACATAGATGCGATCGGACATCGTCAGCGCTTCTTCCTGATCGTGGGTGACAAACACCGTGGTCAATTGCAGGCGGCGCTGAATATCGCGGATTTGTTCGCGCAAGTTTTTGCGGATGCGCGCATCCAGTGCCGACAACGGCTCGTCCAACAGCAAAATCTTCGGCTCGACCACCAGCGCGCGCGCCAGCGCCACGCGCTGCCGCTGGCCGCCGGAGAGCTCATGCGGGTAGTGCCCTTCCTTGCCGTTGAGCTCCACCAGCCGCAACACTTCGGCCACCTTGGCCGCGATCTCTCGCCGCGGCAGCTTGCGCACCTTCAGGCCAAAACCGATGTTCTGCTCGACCGTCAAATTGGGAAACAGCGCGTAGTTCTGAAAAACGATGCCGATGCCGCGCTTTTGCGGCGATTGGGCGGTAATATCCTGCCCGCCGACGCAAATCGCGCCGGCGGTCGGCGCCTCGAAACCGGCGATCATGCGCAGCACCGTGGTCTTGCCGCAGCCGCTCGGCCCGAGAAAGGTGACGAACTCGCCGCGCTCGATGGCGATGTCCATGTCGCACACCACCTGCTGCGTGCCGAAGCGCTTATTGATTTGCTTGATATCCAAAAATGCCATGGTCGTTGCGTTCCTTGTCGATCTCGCGGCTTAGGCCGCTTTGCGCTTGGCGCGCCCGTTACGGGCGAACACCTGGATCAGCCCCATCGAGGCCCAGGTCACCAGGAAGGCGATGATCGCCAGCGCGGCAGGTTCGTAGGCGCGATTGGCGCCGATCAGTTGCAGGTAGGGGCCAAAGGCCGGACGGCTAAGCAGGCTAGCCATGGTGAACTCGCCGATCACCACCGCGAAGGTCAGGAACGCGCCGGACAGGATGGCCGATTTGACGTTGGGAAGAATCACCTTGAGCAAAATGCCGCCCCAGCCCGCGCCCAGACTTTGCGCCGCCTCGGTCAGCCCGCGCACGTCGACCGCCCGCAGCCCGGTATCGATCGAGCGATACAAATACGGCAGCGACAGCGTGACGTAGCTGGCGACCAGCAGAAAATCGGTGCTGCGCTCATGCGCGGTCAACGGCAGCCAGGCGCTGCTGTTGTACATCTTCAGATAGCCGAACACGATGACGATGGCCGGAATCACCAGCGGCAGCAAGGTGATGAACTCGACCACGGCGCGCAGTCGCGGCAGCTTGAGCTGAATCCAGAAAGCGGTCGGCGCCACCAGCACGATGCCGCTGACGATGGTCAAGACCGCCATCAAGGTCGAATAACCAAAGGTCGCCTGGAATTGCGGGTCGGTCAGCACCACTTTGTACGCGTCGAACGACAAGGCGTCGCGGCGCATCTTGAGGCTGAACAGGAACGTCGCCGCCAGCGGCAACAGAAAATACAGCGAGCCCACGATCATGGCGATCCAGGCGCCGATACGGGAAGTCGTGCGCGTCATGCCCGCCCCCTTTCCGTGCGGGCCCGCAACCAGATATAGCCCGCGTTGGACAAGCCGGTCACCACGATCATGCCCAGCGCCAGCGCATAACCCAGGTTCTGATCGTGCAGCACGTCGCCGCGGATCTGGGCAAACAACAGAATCGGCACGATATTGAGCGAGCTGCCGGTCAGCGCGTAGGCGGTCGCCACGGCGCCGAAGGCATTGGCGAACAGGAGCAACGCCGAGCCGAGGATGCTGGGGAACAAGATCGGCAGCGCGACATGCCACCAGAAATACCAGCCGCTCCCGCCCAGACTCTCGCAGGCCTCGCGCCACTCGGTTTTCATGCCGTCGATGGCCGGGGCGATGATCAGCACCATCAAGGGGATCTGGAAATACAAATAGGTCAGCGTCAGGCCGGTGAAGCTCAGGATGCTGAAGCCGGTGCCATACAGGTCGAAATCCAGGTATTGGCGCAATAGCGCGGTCAGCAAGCCGATGCGTCCCAGCGTGGCGAGAAAGGCGAACGCCAGCGGCACGCCGGCGAAATTGGAGGCCACGCCGGAGAAAGTCATCAGCGTGGGTCGCACCCAAGCCGGCAAACCGCCCTGTATGGCGGCCAGCGCCAGGATCAAGCCCAGCACCGCGCCTGTGGCGGCCGAAACGAAGCTGACCTTGAAGCTGATCCAATAGGCGCTAAGGATATCGTCGGTAAACAGCCGGGCGATGTTATTCAGGGTGAAGTGCCCCTGCGCGTCCTGAAAGGCGCCGACCATCAGCTGGGCCGTTGGCAGAATCAGAAACAGCAGGGCAAAAATCATGAAGGGGGCAACGCCGAGCCAGGTCAAGAATTGACCGGCGCGAGGCCGCGTGCCGCCGGATACGGCGGCAGGCTCGTCAACAGTGTCCGTAATGGCCATCGGATTTCTTTGCATATCACAGGGATCGTTCTTACCGCGCCCATTGGCGCGACAACGCCGCCATGACCCAACAGCCATGGCGGCCACAACATGGCGCAGCGCTTACTTCACGTTGCTGCCGACCACCGCATCCCATTGCTTGGTAATGGCGGCCTTGTAAGTTTCCTGATCCTGCAAGGTCGGGAATACGGCCTTTTTGTACAGCGCCGCCGACGGCAGCTTCGCCAGCAGATCAGCCGGCACCTTCTTCTTGGCGGCCAGATCGTTGAAGCGGATCGGGTGGCAGTACCCCTTCAGCCAGCCCAGCTGGCCTTGATCGGAGTACAGATATTCCATCCACAGCTTGGCGGCATTCGGGTGCGGGGCGTACTTGCTGATGGCCTGCACGTAAACGCCGGCCAGCACGCCGCTCTTCGGCACGACCACCTGAACGTTCGGATTGCCCTTGAGCGTGTCGCGGTCAGCCAGCGCGTTATAGTCCCAACGGATGACGATCGGGGTGGTGCCTTGCGCCAGCGAGGCGGCCTTGCCGATCACCGGAACGAAATTGCCGTTCTTGTTGAGCTGGGCGAAGAACTTCAGGCCGGCATCCGCGGCTTTGGCCGGGTCCTTGGCGCCTTGGGCGAGGCCGGCGGCATATACGCCGGAAATCGCTTGGTTGGCCACGCGCGGGTCGCCCGCCAAGGCGACGGCGTTACGATAGGCCGGCTTCTGCAGGTCCTTCCAGTCGGTCGGCACTTGCTTGATCAGATCGGTGTTGATTTCGAAAGCCAGCACGCCGTAGTAGTCGCCGTACCAGTAGCCTTCGCTATCCTTGGCTTCCTTGGGGATGGTGTTCCAGGTCGACACCTTGTACGGCTGGATTAGGCCAGCATCCTTGGCCTGCGGACCGAACGACAGGCCGACGTCGATCACGTCCGGCGCCTGCGGCCCCATGTTGCCCTTGTTGGCCTTGATGGCTTCGACTTCGTCGCCGGAACCGGCGTCCGGGTTCAACTCATTGATCTTGATGCCATATTTGGCGCTGAAATCCGCCAGCATGGCGCCATAGCCACACCAGTCGTGCGGCAGGCCGATCGTGGTCAACTGACCTTCTTTTTTGGCAGCCTGGATCAGGCTATCCAAACTCCCCGCCTGAGCGGCCGTTGCGACACTCAGGGCGGTCAATACGGCACCAGCAAGCAGCTTACGGTTCATGAGTTTTATCCTCTGGCATAGTCCACGATAAACAAGCCGGAGAATAAACAGTGAAAATGACAAAGGGATGCCAGTTTTGTGACAAATGCATTTCAGCGACAGCGGCAGCCGCCCTATCGCCAATACGACAACCTCAGCAAAGCCCCGGCGTCATGACAACACCGGGGTTTGGCCTTCAGCGGCTGAGTTCCAGCTTGTCGTAGCCTTTGACGCGATAGATGAGCAGCGAGAGCAGCCAACTGGCAACGAAGATGGCGATGATCAGATAACCCAATAGGCCAAAGTGATCGTTCAGTTCGCCAATCAGCGACCAAAAACCGCCGGAAAGCTGCCACCGGTCGGCAATCAGTCCCAGCGCCTCGATGCCGCCGACCAGCGCCGCCACCAGCACGGACACGAGCGTGATGCTCAGGTTGTAGTAGATCTTGCGCACCGGCTTCAGATACGCCCAGCCGTAAGCGCCCAACATCAAATGACCGTCGAGCGTATCGACGAGCGACATGCCGGCGGAGAACAGCATCGGGAACAGCATGACCGACCAGGGAGACATGCCTTGCGCCGCCTGCGTGGCCGACAAACCGAGCAAACCGACCTCGGTCGCGGTATCGAAGCCGAGACCGAACAGGAACCCCAGCGGATACATGTGCCAACTGCGCGTGATCAATTGGAATAGCGGACGGAATAGCCGCGCCAGCAGGCCGCGGCCGGCGAGCAACAGATCGAAATCGTCGTCGTGATAGCGGCCGCCCTGGCGCACCCGGCGCCAGGCACGCAGGATCGCCACCAGGATGACGGCGTTCATCACGGCGATCAAAAACAGAAACAGCGCCGAGACGCAGGTGCCGATGACACCGCCCACGGCATGAAGCGCGGCGAAGCGGCCATTCATCCAATGCGCCGCCAGCGCAACGCCGACCGAAGCCAGCACCACCACGCTGGAATGTCCGAGCGAGAAGCACATCCCCACCGCCACCGGACGCTGCCCTTGCTGCATCAGCTTGCGCGTGACATTGTCGATGGCGGCGATATGATCGGCATCGACCGCGTGACGCAGCCCGAATCCGTAGGCCAGGAGCGAAGTGCCCAACAACACCGGGTGATCGTGAAAAACGGCGAAAGCCCACGCCCAGGCCATCAGGTTGAAGGAAATCAAAAAACCGTAGATCGCCGCCAGGCGCAGGCGCACAGGTCTGCCGGACCGCGCGATCACTCCGATAAGTTGTCTCAGCATGCTGCCGGCTCTCCTACACTGGAATGTGACGGAGTATAGCGCCGATCATACAAACAACGAAAAGTTATGAAATGCTTGTTGCGATACATCAAAACGCATGGCGCACAAAAGATACATGCAAAATATTGATTTATTGCCCGTCTTGGATTACATTAAAGATGTATTCATTTTATATCTTAAACCATGACCCCCGATACCCTGCGAGAGGCACTACGCCAAGTGATCGACCCCGAGGTCGGCATGAACATCGTCGACCTGGGTCTGATCTATCGCCTGGAATGCCAGGAAACCGCCGTGCAGGTCGACATGACCATGACCTCCCCCGCTTGCCCCATGGGCGAAAGCATTCTCCATGAGGTGGAAACGGTACTGCGGGACATGGTGCCACCTTCCTGCACGATCGACGTGCGCCTGGTCTGGGATCCGCCCTGGAGCCCGGCATGCATGAGCGAGCAGGCCCGCAACCATTTTGGTTGGAACAACTGACATTCCCTGGAGCAAACCATGACCCAAACTGCCGTGACTCTTGACGTTCGCCTGATCGAACCCCGTTTCCGCCATGCGCTGATTTTCGGTATTTTCCAACACCTGCCGGTCGGCGAAGCCTTGCTGCTGACCAACGACCACGACCCCAAGCCGCTGCATTACCAATTCCAGGCCGAAGCGCCGGAACAATTCAGCTGGACCTATCTGGAAACCGGCCCGGAGCGTTGGCAAGTGCGCATCGGCAAAGAGGGCGAAGTCGACGGCCTGCAAGCGCAAGGCCGCTGCTGCGGTTAACCGGAGCAAAGCCATGACCGCCCGCGCCCCCGCCACGCCACCTCGGCTGCTGTTGGTTCTACCGGCCATCGCCTCCCTCGTTGCCGGCGTGCTCTCGGGGCTTGGGCGTTTGGGCCTGCCGATGCCGGCGGCCGTGCTGGCGCTCACCGGCGTGCATGGCGCGCTGATGACCGGCGGCTTTTTCGGCACGCTGATCGGGTTGGAACGGGCGGTGGCGCTGTCGCGCCGCTGGCCTTACCTGGCGCCGGCCGCGTCGGGGCTAGCCGCCCTGTGCCTGCTCGCATGGCCCGATGGCGCGCTGGCGCCTTGGCTGATGAGCGCGGGCGCGCTCATCATGACGCTCGCCTGCGCCGACGTTTGGCGCCGGCAGCGCGTCGCCCATCTCGCCACCCTCGCCGCGGCCGCGCTGGCCTGGCTCCTGGGCAATGGCGTCTGGCTCGTCAGCGGCGCCATCCTGCCGGCGGTGCCGCTATGGACCGCCTTTTTGATTCTGACCATCGCCGGCGAACGGCTGGAGCTGTCGCGTTTCGTGCCCACGCCGCGGCCGGCGCGCTGGCTGTTCGCCGCCATCGTCGCGCTCATGCTCGGCAGCGCCGTCGTCCACGCCATCCTGGGCGGCGCGCTCGCCGCCTATGCGCTGGCCTTGCTGCTGTTGGCGGCTTGGCTGCTGCGTTTCGATATCGCGCGCCGGACCGTCCACGCGCAAGGGCTCACCCGCTACATGGCCGTCTGTCTGTTGTCCGGCTACGCCTGGCTCGGCATCGCCGCCTTGCTGGGGTTGGCCGGCGCCTTGAATATCGGCAGCCCGCTGCGCGATGCCGCCCTGCACGCGCTGATGCTGGGTTTCGTGTTCGCCATGGTGTGCGGCCACGCGCCGGTCATTGGCCCGGCATTGACACGCATGAAAATGCGCTGGCATCGTGGCTTCTATTTGCCGCTCGGCTTGTTGCACGTCACGCTGCTGGTGCGCGTGATGTCCGCCTGGCAAGGCGGCCTGCCATGGCGTCAATACGGCGCCATCGGCAATGCCCTGGTGCTGGCCACCTTCCTGGCCGTGCTGCTGGAAAGTTTTTGGGCCGCGCGCCGAGTGCCTGCGCGCTAAAAGGAAACGATGATGTCTTTTCCCGCCGTCCCACCCCGCCCGCGCCAGATCGCCGCGCCGATTCGCGCCGTTCGCCGCTGGGCGCCCACACTGGTGTCGATCACGCTCGACAAGCCGCAAGACTTTTCCTTCACCCCCGGCCATTACGTCCGGCTGGGCGTGCCGGATGACGCCGGCGGCGAAACCGTCTGGCGCGCGTACTCGATCGTGTCGTCGCCCGACGCGGCGGAGCTGGAGTTCCTGATCACCCTGATCCCGGACGGCGCGCTCACCGGCCGCCTGGCGGCGATGCAGCCGGGCGACACGCTGATGTTGGAAACCGCCGCGCTGGGCTTCTTTCTCGCCGACCAGCTCTCTCCCGGCAAGCACCTATGGATGCTCGCCACCGGCACCGGCCTCGGCCCCTACATCGCCATGCTGCGCCACCCGGCGCTGCTCGCCGGCTACAGCCGGTTGATTCTGGCGCATAGCGTGCGCCACGCCGACGAACTCGCGTACGCCGACGAACTGCGCCAGCTGGCTGCCGACGCGCCTGATCGCTTCAACTATCTGCCCATCGTCACGCGCGAGACCGTGCCCGGCTGCTTGCAAGGCCGCATCCCCGCGCTGCTGGCGGACGGCACGCTCGCGGCCAAGGTGCGATTGCCGTTCGATCCCGCCGAAAGCCGCGTCATGGTCTGCGGCAATCCGGACTTTACCGCCGCCATGCGCGCCTTCCTCAACGAGCGCGGCTTCCTGCCTTGCCGGCGCGGCCTGGCCGGCAGTATGTTATTCGAGAAATACTGGTGAAACGCAGCACGATACTCATCCCGCTGTCGCGGGAACATCATTCCGCGCTGGTGCTGGCCAAACGCATCCAGGCACATCTGGACGACACGGCGGTGCTGGAAGAATTGATGCGGCAGATTCCCCATCGCCACGCACCGGGACTCCGCGCGCATTTCGACGAGGAGGAACGGCTGTTGCCGCCCTCGCTGCAAGCCAAGGCGCCCCTGCCGCTGCGGCGGTTTTTCGACGAACACGCCCGGCTGCGGCACTTGCTCGCTCAGATCGAGGGGGGCGACCTGCGGGCGATGCAGGAATTCGCGACGCTGCTCGCCGCCCACGTCCGCTTCGAGGAACGCGAATTGTTTTCCTGCTTCGAACAACTCAACGCGTGAGGTGTTTGGTGCAATGCCGCGCGCCGCGCGGCGATTGCACCCTACGGACACCTATTCGCGTAGGGCGCACTCGCCGAAGGCAGTGCGCCACAGACACGCGTGACACCCAACGCCCCTAGTGCCCGAGCAGCGGGGAATGCGTGACCGCGACGCCGACGATATAGGCGACGCAGAAAAGCGCCGCCAGATAGAAACCCCATGCGCGCAGGGCGGGCTGTCCTTGCCGCAGCGCCAACTTTCCCAGCAACACGTACGCCACCAGCGCGACGAATTTGGCGGTCAGCCAGCCGTCGACGAACGGATATTGGTGCAGTTGGCTGATCAGCCACAGCGCGGCCGTCAGCAGCGTGGTGT
>NZ_JAFAND010000008.1 GCF_019232825.1 Paludibacterium sp. | reverse complement strand
AACTGCTGCTGACGCAGACGGCGGTTTGTCGGGGTGGAAGGAAGTGCATTAACATCATGGATAGCCATGGCTTACTCCGAGTAAGTGAGTTGTGGTTAGCGGGCTCGGCGGTGGTGCAAACACCCCGGGCCCGCGCCTTTGGCAATGACCCGCCTAAAGCCCCCTTACCCTATCCAGTTCGCCGGGAAACGGCAATTGGGCAGCTTGTCCGTAAATTCTGAAAGTAAAAAAGCGAGTAAGGCGGGAGTAAAAGCAAAACCTTGACGGCGGGAGTAAACGCCCGTCCCCACTCCCGCTTTCAAGGTGTTGCCGTTACTCCCGCAGTGGATGCCCGTACAAGCGAAACGGCGGGAATAACAGCCGACGCCGACTCTCGCCTGTTTACTCGGCGCGTTTGCCCGCGCTGACGAGCGCCTTGATCGAATAGATATCGAAACGGGTGCTCTTGCCCTCCAGGCACGCCGACGGGGGTATCCCGGTAATGGCCGCGCCCAGGCGCGGGCGCTTGACCACCACGCGGCCGCGCGCTGCGGCAATGGCGGCGGCGAGCAGCGCGCCGCTATCGAGGTCGTCGCCAATAACCTGCTGAAAAGCCTGCATGTCCTTCTTGGCCGCGGCGCTTTTGCCGGTCTCGGGGAACATCGGGTCGACATACACCACGTCCGGCCGCGCTTCGGCCGGCAACGCGACGAGCCAACGGATGGCGTCGGCGTGCACGAGCGTCATGCGTGCGGCGATTTCCATGATGTCCGGCGCGACCGACGCCCGATCGAGGGCGTCGTCGAGCAGCGCCGCCGCCACCGGCGAGCGCTCGACGAGCGTCACCTGGCAGCCGAGGCTCGCCAGGACGAAGGCGTCGCGCCCCAGACCGGCGGTGGCGTCCACCACGCGCATTTCACCCGGATGACCCTTTAGGCCGATGGCTTTGGCCACAGGTTGCCCGCGGCCGCCGCCTTGCTCGCGCCGGTGGCGCGCCGCGCCTTCGGCGAATTCGGCATAGACCGCGCCGTGCTTGCCGGTCGTGACGAGCTCCAGCCGCTCGAACCCCATTTCCAACCAATAACCCGAGGATGGCCGCTGGCGAACCAGGGGCAGGGCGTAGCGCTCGGCCAATTGGGCGGCGCGTTCGCGGCGGGCGCTGTCGGCGCAGAAGAGCGGCGTGGAGATCGGCATGGTCAGGACAGTAAGAAAGGTGGACGGCGCTGGCACGATACGATAAGCGAGCGCTCCAGGCAACCGTCGTATCCTCGTAGCGGCGGCGCCAACCCTTACCATGCCGCCATGGACCTTGTGATCGGATTTGTCGCTGGGGTGACCCTGTGCGTGTGGTTGGCCGAATTGCCCGACTGGCACTGGTTGCTGGCGGGAGGACTGCTCGCGCCCGCCGCGCGCTGGCTGCCGGCGCGGACACGCTGGGTGTTTGTCGTGACGGCTGGCGTGTCTCTCGGCCTTGCCTGGGCGGTTTTTCATGCGGGACAACGCTTAGCCTTGCGCTTACCGGCGGCGCTAGACGGTCAGACAGTGCCTTTGGTGCTGACGGTACGCGACCTGCCGGTGCGCACCGAGCGCGGTTTTCGCTTGTTGGCTCAAGTGGAAACGCCCCTGGCGGGCATCGCGTGGGTTCGGCTGCATCTGACGCGGGGCGAGCCTTGGCCCGCCGGCAGCCGTTGGCGCGCGCAAGTGCGGTTGCGCCCGGTGCGGGCCAGCGCCAATCCGCACGGATTCGATGCCGAAGCCTGGCTTTGGGCGCAAGGTATTCAGGCCAGTGGGCAGGTGGTGGGCCAGCCGCAGCGTTTGGCGGATGCCGGCGATTGGCTCGCCCAGGTGGACCGGCTGCGCGCGCGCATCGCCGGCAGGATCGGCAAGGTATTGGGCACGACGCGCGAGGCGGCGCTGATCACCGCGCTGACGGTGGGGATGCAGCAGGGCATCGGCCGCGAAGAATGGCAATGGTTTGCCCGCACCGGGGTGACGCATCTGGTGTCGATTTCGGGGTTGCACGTCGGCATGGTGGCAGGGCTGGCGGTATTGGCGCTGCGCGCCTTGTTTCGGCGCTGGCCGCCGCGCTGGGGCGCGCCGCGCGCGTGGATCGCCATGGGCGGATTGGCGGCCGCTGGCGCTTATTCGCTGCTGGCGGGCTGGTCGGTGCCGACGCGGCGCACGTTCTTCATGTTGGCGGTGGCCTGCCTTTTGCTCTGCTGGCGCCGCGCGTTGTCCCCCTTTCATATCTGGTGGCTGGCATTGGGCTCGGTGCTGCTGCTGGACCCGTTCGCGGTGTATTTCCCCGGTCTATGGCTGTCTTTCGGGCTGGTGGCGGCGTTGATGCTGGTGTCGGTAGGGCGCCGGCGCGCGCCGAAGCATTGGCGAGGCTGGTTGGCCGGGCAATGGGCGGCCAGCGTGATGTCGGTGGTGCCGCTGATCGGTTTTTTTGCCGCATTGCCGTTGATTTCACCATTGGCCAATCTGATCGCCATTCCCTGGATTTCCGCGCTGGTGTCACCGCTGTGCCTACTCGCCGCGGCGGTGCCGGTCGATGCGTTGTTGCATTTGGCCGATTGGCTATGTCGAGGGTTTTATCTGTTCATCGCCGGGTGCGCAGCCGCGCCGATCTGGTTCGCGCCCATTCCGCCATGGCCGCTGTTGGCGCTGGGCCTGCTGGGATCGCTCTGGTTGATCGCGCCGCTAGGCTGGGCGGGGCGATTATTGGGCGCGGCGCTGCTGCTGCCGATGTTGTGGTATGCCCCGCCACGACCGCGCGAAGGCGCTTTTCGGGCGATGGTGCTGGATGTCGGCCAAGGTTTGTCGGTATGGCTAAGCACCGCTCGGCACGATTTGCTGTATGACACGGGATTGCCGGCGGCCGAGGCGGTGGTGTTGCCGAACCTGCTGGCTGCGGGGGTGAGGCGGCTGGATGCGCTGGTGCTGTCGCATCACGACGCCGACCACGACGGCGCCGCGCCCGCGATCATACGCGCCCTGCCGGTCGCCACGCTGTGGGTCGGTCAAGCCGATAGCGCTCACGCGCTTGGCGTAGCGTTTCGTCCGTGCCGGCCAGGACGGCGCTGGCAGTGGGATGGCGTGCGCTTTGAGATGTTGTGGCCGGATGCCGCCTGGCGCGAGCCCGGCAACAATGCCTACAGTTGCGTGCTGCGCGTGTCGGGGGAATATGGATCGCTATTGCTGACCGGCGATATTTCGCAGAACGAGGAAGCCGCGCTCGTGGCGCGTTACGGTCGCGCGCTCGCCAGTACCGTGCTGGTGGCGCCGCACCACGGCAGCCGCAGCTCGTCCTCGCCGGTGTTTTTGCGCATGGTTGCGCCGCGTTGGGGCGTGGTCAGCGCCGGGTGGCGCAATCGCTACGGCCATCCTCATGAGAGAGTGCTCGGTCATTACCGCGCCATGGGCATCACCCTGTTGCGTACCGACCGGCAGGGGGCGATCATGCTGGACTTCACCGCGCCGCCGCGGGTCACGGGGTATCGGCAGGTGGCGCCGCGTCACTGGCGTCCGGGCTCGGCGTCGGACGGATAAGCCAAATGTCGGCGTCGACTTGGTTGCCGTTGCCCAAATAGTTGAGTTGGTCGAACGATAGCTTGCGGGCGATGAGAATGCCGCGGCCGTGGCTTTCCAAATAAGAGATGGCCTCGGTATCGAGATAGTGGCGCCAGTCGAAGCCTGCGCCTTCGTCGGCAATGGAAAAACGGATGGCCTCGCGCGAGCGCCGGTAGCTCAACCGCACCTGGCGTTGGCCGAACTCCGGATCGGATAGACGCCGTTCCAACTCGGCCTCCCAGGCCCCGTCAGCCTGTAACTGCGTTTTTTCGGCATAGGAGAGCCGTAGATTGCCATGCTCGATGGCGTTGACCAGGAGTTCGAACAGGCCGGTAGCGACGCGTTCAGGGTGTGGGCAGGCGCGGGCGAGAAGCGCGGTAACCCATTGCGCTTCCTTGTGCGTGCGAAAGGCAAAGTGTGCCTCGTTCAAATAACCCAAGGCCTCCGCTTGCTGATTGACCAGCTCGCGAAAGTAGGTGTGCCGGTCCCAGTGGCTGACGGCGGCGGCGACAACGGCCTGCAGCATCTCGCGCGAGAACGGTTTGGTCAGATAATAAAACGCGCCTTGCGACAGCCCCTCCTGCACGCTGGCGGCGGCGCCGACCGCGGTTTGCATGATGACGGGCAGGAACTCGAGCCGCTGGTCGCTCTTGATGCGCCGTAAGAGTTCAAATCCATCCATGCCCGGCATCATCTTGTCCAATAGCACGCTGGAAAAAGCATCGCCCTCGCGGTCGAGCAGGTGCCAGGCCGCTTCGCCGCTTTCGGCAGTTCTGACCCGATAGCCCGCATCTTCCAGTAGTTCCGTCATCAATTCGAGGTTGAAGGGCTCGTCATCGACCAGCAGCAAGGTATGGGCCATGGTGGGTCTCCTGTCTCAAAGCGGATGGCGCGGGCGCAGCGGAAAGGTGAAGCTGAACTGCGCGCCGCCGCCCGCGGCGTTGTCGGCAAAGATTTCGCCCTGGTGGGCGTGAATGATTTCACGGCAGATGGCGAGGCCGAGCCCGGTGCCGCCGGCGCCGGTCTTGGTCGAACTGCTTTGAATGAATTTGTCGAAAATCGATTCCAGCTCACCGGCAGGAATACCCGGGCCTTGGTCCGTCACTTGGACCCACACCACCGGGAAACCCGCGCTGTGGATAATGCGCGCTTCGACGCCGATACGGCTTTCCGGCGGGCTGAACTTGATGGCATTGGTCAACAGATTGCGCATGACTTGGCCGATACGCACGCTGTCGAAACAAGCAATCAGCGGTTGCGGCACGATATCGGTCTCAATGCGGATTCTCCTGTTTTCCGCCATGCCGGTCAGCTCTTCGGCGATGTCGCGCAGATGGCGCGCCAGATCGTCGTCCACCAACGTGTACTCCATGCGGCCGACCTCCATCTTGGCCAGGTCGAGCAAGTCGTTGAGTAGCGACAGCAGGCGATTGCCGCTGGTAAGAATACGCTTGAAATACTGTTGGATTTTTTCTTGGCCGCTTTGCTCGCTGCGGCTTTGCCCCATCTCCGCGAAGCCGAGAATGGCGTGCATCGGCGTGCGCAACTCGTGCGACATGTTGGCGAGGAACTCGGTTTTGGTCCGGCTGGATTCTTCGGCAAGTTCCTTGGCGGTCCGCAGGGCTTCTTCCGCCGCGCGCTCCGCCGAGAAATCCTGATAGACCCAGATGGTGCCAAGGCCTGGCACGGCGGGGTTGAGCGCCTTGCCGTGCAGCCGTACCCAAATCAGTTTGCCGCGCCCGGTTTGAAGTTGCAGTTCGGTGGTGACCACCTTGCCCGCGTTGAGCAAGTGATAGAGCAGCCGGCCAGTGCGCTGGTACTGCTCGTCGTTTTGATAGAACTGGCGCGTGGTGTAGTTGATGGCCCTGGCTTCGTCACAGTCGAACATTTCCAAAAAGGCATGATTCACCTGTTTGAGATGGCGATCGGCGATGTAGGCCATCGCCAAGGGGCTGGCATCGAGTAGGGCCGCCAATTGCCGGCTTTGCATCTCGACTTGTTCCGCCAGACTGTTCTTGAGCCGGATCAGCGCGGCTTCCTGCGCCTTGCGAACGCTGATGTCTCGGCATACGAGCAGGTAGAACTGGTCGTCCGGCAAGGTGACTCGCGACAAAGCCAGTTCGACGGGGAGCTTGCTGCTATCGTTGCGAATCAGTTGCGCTTCGAACAATAGGCCTTCGAAATTGGCGGCAATCGTCGAAAAATGCTGCTGATGGCTGTCGTAAAGCTCGGGAAACAGCGCGCCGATGGTCAAGCCTGGCAGCGACTCGGCGGCTTGGCCGATCAACCTTGTGGCGGCGGGATTGGCGTGCGTAATGGCGCCGTCGTGATCCGCCAGAAGGATGGCATCGGAACTGGCTTGCAAAATGGCGCTTTGGCGCATTTCGCTCTCCGTGCGAGCCTGTTCCGCCGCAATACGTTCGGCCAGCTGTTGTCGCAGCAATTGGTGATGCTGCGCTAACTGTCGATCCTGGTCGGCCAGTCGTACCTGGAACTGCGCGTTGCGCCGAGCGAACACGATCAGCAGGGAGATCAGCGCGGTCAGCGAAGCCGCCGTCAGCAGCAGGATAGAGCGGTCGCTGTCGTCCAATGGCGCATTATCGGCCTTGGCCAACCGATAGGTGCCAAATTGCAACGGCATGCCACCCAGCACGGCGGTTTGGCTGGCGATCGGTGCGCCGACAGGGCGGCTCAAATCGGGGCGGGAGTCGAGCAGCAAGAGAGGCTGACGGTTATCGAGCTTGACCCAGGCAAGCAGGCGCAGCTGATTTTGAAACGCGCTGCCGTCCGGGAGCGGCAAGGCAAGCAGGCGCTCCAGATCTACATTGAACAGCAGAAACCGCATTTTGCGGGCAAGCGGCGTTGCGATCGCCAAGCGTCCAATGTCGGAGTCATGCAGGGCGACGAGTACCGGCAGGCCCGTGTTCTGGGCTTGGCTGAGCGCCTTTTCCCAACCCGGCAGCGAGCCGAGATCCAGTCCGCGCGCCAAGGCGTTGGCGTCATCGGGCAGATAGTTGATGACCGGGAAGTATTCGGATTTGACCGGACTCGGTGAGAGGTGGTGATTGGATAGAACCTGGATTGGCCCGCTGATGGCCAATTCGAACGCAGCACGTTGATTCGCCGGAACCTGTGCCAGCAAAGCGGAGCCATTGAAGGCGCTGTTGGGATGAGTCGCGCTGGTGTTGATGCGCGTCAGCGCATTGAGCGTATCGGTATCGCCGTTGGACGGTGCGCCCAGCACCGCGGCATAGTCGAGCGCCGTGCTCAGACGGGCCATCAGGATATTAAGACTGTAGGCGCCCCACATGGCGTAACGCTCGGCTTCGCGGTCGGCTGCACCGTTCTCGAGCAGGCCATATTCCACCAACAGTATCGCGACGGCCAGCAGGCCGGCCATGACGATCAGCCCAGGCCGCCGTAACGCACTCATCATCCACCCCGCTTCGGGGGGCCGTCCAATTGTCGGTAGAGCTGGTCAAATTCGAGCGTCAGCTTGTGCCGCTGATCGAGATAGGGCATCGGCCGCGAAGCTTCATGCGATTCGCGGATCCGCACGGAGGCGGATAACGGCGTGTCGAGAATGGGCAGCCCCTCGGCGCGTAACTCCGCCACTTGGCGTGCCGGCAGACTGGCGCGCGGCTGAAACTGGTTGACGACAATACCTTCGATCGTCAGTTGCGGATTATGGTCAGCGCGGATTTCCTCGACGCTGGTCAAGAGTCCGTACAGCGCTTGACGGGAAAAGGTGTCGCAGTCGAAAGGGATCAAGCAGCGCTGTGCGGCGATGAGCGCCGACAACGTGTAAAAGTTGAGCGCCGGCGGCGTGTCGATCCAGATTTCGTCGAAATCGGCTTCTTCATCGAGGGCATCGAGCGCCTCTCGCAGCTTGTAGATCTTATGGCGGGCATCCAGCTTGCCCATCATTTCAGTCAGACTGGGGTGGGATGCGAGCAAGCGCAATCCGGGAAACGGCGTGTCCTCGATGAATTCGCTCGCCTGCTTGCCAAACAGCGTGATGTTGAGAAATTGGTCAAACAGGCCGCCGAGGTGACGCGCCTCTGCCTGTGCGCCCAACAGGTAGTGGCTGCTGTTGCCCTGGGGGTCCAGGTCGATGACCAGCACTTGCTTGCCCTGGCGCGCCGCCGTGGCCGCCAAGTTAACCGTGATGGTGGACTTGCCGACCCCACCCTTTTGATTGAATACCACTCGCCGGATTGCCGCCATTCAAACCCCCATGGAGCAGGCCGGGACGTCCCTCTGGCGCTATCAGTTTGCGGATGCGGTTTGGCAAACAAACAGCATCTGCTGATAGCTTGCAGAATTTGGTACGACCGGCACTGGTTTTATCTGGTTGTCATTATAGGTGAAGCTGGCCACCTGCCTGCCCGTTTCATCGAACAAATTCATGCTGAGCAAGCGATACGTATCGGCTTTGCAGTCAATCTGCCAGGTATTGATGGAGACTTTATGACGAGGCGTCTGCAGGAAGTCTTCCTTGCGAATATCGAAAATGGTCTTCCGTTCGCGGAAAGTCACCAGATCGCCTTGGCGTTGAATCGACAGCTTATCGAGCTCATGCAGGATATTGCCGTTCGGCGACACGCCGAGATTTTCCCAATCGGCGCTGGGTACGGCCGGCTCTTGGCTCGACGTGACAGCGCCGGGGCGTGTTGAGGAAATCGGCTGAGTCGCACAGCCGGCGAGCAGGCCTACAAACATGGCCAGCGCAAAAAATCGGTAACGCATTTACATTCTCCTGGTCGAACGCGCTCAGTGTCGCACAGCGGGGCGACGCGGCCAACCGCAGCAAAAATTCTTCGGAGGCGATTGGAACTTCCGTCTGAATGGGAAGTCTCTATTTGCACGAGAGCGTTTTTCCTCGTTTCACATTGTCTCCAAATCTTGCTAGCCACTTCTTCGGAAGTGGCTTTTTTTTGCCTGCATGCCCTCACCGCTGGATTACCGTACAATGTCGTCCTTCTTCGGGACCGACTTTTCCATGCAGGACGCCAACACCTTACTCCAAAACATCTTCGGCTATCCTTCCTTTCGCGGGCAGCAGGCCGAGATCGTGGCGCACGTCGCCGCGGGAGGGCACGCGCTGGTGTTGATGCCCACTGGCGGCGGCAAATCGCTGTGCTACCAAATTCCCGCCTTGATGCGGCCAGGGGTCGGCATCGTCGTTTCGCCGTTGATCGCGCTGATGCAGGATCAGGTCGCGGCATTGACCGAGGTGGGGATCGCCGCCGCCTGTCTCAATTCGGCCACCGATCCGGACGAGGCGCGCCTGATCTCCCGCCAGGCGCGCGCCGGCACGCTGGACATGCTGTATGTCGCGCCGGAACGGCTGCTGATGCCCCGTTTTCTCGATTTTCTCGATTCGTTGCAACTGGCGCTGTTCGCCATCGACGAGGCACATTGCGTCAGCCATTGGGGACATGATTTTCGGCCGGAATATCAGCAGCTCGGCATTCTGGCGCAGCGCTTCCCTCATGTGCCGCGGTTGGCGTTAACCGCTACCGCCGACCTGCCCACGCGGGCTGATATTCAACACTACCTTGGCCTGCAGGACAGTCCGGTATTCTTATCCAGCTTCGATCGGCCCAACCTGTTTTACCAGGTGGTGGAAAAGCACAATGCCAAGAAGCAGCTGCTGAGCTTCATCCAGAACGAGTTTCCCGGCGTATCGGGAATCGTTTATTGCCTGTCGCGCAAGCGCGTGGAAGAGACGGCAGAATGGTTGTCGGAAAATGGCATTCACGCGCTGCCCTATCACGCGGGTCTCAGTCATGAGGTGCGGGAGGCCAATCAGCGCGCTTTTATCCGCGACGACGCGGTGGTGATGGTGGCCACGGTGGCGTTCGGCATGGGTATCGACAAGCCGGACGTGCGTTTCGTGGCGCACATCGATATGCCGAAAAGCCCGGAGGGCTTCTACCAAGAATCCGGTCGCGCCGGTAGAGATGGGCTGCCTGCCGTCAGTTGGCTGTGTTACGGTCTCAATGACGTGGTGCAGCTCAACCGCATGATCCAGGAATCGGACATGGCCGAGCAGCAGAAGCAGATTGAGTGCGCCAAGCTCGATGCGATGCTGGCCATTTGCGAGACCGCCAGTTGCCGGCGACAGCAGATTCTGGCGCACTTTGGCGAACCGATCGCGCCGTGCGGTTGTTGCGACAACTGCGTGTCGCCGCCAGCCACCTTCGATGCCACCGTTGCGGTGCAAAAACTGTTGTCCTGCATCTATCGCGTGGGACAGCGCTATTCCGCCGGTCATGTGGTCGACGTGCTGTTGGGGCGCGGCAACCCCGCCGTGACGATGGCGGGACACGACCAGTTGTCGACGTTCGGCATCGGCCGTGAACTGAATCAGCGCGCCTGGCGTTCGGTGATCCGGCAGTTGGTGGCGCGAAAGATTCTGCAGGTCGATGTAGCCAGGGGGCAGTCGCTGGTGTTGACCGAAGCGTGCCGGTCGCTGCTTAAGGGGCAGGAGAAGATCCGCTTGCGCCCGTTGGCAGATAAGGGCCACGGCAACCGCGCGCAAACCGAGCGTTGGTTGCGCACCGAACGGGAAGATCGCTTGTGGCAGCAGTTGCGTCGCTGGCGCAAAGAAGTCGCCGACGAGCATAATGTCCCGGCCTATGCTGTCTTTTCTGATCGGACATTGCGGCAATTGGTCGAAGAAAAGCCGACAAGTCGCAGTCAGCTCGCGCGCATTTATGGTGTCGGCGAGCTCAAGCTGGCGCGCTATGGCGACAATCTGCTTCGTTTGATGCGGCAGATCGGGGAAGAATCGCCAAGCGGTGAGTAAAAATAGGGAGAAAACATGGCAGTCAATCTACTACCTCTGGACGACAACGCGTTACTGCCCATCGCAGGACTCGATCTCTTCGTGGCCGAAGCCGGCGTCAAATACGCCAATCGCCGCGATGTGCTGGTGATGCGCATCGATAAAGGCAATACCGTCGCCGGTGTGTTTACCCAGAACCGATTCTGCGCGGCGCCTGTGCAACTGTGTCAAAGCCATCTCGACGCCGGGGTGCAGATCCGCGCGTTGGTGGTCAATACGGGCAATGCCAACGCGGGGACGGGTGAGGAGGGGTTGCAACGCGCGCGCGCCATCTGCCGCGCGTTAGCCGATGAGCTCGGCTGCCAGACAGAGCAAATTCTGCCGTTTTCGACCGGCGTCATTCTTGAGCCCTTACCGGCCGATCGCATCATTCAAGCTTTGCCGGCGCGGCGCGCGGCCGGCTGGACGGAGGCGGCGCAGACAATCATGACCACCGACACCATGGCCAAAGGTAGCAGCCGCAGTCTGCAGCTCGGCGGCGAGGCGGTGGCGATTACCGGTATTGCCAAGGGTTCGGGGATGATTCACCCCAATATGGCGACAATGCTGGGCTTCGTGGCGACGGATGCCGCCATCACCCGGCCGGTGCTCAATCAGCTGGTCAAGGAAGTGTGCGATCAGTCGTTCAACTGTATTTCGGTCGACGGAGACACCTCGACCAATGACAGCTTTATGCTGATCTCCACGGGTAAGAGCAAAGCGCCGTTGATCGATTCGACCGAGTCGGCCGACTATCAGATGTTGCGCGCGGCATTGCTCGACGTAGCGACCGAATTGGCCCAGGCCATTATCCGCGACGGCGAGGGCGCCACTAAATTTGTCACGGTCGAAGTCGAGGGGGGGCGCAGCGTGGCGGAGTGCAAAGCCATCGCTTACGCCATTGCCCGCTCGCCATTGGTCAAGACGGCGTTTTTTGCTTCCGATCCCAATCTGGGGAGATTGTTGTGCGCCATTGGCTATGCCGGGATCAATGACCTGGACGTCGAGCGGCTTGAGCTTTATCTGGACGACGTTCTGGTGGCGAGCCAGGGGGGGCGCCATCCCGATTACCGCGAGGAACAAGGGCAGGCGATTTTGAATCAAGACGAGTTCACCGTGCGTGTGTTGCTACATCGTGGCGCGGCGCGCGCGCACGTTTGGACCTGTGATTTCTCTTACGATTACGTACGCATCAATGCTGATTACCGAAGCTAAGTTATTGTGATTTTTCAAAAAACCGCCTCGTGAGGCGGTTTTTTTCATATTGGGCCCTAAAAACGCAGTTGACGCACCCTTTTCGTCCGCGTATAGTTCGCTCTCTCCGCTGCAGCAACAACGCAGCACCGCTCTTTAACAGAACAGAACAACCGATAGGTGTGAGTGCCGGGGGAGCCCGACACTTGCACTGCAAGAGACAGAAAGTACCTTCGGGTTCTTTTGTGGTTCTTGCGTGCCAAAGTACGAAATAAGCATAGAGATTGAACTGAAGAGTTTGATCCTGGCTCAGATTGAACGCTGGCGGCATGCTTTACACATGCAAGTCGAACGGCAGCACGGGCTTCGGCCTGGTGGCGAGTGGCGAACGGGTGAGT
>NZ_JAFAND010000091.1 GCF_019232825.1 Paludibacterium sp. | reverse complement strand
GCATTGCGGACTATCACGTAGATCAACGTAGCGCCATGTTGTGATGATTGCACCCCAAAGCGACAGTAAATGTCGTTTAGGGCCGCTATGCTGCTTAAATGAAAAGGAACGACACTCTCCTGCGCCACTGGCACATGTTGCATCAGCTCCCACGTTTTCCGCGTCGGATCAGTACGGCTGAAATCCTAACTCGTCTCGAAGCGGCCGGGTTTGAAGCGACCGTACGAACAATACAGCGCGATCTCGTAAAACTGTCTGCGTCATTGCCGTTGGTGGCCGACTCCTCCAAGCCACAAGGCTGGTCATGGGCGGCAGACGCGCCGCAACTGGATTTGCCTATGCTAGAGCCTCAGGCCGCATTGGTGCTCCATCTGGCGGAGCGTTATCTGGGTGACTTGTTACCGAAAAGCACTTTGGATTATCTAGCCCCATGGTTCCGTACGGCCGCTGGCGTGCTGGACAATCACAGCAATGGCCTTTCGGCCTGGCGCCGAAAGGTGCGAGTGCTGGCAACTGGCTTACCGCAACTACCGCCGGCAATCGATCCCGAAGTTCAATCGGTGGTTACGCAAGCCTTGCTGACGCATCGGCGGTTGGAGGTGGTCTATTGCGCCCGCGATGCTACGGAACTTCGCCAGTATCAGGTCAACCCGCTTGGGTTGGTGGTGCGCGATCAAGTGATCTATCTCGTGTGCACGCTCCGTGAGTATGATGACATCAAGCAGCTAGTGCTGGGACGTATCCGTACTGCCGATCTGACGGACCTGCCTGTAAAAGAGATCAATGGCTTTGATCTGGACGAGTACATTGCACAGGGTAACTTTGGCTTTCTTGTGCAGGGCGAGCAAAAGGTCAATCTGATTCTTCACGTCGAAAAAGCCTACGCTACGACACTCATCGAGCGTCCGTTGGACCCGAATCAGCAGGTTATATCCTCTGGTGACGACCATGTGCAGCTGATCGCCCAAGTACACAACACCCAGGAGCTGCGCCGCTGGATCATGGGCTTTGGCGTCCATGCCCAAGTACTTGGACCAACAAGTTTGCGAGAGGAGATGCGTTTGTTGGCCAATAAACTGCATGAAACATATGCGAACTAAATCCGTACAAAAGGGAATGCTGCCAAGCGACCTAAAATGTCGCCACCTGCTCGTAGTATGCCCCTACTGCGGTCAACCGGCCGCATAAGCTTGATACGACAAATAGTCGGAATTCGGACAGGGGACGCATGATGTTTAGGGTAATCGGCGCAACGGTAGTCTATGGCTTTGCAAGCTTCGGATTCTACGTGTGGTGGAAGGAACACATGCAGGCATGCTTTTGCACTTCGCACAGAGGCAGCCCAACAGGACATAGTTCACACGCTGATACATAACGAATGGGGAATTTTGTGGTCATCACGGTGGCCACACTGTGCCGACCACCAAACTGCACAAGCCATAACACCTTGATTTATCTTAAAAATTAAAATCACACCGAATAAAATCGGATGTCAAATTGACCAGAAATTCAACGGTGCCTGGCCGCTACTGACCGGGCTGCGCGGTTTGGCTGAGCCAGACGCGGTACAGTTTCAGCTCCTCCGGACCAAGCCAGCCTTCATAATAACCCTGGAATTTCTGCCGCAATTCCTTCAATTCAAACTGATGATTCACCCGCTCCACGATCTTGGCGCCCCAAGCAGTGCGGGCGCAGGCCACCTCATGGGAGAGCAGGTCGTGGCTCTCCTCCAAGGGGAGGTGGATCGTCGTCTGGTGCTTGGGCTGAGTACGGGCCAGGTATTCTTCTTCCGGAGAGGAACTCCGGAAATAGTCGATACGCCCCATCTGCAGCATCTGGCTCAAACTCTCGATATCTCCGGTGCTGCGCTCGTCGTGGCTGGAATACAAGGGCTCAAGCGCTCGATCGAGTGCTGCTCCGAAGGATCGCCCGCGGGGATGACCAAGCCGCAGCGGTGAGGTAGCAGCAACCCTGCTCATTGAAATCAGGCCGTTTCCATTGCGATAAGGGGCAAACTTGGGGGTAAGGCTATCCAGCGTAATGATGCCATTGGGAAGCGTGTACAAGAACGGTCGGCTTAAGCCATGAATGCTTCACGGCGCGGCGTGCGCAGCAGGAGGATGGTGCACACATTCTTGGCGTCGCCAATGTCCTTTTCGATTCGGGCC
>NZ_JAFAND010000040.1 GCF_019232825.1 Paludibacterium sp. | reverse complement strand
CTGATCTTCCTCGGCCGCGCCGACCGCCAGGTCAAGATCCGCGGCTTCCGCATCGAGCCGGGCGAGATTCAGGCCGCGCTGTTGGCGCACGACGGCGTCGACGCCGCCGCCGTCATCGCCCGCGACGGCCAATTGCTCGCCTACGTCAGCGGCGCCGAACACGACGACGCCGTGCTGCGCCGCCATCTGGCGCAACGGCTGCCGGACTACATGCTGCCCGCAATGATCACGCCGCTGGCGGCGCTGCCGCTGACCACCAACGGCAAGCTGGACGAGGCGGCGCTGCCGCGCCCGGCGCGCCAGGGCGCGGCCTACCGCGCGCCCGAGAGCGAGGCCGAGCGCCTGCTGTGCCAGCTGATGGCCGAGGTGCTCGGCGTCGAGCGCGTCGGCCCCGACGACAACTTCTTTACCCTCGGCGGCGACAGCATCGTGTCGATCCAGCTGATACGCCGCTTGCGCGACGCCGGGTACGATCTGCCGCTGCGCAAGGTCTTCCAAGCGCAGGACACGGCGGCGCTCTCCCTGTTTCTCACGCCCCGGATGGCGCGCCCGATCGAGGCGCAGGCCACCGACGATGGGGAGGTGACGCCGACACCATTGATGCAATGGCAGCTCGGACGCAACCCGAGCATCCGGCCGTTCAGCCAATCGATGCTGATCCAGCTGCCGCCCGCCGGCGCCGATCAAACCGGGTTCGAGGCGCGTTTGGCGCGCACGTTGGCGGCGCTGCAAGCCAAGCATGAGATGTTGCGGCTGACCGTGACGCCGACCTCGGAACACACCTGGCGTTTGGCGGTGGGCGCCGATGCCACGCCATGGCTCGTGTCGCGAGCGCTGTCCGCGGGCATCACGCCGGATTGGGCGGCGCTCGCCGCCGAAACCCGCGCAGCGCTCTCGCCCGCCAGCGGCCGCATGCTGGCGGCGCTATGCTTGCACACGCCGACGCAGTCACGCCTGTTGCTCACCATCCATCACTTCGCGGTCGACGGCGTGTCGTGGCCGATCCTGCTGGCCGATCTGGCGGCACTATGGCAACAAGCGGATCGCGCCGTGCCCGCCGTCACGGCCGAGCCGACCTTCCGTCGCTGGTCGGCGGCATTGTTCCATCTGGCAGGACAAACCGCCGCGCGCGCGCAATGGCCCGCATGGCGAGCGCAAACGGATGGCGCCGCGCCGTTGCTTGCCGGCGCGCGGCTGCAACCGGCGCGCGACACCTTCGCCCGCGCCGGCCGCCTGCGCGTATCGCCGTCGGTCGAGACCTCGCTGGCGCTGCTCGCGCTGCCCGCCGCCTACCACGCCGGGGTGGAGGATATTCTGCTCGCCGCCCTGGCCCTTGCCGTGCACGCTTGGCGGCGCGAGCGCTCGGACGCGGCCACGGCTTTCGCGGTCGAGGTGGAGAGCCATGGACGCGAAACGCCGGACGATACGTTCGATCTGTCGCGCACCGTGGGCTGGTTCACCAGCCTCTATCCGTTACGGCTCGACACCGACGGCCTATCGGTCGACGCGATGCTGGCCGGCGCGGACGACCTCGGCCAGCTGATCAAGCGCGTCAAGGAGCAGGCGCGCGCGCTGCCGGGGCTCTTTGCCGAGGAGACGCCGGCCCGTGGCCGCGGACTGGCATATGGTTATCTGCGTCACTTCACCCCGGAAGGCCGCCAAGGCGAGGAGGCGCAAATCGGCTTCAACTATCTAGGCCGGCTCGGCAGCGCCGATACACCGTGGCAGCCCGACCTGAGCGTCGCCGACGCTTTGCGCATGACCGAGAACGACTGCACCTTGCTGCACCCGCTCGACCTGGATATCGCCTTCGTCGGCGAGGGCCGGGCGGCGCGCCTGGTGGCGGACTGGACCTGGGCGCCGGATTGCGTGCCCGATGCCGTCGCCCGCTCGTTGGCGGGGCACTGGCGCATGGCGCTGGAAGCGTTGGCGCGCCACGGCGCGCGTCATGGTGGCCATACGCCATCTGATTTCCCCTTGCTCGCGTTGAGTCAACCGGCGATCGAGCGCATCGAGACCGTCATGCCGCAGATCGACGCGCTGTTGCCGTTGTCGCCCTTGCAAGAGGGTCTGTTGTTCCATGCCCGCTTCGACGACGACGCGCCCGACCTCTACACGGTGCAACTGGCGCTGGTGCTAACCGGGCCGATCGACGGCGAACGGCTGCGACGCGCGGCGCTGGCCATGTTGCGCCGTCATCCCCAGCTCTGCGCGCGTTTCCTGCGCGATCCGCAACAGCGGCCGTTGCAAGCCCTTGGCGGCGAAGCGAGGCTGCCTTGGCGCGAGGTGGATCTGTCCGCTCTGCCGGCCAATGAGGCGGAAGCCGGCTACCGCCAAGCACGGCTCCATGAGCGCCAGCAGCGCTTCGCGCTCGACACGCCGCCGCTGATGCGCATGATGCTCGCGCGTCTGCCGGGCGCGGCCGCCTGGATCATCACCCACCATCATCTGCTGATGGATGGCTGGTCGCTGTCGCTGTTCGTCTCCGGCGTCTTGGCGCATTACCGTCAGGACGCGCCGGCGCTACCGCCGCCACGCTATGCCGATTATCTCGACTGGGTGGCGCGGCAAGACCGGGAGGCCGCGCAGGGCGCCTGGCGCGCCTACCTGGACGGTGTCGCGGAACCTTGCCGCCTGGCGCGGCAAACCGGCGCCGGCCAAACCGTCTGGCCGCGCCGCTGGCAGCGCCAGCTCTCGCCCGAGCTTGGCGAGGCCCTGGCACGGCGCGCGCGCGCATGGCGCGTGACGCTCAACACGGTGCTGCAGGGGCTGTGGGCGGTATTGATGGCGCGGCTGACCGGCCAGGACGACGTGGTATTCGGCATCACCGTGTCCGGCCGCCCGGCCGAGGTCGCCGGTATCGAACAGATGCTCGGGCTATTCATCAGCACGCTGCCGTTGCGCGCGCGGCTCGCGCCCGGCGAGCGGCTGGCGACGTTCCTCGCCCGGTTGCAGGACGAGCAGGCGCGGCTCACGCCATTCCAGCACGTCGGACTCGCCGAGATTCAGCAAGCGGCCGGCGTGTCCGAGTTGTTTGATACGCTGATCGTGTTCGAGAACTATCCGTGGGATCCCAACCTGTCTTTAAACGATGCCGGACTGCGGCTGCAGGCGATCGAGCCGGACGACGCCACCCATTACCCGGTCAATCTGATCATCACCCCGGGCGCGCGGCTGGACCTGCGGTTGCAATACGATAGCGCGCGCCTGACGGACGGCGACGCGACGCGCATCGGCGAAGGGTTCATCGATCTGCTGCAGTACGTGGCGGCGCATCCCGACATGCGGCTGGAGGAACTGGACCTGCTGTCCGACGCCGAGCGCCATGCCGTCATCGAACTGCCCAACCAGACCCGCGCGCCCATCGCGCCGCGGCCGCTCCACGCGCTGTTCGAGGCCAGCGCCCAAGGCCGGCCCGAGGCCCTGGCCCTCTCCGGCCACACCCTCGACGGCCTGCGCGCCGACTGGTCCTACACCCAGATCAACGCCCGCGCCAACCGTCTCGCCCACGCGCTGATCCAGCACGGCGTCGCCCCCGGCGACCGCGTCGCCGTCTGCCTGCCGCGCGCGCTCGAACTGCCCATGGCGCTCTTGGCCGTGCTCAAAGCCGGCGCCGCCTACGTCCCGA
>NZ_JAFAND010000017.1 GCF_019232825.1 Paludibacterium sp. | reverse complement strand
TCGAGGGTGTGGCCGGAGAGGGCCAGGGCCTCGGGCCGGCCTTGGGCGCTGGCCTCGAACAGTGCGTGGAGCGGCTGTGGCGCGATGGCAGCGCGGGTCTGGTTGGGCAGTTCGACGACGGCATGGCGCTCGGCGTCGGACAGCAGGCCCAGTTCCTCCAAGCGGGTGTCCGGCGCGGCCAGCGCCTGCGCCGCCAGCCGCTCGAAGCGTTCGCTCCAGCGCGTGACGCGCAAGGTATCGAACAATTCGCGCTTATAAATCCAACACAGCTCCAGCGCGTCCCCGTTCGGCTGCACGTGCAGCTCCACGTCGAAGCGCACCTTGTGGACTTGATCGGTCAACGCTTCCACCGTGAGTTCCGCCGGGGGCGTCGCCGGGTCAGGCAGATTCTGCATCGCCAACATGGCTTGGAACAGCGGCGCATGCCCCAGATCGCGCCGAGGCGCCAACGCCTCGACCAGCCGCTCGAACGGCACGTCCTGATGGCGGTAGGCATCCAGGCAAGTCTGCCGTACCTGCGCCAACAGCATGGCGAACGACTGTTCCTGCGCGAGCCGCACCCGCAGCGCCAAGGTGTTGACGAATAAGCCGATCACCGATTCCAGCGCGGCGAAGGGGCGGCTCGCGCAGGGAGAGCCGATGACCACGTCGTCTTGGCCGCTTTCGCGGCCAAGCAGCAAGGCCCACAGCGCCAACAGCACCATATAGGGTGTGGTGCCGGGCGCGTCGGCCAGCAGCCGTGCCATGTCGCGCATGACCGCGCCGTCGAGGCGCGCGCGTACCCACCCTGCCTGGTAGTGTTGTACCGGCGGACGAGGCCGGTCGCTAGCCAGCGTCAACAGCGCCGGCGCGCCGCTGAGCTGGCGCCGCCAATAGGCCAGCGCCACGGCGTCGGTGTCGGCGTGATCGCGCTGATATTCGGCGAAATCGGGGTACTGCAGCGGCAACGGCGCGAGCGCATCGTTCTGGTAGCAATGCCACAGCTCACGCTCGAACAAGGCCATCGACCAGCCATCGGCGATCAGGTGATGGCAGGTGCGTAGCAACACGTGGTCGTCCGGCGCCAGGCGCAGCAGGCTTGCGCGCAGCAACGGGCCGGCGCCGAGGTCGAAGCGGGTTTCCCATTCGTCGGCCATTGCCTGGCGCAATGCGGCTTGGCGTTCGGTTTCGCCCAGTAGAGACAAGTCGACGAGCGGCAGCGACAGTGGCACCAACGGGCGCACCGCTTGGCGCACTGCGCCGTTTTCCTGCACGAAATAGGTCCGCAGGCTAGCGTGGCGCGCCACCACGGCGTTGAGCGCCTGCGTCAGGCGCGCCGCGTCCAGCGGGCCGCGCAGGCGGCGCGCGTCGGGAATGTGGTACTCGCGGCTATCGCCCTGCAATTGGTCGAGGAACCACAGCCGTTCCTGGGCGAAAGACAGGCGCGCGCGCGTTTTGGACGTGACTGCGATCGGCAAGCCGGCGGGACCGGCGCCGTGGCAGTGGCGTGCGAGTTCGCTGACGCAGGCCGCCTGGAACAGGGTGTCGAGCCCCAGTGTCGGCGCGAGTCCGGCGCGCAGGCGCGCCAGCAGCCGCGTGGCCGACAGCGAATCGCCGCCGAGGGCGAAGAAGTTGTCGTCAGGGCCGACGCGCTCGACGCCGAGCACCTCGGCCATCAGCTGGCACAGCAGGCGCTCGGCCTCGCTCTCGGGCGCGCGGTAGGCCGCGCCCTGGCGCGCCGGGCGCGGCAGCGCCGCCTCGTCCAGCTTGCCGTTGGCGGTCAGCGGCAGCGCCGCCAGCGGCGTGATTATTGCGGGCAGCATGTAGTCCGGCAGCCGTTGCGCCAGATGGCGGCGCAGCACGGCGTCGTCGTGTTCGGCGCCGCTGACGTAGGCGAGCAGTTGGCCATCGCGGGCGATGACGGCGGCGGCGTCGACGCCGTCGTGCGCCAACAGCGCGGCCTGAATCTCGCCCGGCTCGATGCGGAAGCCGCGGATCTTGACCTGGCGGTCGGCGCGGCCGAGGAAGATCAGCGTGCCGTCGGCCTGCCGGCGG
>NZ_JAFAND010000116.1 GCF_019232825.1 Paludibacterium sp. | reverse complement strand
AGGTCAGCCTCCCACCCCTGACTGGGTGGGCCTCTCTCAGTAAGGAGATGCCATATGGCGACCGAACTCAACTCCCTTCATGTTTCTACCCTGCAAGACCGTTTGACGCGTCTGCGTCAATCCGGTGGCGAGTTGCTGCAAGCCACGGGACTGGACGAACTGCTGCCGCTGTTCGATCAAGCGGTGGCGGCACAACCGCGGCTTGAGCGTGCGGTGCATAGTCTGGTCGACGCGGTGGCCACACTGCACGCGGCGCGCAGCCTGCTCTCGAGCGCCGGCGAAGAGCCGGTGGCGGCGGCCAGCGTCAACGCGCTGTTGGAGGCGCCGTACCGCACGTTGCGCGATCAGGCGATGGAACTGGCGGAGGTGTTGTAAGGCGGGATTCGTGATCGATTGAGTATGGAGAAAGGGTCAAGCCCGGGAGGGTTTGGTCCTTTGTATCGCGAGAGAGAATTAATACCAAAATCATTTTATGGCTTGATTTGTCAACCAAATGGTATGCTGCCGGTTGATGATAGGTGCGATAGGAAAACCATGTTTTTCGCGCATTCCAACGACACGGGCGATGAGAGTGGTTGGCAACCGTTAGCGGAACATCTGCATACGGTCGGCCAATCGGCGGGGCAATTTGCTGATGTTTTCGGGGCAGGGTCATTAGGCGAGGTCAGCGGATTGCTGCACGACCTCGGCAAATATACCGACAAGTTCCAGCAACGGTTGCGTGGTGGCGATCGCGTGGATCATGCCACCCGTGGCGCGCTGATCGCACACGAAAAATACGGCTTGCCTGGATTGTTGTTGGCATATGGTATCGCCGGGCACCATGCGGGGCTGGCGAATGGACGTGAGCGTGGCGATAGGCCTTCTTTGCATGATCGTATGACGTCGGATCTGCCTGAGCTAGATGGGGCTTGGCGGCAGGAAATTCATTTACCGGATCAACCGCTCCCTTCGCCCCAGGGGTTTCGTCTCGATAAAACACGTCTGGGGTTTCAGCAAACCTTCCTCGCCCGCATGCTGTTTTCTTGTCTTGTCGATGCCGATTACTTGGATACCGAGGCGTACTACCGCCGATTTGATCCCCATCCCAAACCTGCGCGCGGCTCGCCTGTCACGCTCGTACAACTGCGTGCGCAGTTAGATACCCACCTGGCGACATTACCCGACCAGGGCGAGGTGAATCGCCTACGTGGCGAGATTCTACAAGCGGTGCGCGCCAAAGCCGCGCATGCGCCCGGTCTATTTTCCCTGACGGTGCCGACGGGCGGCGGCAAGACGCTAGCATCGCTGGCGTTTGCGCTCGACCACGCCATTGCCCATGGCTTACGGCGCGTGATTTACGTCATTCCGTTCACCAGCATCGTCGAACAAACCGCCGGTGTATTCCGACGCGCTTTCGGCGATCTGGGGGACGTAGCGGTGCTGGAGCACCACAGCGCCTTTAGCGATGATCCCGGCAAAGAACCCGAGGCGCGCGACAAGCTGGCGCTGGCAATGGAGAACTGGGATTGGCCGGTGGTTGTGACGACGTCAGTACAGTTTTTCGAAAGCCTGCACGCCGCGCGGCCTGCTCGCTGCCGCAAACTGCACAATATCGCCGGTAGCGTGGTGATCTTGGATGAAGCGCAGGCGTTGCCCTTGGCGCAGTTGCGCCCCTGCGTGGCGGCGTTGGATGAACTGGCGCGCAATTACCGCGTGAGCGCTGTGCTGTGCACCGCGACGCAACCGGCCTTGCAGGCCGAGCACTTCCCCGGCGGTTTCACGAACGTCACCGAGTTGGCGCCCGAGCCGCCGCGGCTGTTTCAGGCGCTGGAGCGTGTGACGGTACGACACATTGGTCCGGTAGAGGATGAATCGCTGGCCGCGCGCTTTGCCGATTCGCCCCAGGCATTGTGCATCGTCAATAGCCGCCGTCATGCCCGTGACTTGTATCAGCGTATCGCGGCATTGCCCGGCGCCCGGCACCTGACCACGCTGATGTGTGCCAAGCATCGCAGCGAGATGTTGACCGCCATTCGTACCGATTTGAAAGACGGCCGCCCGGTGCGGTTGGTGGCCACGAGCCTGATCGAGGCTGGCGTGGACGTCGATTTTCCCACCGTTTGGCGAGCCGAAGCGGGGCTGGATGCGATTGCTCAAGCTGCCGGGCGTTGTAATCGCGAGGGGAAACGTCCGCTGGCGGACAGCGAGGTGTTGGTATTTCGCAGTGACGCTTGGCCCGCGCCGCCCGACTTGCGTCAGTTCGCCCAGACCGCGCGCGAAGTGCTGCGCAATCATCACGGCTCGCCGTTGGCGCAAGACATGATGCAGCACTACTTTCGTCTGCTGTATTGGCAGCAAGGCGAAAACACGCTGGATAAGGCCGAACTGCTGAAGCGGCTGGCCGATAGCCGCCTGGAGAACCTGCCATTTGAATATCTGGCCAGTAAGTTCCGCATGATCGAATCGGCGCTGATGCCGGTCATTGTGCCGTTCGACGACGACGCTCGCCGGCTATTGGACGATTTGGCGTATGTCCAGGGTGTGAGCCCCATCGCCCGCCAACTGCAACCTTATCTGGTTCAAGTACCTCGCAGCGCCTTTGCCGAACTTCGCGCCGCCGGCGCGATTCAGCCGGTGAACCCCGAGCGTTTTGGCGAGCAGTTCGTGCGATTGGTTAATGAAGACTTGTACGACCCGGCATTCGGCTTGCGCTGGGATAACCCGACGTTTGTCGAGGCGGAGAAGACCGTGTGGTGATGTGACTGAGAGTAACAAGGGGGCAGGATGAGTTACGGAATTCGTTTACACGTATGGGGTGAGCGTGCGTGCTTCACGCGGCCGGAGATGAAAGTCGAGCGCGTGTCCTACGACGTGATCACACCCTCGGCCGCGCGCGGCATTCTCGAGGCGATTCACTGGAAGCCGGCCATTCGCTGGACAATCGACCGCATTGGCGTGCTCAAGCCGATCAAGTTCGAGTCCATCCGCCGCAACGAGGTGGGAAGCAAACTTTCCGCAGCCAGCGTCGCCAAGGCGATGAAAGCGGGGCATGTCGACGGTTTGGCCGCGTACGTGGACGAGGATCGGCAGCAACGCGCCGCG
>NZ_JAFAND010000093.1 GCF_019232825.1 Paludibacterium sp. | reverse complement strand
CGACAACTATGTCGCCTGTACGAAAGGTATTTGTCGCATTTATGTAGGTTGTTGTATATGTAATACGAATGTAACAAGCTTTAACAATAATCCCCACCAACCCAGGCAGCAGTCCTGGTGACCCGTTACCTACAACCTGACTTCTATTAAGTCGATTCGGGAGCTTTGCATGAACAAGAAAATCATCGCCGTCGCTCTGGCTGGCGCTTTCATCACCCCGCTGGCAATGGCCGACGTTACCCTGTACGGCTTCATCAGCGCTGGCCTGGAAAGCGCCACCGCTTCCGGCACCTCGGCTGCCGCCAACAACACCTATGTTGGCCGCACCCGCGTTTCCGACGAAAACTCGCGCATTGGTTTCAAGGGCACGGAAGACCTGGGCAACGGCACCAAGACCGTTTGGCAAGTTGAAAGCAGCCTGAAGAGCTTCACCCAAGGCGGCACCAACGACAAGGGCGAAACCGCAACCTTCGCTACCCGCAACAGCTTCGTCGGCTTGTCCGATGCGACGCTCGGTCAATTGGTGCTGGGCTACAACGACTCGGCCTACAAGCGCTACACCAACGTCGGCGCCAACGTCATGGCCGACACCACCGCCGACATTTCCGGCGACAACGGTGGCGTATTCAACATCATCGGCCGTGGCTATGCCCGTCTGAAGAACTCGGTGCACTATGATTCGCCGACCTGGGCCGGCATCAAGTTTGGTGCATCCTACGGCTTCGACGAAACCACCGGTAACGGCCGCGACGCCGCCCGTGCTAGCTTGGGTGCCGCGTACACTAACGGCGGCTTGAAGATCGGCGCTGGCTGGGATCGCGTCAACGACAGCTCGGCTTCGCTGTCCGGCACCTCCGGCTTCGCCTTCAAGAACAACGGCAACACCACGTCGCCGACCGCCTCGGTGGTGGGTACTCACGTCACCTACATGCAGTTGGGCACCAGCTACACCTTCGAAACCGACACCATGTTGGCCGCCCAAATCGAACGTGCTGACTATGGCCTGGCCAGTGGCGCGAGCGACATGACCCAGACCGCCTGGACCCTGGCTGCGACGCAAGCCTTCGGCAACGCCTCGATCAAGTTGTCGTACACCAAGCTGGGCGATCTGAACAACCCGACCGTCGGCAACCCGAGCGACTACGACGCTACTCAGTGGGTATTGGGCGCAACTTACAACCTGTCGAAGCAAACCCAACTGCTGGCCTTTGCAACCCGCATCGACAACAAGGCGTTGCAAAACGTGAACTTCTCGGTCAACCCGCTGTACACCACTCCGGCTTCCGGCACCACCTCTGCGACCTCGTTGTCCCCGGGCAACACGCTGAAGGCCATCGGCGCCGGCATCAAGTACAACTTCTAAGCCATTTGCCGCACGAAGTCAGTTATATCGGGCATCCCATCGGGATGCCCGTTTTTCTTTACTTTGCTAAAATGACGCTTTAGCCCCCAATAAAGAATTCGCATGCCCGTTACCATCAAGACCGCCGAAGACATCGAAAAAATGCGCATTGCCGGCCGCCTGGCGGCCGAGGTGCTCGATTTCATCGCGCCCCATGTCAAGCCCGGCGTCACCACGGAAGAACTCGATCGCCTGTGCCACGACTACATGGTCAACACCCAGGGCACGATCCCGGCGCCGCTGAATTACGCGCCGGAGGGCATGACGCCCTACCCCAAATCGATTTGCACGTCGATCAACCACGTCATCTGCCACGGCATCCCTAATGACAAGCCGCTGAAAAACGGCGAGGTTCTCAATATCGACATCACGGTGATCAAAGACGGCTATCACGGCGATACCAGCCGCATGTTTTACGTCGGCGAGGTCAGCCCGCAGGCGCGGCGGCTGTCCAAGATCACCTATGAATGCATGTGGCTCGGCATCGAGAAGGTTCGCCCCGGCGCCCATCTCGGCGACATCGGCAGCGTCATCCAGCGTCACGCCGAGTCGAGCGGCTATAGCGTGGTGCAGGAGTTCTGCGGCCACGGCATTGGCAAGAAATTCCACGAAGAACCGCAGGTATTGCACTACGGCCGACCCGGCACCGGCATCGTGCTCGCGCCGGGCATGATCTTCACCATCGAGCCGATGATCAATCAAGGCAAGCGCCACCTGCGCGTGCTGGCCGACGGCTGGACCGTGGTCACCAAGGACCGCAGCTTGTCGGCGCAGTGGGAGCACACCGTGCTCGTCACCGAAACCGGCTACGAGGTACTGACCTTGTCCGATGGCGCGCCGCCCAAACCGGTTTTCTGAGGCGAACGGTAGGTTTTGTAAAAAAAGCGGCAAATTTGCCGCTTTTTTATTTTTGCCGGCGGAAATTTTTGCCGCCCGGCAGCAAACCACCCACGAATAATGCATATTGGCATACTACTGCACCATCAAAATCCCTTGAACTGACCAATACTTGCACGAGGCCGCGGCAAAAATCTCCGGCAATGCTCTTTCATTTATTTTTTCTTGGCGATTCTTTACTTTTCTTTACCTGCAAAAACCTGCTTTCAGGCACAGGCTGGCCGATAAATTGCTGGCATGGGCAGGCGCCCGGCACGAATGACACGCCCGATGGCGCGCGCACATCATTCATCAAGGTAGAGGGAGAGCATCATGACAATATCCAGTATCAGTAACAGTTGGGCCACGCAAAGCACCACCGGCACGTCAGGTACCACGCAGACACGACATGGGCACCACCACCGCGCCGACATGCAGTCGCAGCAAGGCGGCGATCAAGGGGGCGGCCTGATGCAAAGCGTATCGGAAGCGTTGAACCAGATGGGCATCAGCTTGCCGCAACCGGGTAGTGACAGTAGTGCCAGCAGCGACAGCAATTCCAGCAGCGACGGCAGCACCAGCAGCACAAGCGCCACCAGCAGCGCCAGCAATTCGGACAATGTGCCGCAAGCCATGGGCCAGTTGATGCACGATCTGTTCGATGCGATTCGCTCGCAATCGTCGGCGTCCGGCACCAGTAGCGATAGCAGTTCAACCAGCACCAGCAGCACGAGCGGCAGCAGCAACTCGCCCTACGCCAATTTCTCCAGCGGCCTGCAATCGCTGATCAGCCAGCTCTCCAGCGGTTCGAGCGACTCGAGCAACAGCACCGATTCGCAACTGTCGACCGACTTCACCAATCTGGTATCGGCCATCCAGGCGCAGAACGGCAGCGGGTCCTCGTCGTCGACCAGCAGCAGTAGCAGTAGCAACGCGACGCTGTTGACCTTCCTGCAGAACCTGCAAAGCAACCTGGCGAACCAAACGCCGCCGAGCATCGGCAGCTTGGTCGGCACCAGCAGCTGATCCCACCTGCCCGGCGCGCGCGGCGCGCCGGGCTAGCGGCTGACGAACGCGGCAAAATGCCGAATAATGCAACCTTCCTTCTCCGCCAACCACGCCATGCAGCATGTATTACTGATTGACGATGATCTGCCGTTAACCGCCTTGCTGGCCGATTTCTTGCGCCAGGAGGGCTTTCAAGTCAGCTGCCGCCACGACGGCGCCAGCGGTTGCGATCTGGCGCTGAGCCAAGCGGTGGACATCGTGGTGCTGGATATCATGATGCCCGGCATGGACGGCATTGCCGTACTGCGCGCGCTACGCGCGCAAAGCGCGGTGCCGGTGCTGATGCTGAGCGCCCGCGGCGACGCCATCGACCGCATCCTTGGTTTGGAGCTGGGCGCCGACGACTACGTGCCCAAGCCCTGTCCGCCGCGCGAGCTGTCGGCGCGCATCAAAGCCATTTTGCGCCGCACCGATTCGGCGCATGCCGGGGTGTTGCCCGAACCGTTGGCCGTGGGGTCGCTGTCGCTACAGCCGGAACGGCGTGAAGCACGCTGGGAAGATGCCCTGCTGCCCCTGACCGGCATCGAGTACAACCTGCTGGAGGTCTTGGTGCGTCACGCCGGGCGAGTGGTTAGCAAGCGCCAATTATCGGAACAGGCGCTGGGACGAGATCTGGAGCGCTTCGACCGCAGCATCGACGTGCACATCAGCAGCATCCGCCAAAAACTGCCGCGCCAATCCGACGGCCAGTCGCGCATCCTCACCATCCGCGGCATGGGCTACCAGTTGGTCAAAGGCTGAAATGCGGCGGCTTTTCGGCAAATTCATCCTCGCCTTTTGGCTGGCCTTTGCCGCCATTTCACTCACGGTCGCGGTGACCGCGTGGCTGATTCGCCATGAGCACGCGCAGTGGCTGGAAGCCACGTTCTCGCCGCCGCCGATGACCGAATCGCTGGTGGCGCTGCTGCAGGCAGGGCAGCTCGACAGCGTGCGCATCCTCTTGGCTGCGCATCCGCCGCACCATGGGCCACATTGGCGCGTACTCGACGAACACGGCGCATTGCTGGCCGGCCCAACCGAAACGCGCCCGGTGCGCAGCGAGCAGCGCGTCACCGACAACGCGGGGCACAGCTATCGTTTGCAATGGCTGGCGCCGGCCCTCGACGATCCGCACCCGCCAGGGCCGCCCGGCCCGCCCCCCGCGCCCTGGCTGTTCATCGGCGTGGCGCTCTTGGTCAGTCTGGGCTTCAGTGCCGGGCTCGCCTGGTATATGGTCGGACCGGTACGCGCGTTACGGCTGGCGTTGCGCGCCGTGGCCAACGGCCAACTCGACACGCGCATCGGCGGCAAAATGGGCCGGCGGCGCGACGAACTCGCCGATCTCGCCACCGATTTCGACGCTATGGCCCGACAATTGGAACAGCACAGGTTGGCACAGCGACGGCTGCTGCATGACGTCTCGCACGAGTTGCGCTCGCCGCTGGCCCGATTGCAGGCCGCCATCGGCCTGATCCGGCAAAACCCCGAACGGCTGGACGATACGCTCTCGCGTATCGAGCGCGAGTCGCACCGGCTCGACGCGTTGGTCGACGAAGTACTGACGCTCGCGCGTTTGGAAAACCACGTCAGCCAGCCCGAAACCACTGTCGACCTCATTGAGCTGCTGACGCAGATCGCCGATGACGCTAGCGTTGAGGCGGAAGGCGCCGGCTGTGTCATCGACATCGATGCGCCAGGGGAATTCGTGCTGTCCTGCCAAGCCACGCTGATTTACCGTTGTTTCGAAAACGTGGTGCGCAACGCAATCAAATTCTCGCCGCCTGACACCGAAATCATCATTAGCGCGCGCCATGACAGCGACGGACTGTATGTCACCGTGCGCGACCATGGCCCCGGCGTCGCCACTGATGAGCTCGACAGCATTTTCGAACCGTTTTATCGCGCCGGTGGCGGCGAGGGCCATGGCTTGGGGCTCGCCATCGCCCGGCGCGCCATTGCCTCGCATGGCGGACGCATCGTCGCGCAGCTTCCGGCGGACGGCGGGTTGGCGATCGATATATTCCTACCCAAAAACGGCTAATGTCTTGATTTAACAAGCGCCGCGCCCTACACTTAGAATCCGTTGTATACGATATGCAGCAGGAGTCGGCACATGGCCTTGACCGTCAACACCAATACCGCATCACTGAACGCGCAGCGCACGTATTCCCGCAACCAGCAAGCGGTCAGCCAAGTGCTGGCGGAGCTCTCGTCGGGGTCCAGCATCAACAGCGCCGCCGACAACCCTGCAGGGCTGGCGATCTCACAAGGACTGACCACGCAGATCAACGGCGACCAGCAAGCGCTGACCAACGCCAATAGCGGTATTTCGCTGACGCAGACCGCCAGCGGCGCGCTGAGCCAGATCACGCAAAATACTCAGCAAATCCAGCAACTGGCCATCGAAGCCAGCAACGGCATTTTGTCCAGCTCGAACCGTCAGGCGCTGCAACAGCAAGTAGACCAGCTGACGCAGGCCAATTCGCAGATTGTCCAAACCACCAATTTCAACGGCACGCCGCTCTTATCGGGCAATAATGGCGTGACGCTGCAAATCGGCCCCAACGGCACCGCCAACAATCAGGTCACGATCAACAGCGCCGGGCTCGACAACACGCCGGCCAATGGCGGGCTCAATACCTACAACGCCAACCTGAACGCCACCGGCACCATCGACATCACCACCCAGGCCAACGCGCTCCATGCCACGAGTCAGATCACGCAAGACTTGAACACACTGAGCAACACCCAAGCCACGGTGGGCGCGGCGCAGAACAGTCTGTCGGCGACGATCAACAACCTGGCCAACACGTCGATCAATAGCCAAGCCGCGCGCAGCCGCATCAGCGATACCGATTTCGCCGCGGCCTCGGCGGCATTGGCGCAAAACCAGATTCTGGCCAACGCCGGCGCCTCGGTTCTGTCGCAGGCCAATGTCTCGCAAAGCGCGGCGCTGACGCTGCTGCGTTGATCCACCCTTCACACCAAAGCAAAACGCCCGGAGATCCGGGCGTTTTGCTTTGGTGGCGCTCAGAAACGCTGTTTGATGAAGTTCGCCAGTTCCACCAGCCGGCCATGGAAGAAATGGCCGACGCCAGGGAAAACCGTAACCGGCAGGCTTTGCGGACGTGCCCAAGCAAGCACGTCGGCCAGCGGCACCACGTCATCCTCCTCGCCGTGAATCACCAGCGTATCGGCCGGCACTGGCGGAGTCGGCAACGCATACTTGCCGACGGCGACACCGATCAGCAACAACTTGTCGGCCTCGATACGCTCACGCGCCCGGGCAGCCACAAAACCGCCGAACGAGAAACCGGCCAGCACCAGCGGCAGATCGCCGTGATCGGCGCGCGCGCGCTCGACCACCGCCAGCACGTCATCCACTTCGCCGTCGCCATGATCATGCTCGCCTTGGCTCGCACCCACGCCACGCAAATTGGGGCAATAGCAGGCATATCCCAATTGCGACAGCGCCTTGGCCGTCGTCTGCACCACCTTGTTGGTATTGGTGCCGCCCTGGGTCGGATTGGGGTGGCAGATCACCGCCACACCGCGGCACTCGCCTTCCGCTTGCAAAAATAACGTATCGAGATCGCCGACCGGCCCGTCGACGACAACGGATTGTGTACTCTTAGCCATCGATCTTCAGCCTTTCCACTGGCTCGCCAGCCTTCAAATGCGACGCGACGATCTCGTCGATGTCCTGCCGGTCGACGAAGGTATACCAAGTCTCTTGCGGATAAACCACCATGACCGGGCCGAAATCGCAGCGACCAAGGCAGCCGGCCTTGTTGACCCGCACGCCACCGGGGCCCGACAAACCGAGCGCTTTGACCTGATCCTTCATATAGCCTAGCAGTTCGCTCGCGCCGTGGTTGTTGCAGCAGGCTTCCCCGCCCTCGCGTTGATTGCAACAGATGAATACGTGGTGTTGGTAGTAGCTCATGGTCGCCCCGTTAACCGTCACTGTCCGCCCAGCCGGCAGCGCCATGCAGGGCGGCATTTTCGAATTTGGCATACTGGCCGACGAAGGCCAGCCGCACCGTGCCGGTCGGCCCGTTACGGTGCTTGCCGATGATAGCCTCGGCAAGGCCCTTGTCCGGCGAGTCCGGATTGTAGTACTCGTCGCGGTACATGAAGATGATGATGTCGGCGTCCTGCTCGATCGCGCCGGATTCACGCAAGTCGGACATCATCGGCCGCTTGTTCGGGCGCTGCTCCACGCTACGCGACAGCTGCGACAGCGCAATCAGCGGCACCTTCAGCTCCTTGGCCAAGCCCTTCATGCTGCGTGAGATTTCACCCAGCTCCGACGCGCGGTTTTCGCCGTTGCGTCCCGAGCCGCTCATCAACTGCAGGTAGTCGATAACGATCAGGCCCAGCTCGCCGCCATGCTGGCGCGCCAGACGCCGTGCCCGGGCACGGACCTCCAGCGCGGTCAGCGCCGGTGTTTCGTCGATGTACATCGGCGCCTCGGACAACTTGCCGATGGCGAAGGTCAGTTTTTGCCAATCCTCGTCACCCAGCCGGCCCGTGCGCAGCACATGCTGATCGAGCCTGCCGACCGACCCCAGCATACGCATCACCAATTGCGTGCCGCCCATTTCCATCGAGAACACCGCTACCGGCTTTTTCTCTTCCACAGCCACATGTTCGGCGATGTTCATCGAGAATGCGGTATTGTGCGTCACGACATAATCATCCGTAAGATACAACCGCGAGGGATGCGAGACCGAGATGCACTGTGTCTGCGTACGGCGGGTAGGCTCGATTGCTCTGATAACCGGCATTTTGCGGCGCATGCGCCCAACGCTCAGCCGTTCACGCTTGCCCTCGAACAAAAACAGGCTTTGCGGTTCTGGATGACTGATCGTGCATTGATAGGCTGTCATACCTGCCTTGCGTACGCCATCTTTGGTATGAAATGTCGATTTCTCCGACACCGAGCACCAAGCACCGAGCGAGCGCGCCAGTTCGCAAACGTCTTTCGCGAGTTGTGCACTCGCAGAGGAAAAACGTACGCTACCCCACGATTCGACCCATCCGTCGGTATCGAGCAACCCACGCAACAGGTCGAGACGAACAGATTTTTCGGCATCGAGATAACAGCGCGGGATGAATTTATCAGAGCTGGTACGCCCCCATAGCCCCAGCGTCTCGAGTGCGAGTTTGAGCGGATTGGACGACGGACGTTCGCCCTGCGGCGCCGCGCGACGCTTGATGCGCCAATCGTATTGTCCGGCGTACTCGAGCTCTAACCGAGCATCCACTCGTGCGCGCATCCTGTTTAGGGTTTCGTCCGCTTTCACGCTAAAACGTACGGCAGTACCGCCCAATGAACCATCACCCAGTAAAGCGCCAAGCACCCAGGCGTCGACAGGAAGGTCGTCGCCATGGCCGAAATCCCCGCTAGGCAGATCGATCCACAACCGGTTCTGATAACGCTTACGCGTCAGCAGTTGACGAATCGCGGCGGTTTCGAGAATACGCGGCGCGGTCCACCCACGATAATGAACGCGCCACAGGTGTTCATCACAGCACTCAGCCGTACGGCCATCAGAAAACCGAATCCTATATACTTGCCTTTCACCTTGTGGGTAGAGCCCCGTCACCATGGATGGCGCGCCATCGAGTGATGCCAATGCATCGCCGATCTCCAGCTCATCCATCCGCTTCCACCCTCTCAGCGTCTTGACGCGTGCGTCAAGTGGCTGCGCCTTACCCATTGATGGCCGGCCGGCAACGATGACCAGATCGCCGGGCTGCAGGCCCGAGGTGCGCGCGTCCAGATCGAGGAAGCCGGTCGGCACTCCAGTCACTTCGTCCGGATTATCGCGGCTATAGAGCATGTCGATACGCTCAACCACCTCTTTCAAAAGGCCGGGCATCTCCAGAAAGCCCTGCTTGGATTTGGCCGTGCTCTCCGCGATCTTGAACACTTTGCCTTCCGCCTCGTCGAGCAATTGCGAGGCGTCGCGCCCTTGCGGGTTATAGGCCGCCTCGGTGATTTCGGCGCCCACCGAGGCGAGCTGGCGCATGATGGAGCGTTCGCGCACGATCTCGGCATAGCGGCGAATATTGGCCGCCGATGGCGTGTTCTGCGCCAGCGACGCAATATAGGCAAGCCCGCCCACATCGCCCAGATCGGCGTTCTTGTCCAGGCTCTCGGCAACGGTCACCACATCGGCGGGGCGAGATTGTTCGACCAGGCGCGCGATATGCTGATAAATCAGGCGATGGTTGTGCCGGTAAAAATCGGCATCGGACACAACGTCAGCGATCTTGTCCCAGGCGGCATTGTCCAGCAACAGCCCACCCAGAACCGATTGCTCGGCCTCCAGGGAGTGCGGCGGCGTACGGATACTTAGTGCCGCCTCTTCGTATGATTCGTTCTGCTCACTCATCTATGCTTGGCGCGTATTCAGACTAAACGTTAATTCTATCAGTTTTATGTACACCCCCGCAGGTGCTGCAATACGTTTTGGCGCCACAGCCCATAGGGGAAACAAATCCTGACGATATGAGTCAACTATTGGCATGTCATCGCCGCTTACAGTAAACTTGAGCCAGAACAAAGATTGGCCAATCCCAACGAATTAGGAGAGCACGATGGAACACAAGTTACCCGATCTGCCGTACGCCCTGGACGCGCTCGCGCCCGCGATTTCCAAAGAAACCCTCGAGTTTCATTATGGCAAGCATCACCAGACTTATGTCACCAATCTGAACAATCTGATCAAGGGCACCGAGTTCGAAAACGCCTCGCTGGAAGAAATCGTCAAAAAATCCTCCGGCGGCATCTTCAATAACGCCGCTCAAATCTGGAACCACACTTTCTACTGGTTCGGCTTGTCGCCCAACGGCGGCGGCGAACCGACCGGCGCGCTGGCCGATGCCATCAAAGCTAAGTGGGGCTCGTTCGACGAATTCAAAAAAGCTTTCGCCCAAACCGCCGTCGGCACCTTCGGCTCCGGCTGGGCTTGGCTTGTCAAGAATGCGGACGGCTCGCTCGACCTGGTTTCCACCAGCAACGCCGCCACGCCGCTGACCACCGACAAGAAGCCGTTGTTGACCTGTGACGTTTGGGAGCATGCGTACTACATCGATTACCGCAATAGCCGCCCGAACTATCTGGAAGCGTTCTGGAAGCTGGTGAACTGGGAGTTCGCCGCCAAGAATTTCGCTGCCTGATCTGTCTGGCAGCCGATAAAAAAGGACCCGACGGGTCCTTTTTCTTTGGCGTCACCGGCGCAACGGTACGGATCAGGCCAAAACCGGCGGCGTGCGCGACGCCACCATCAGGCGGTTCCAGGTATTGATTTCACCGACGCACAACGTCAGATTGGCCACCTCTTCCGGGGTAAATTGGGCCTGGACCTGCGCATAAACCGATTCAGGCACTTCCTGACCAACCAGCACCGTGACCGCCTCGGTCCAGGCCAAAGCCGCGCGCTCGCGCGGGCTGAACACCGGCGCTTCTTTCCACGTGGCCACCAGATTGACTTGATGTTCGCTCAAGCCGTGCTGGCGCGCCAACGGTATATGCATGGCCACGCAGAAAGCACAGCCGTTGATTTGCGAGGCACGCAAGCGCACCAACTCCAGCAGGCCCAGGTCCAGCCCGCATCCTTGCACATAGCTATGCACGCCGAGCATGGCCTTGTAGCCCGCCGGGATCAATTGGCCGACGTCAAATCGTTGTTCCATTTGTATTTTCCTTACTTGATTCGCGAGACAAAAGCGGATTGCATCCACTGGCGAATCATAATGAACAAATAGCATGATTTGTATGGCCATTTATAGTGAACTACGCACGGCCATTCTGACCGGCAGCCCCTCCCCGGGGTAACGGCTCCCGTCGAGCCGCGACCTCACCAGGCAACAAGATATTTCCCGCAGCACCGTCATGGCGGTTTTCGACCAATTGGTGGCGGAAGGCCACATTGCCGGCACCACAGGCAGCGGCACGTGCGTCTCGCCTTCGTCGCCGACAGCTATAACCTGCCGCCATGTCGCCGTCGCGCCGCAGGCCGTGCTGGCGCAGTTCATGGCCGAAGGTCACTATGCGCGCCATCTCCGCCAAATGCGCCTGCTGTACGGGGAACGCGCCGCCGCGCTGCAAGAAGCCTGCACAAGGGAGCTGGACGGCCTACTCGCTTTGCCGCCCATCACCACAGGGCTGGATGCCGTAGGCCTATTGCCGGAAAACACCGACGACCGCGTCATGAGTGCGGCGCTGGCACACCATGGCATCGAAACCCGGCCATTATCGGCTTACTGCATTACGCATGCGGCGCCGCCCGGGCTGGTCATGGGCTTTGCGGCCTACGACATCGAAGCCAGCCGGCGGGCACTCATGGCGATGCAATCCATTTTGGCGCAGCAGCACGCACGTACATAAAACAAAAGCCCCTTACGGGGCCTTTGTTTTCATGGGGGTGTGACTTATTCGTCTTGCGACTGACTATTGAGCTGCTGCTTGCCGCCCGTCAGCGGGTAACGCGCGCGCAGCGATTGCAGGTAGCCGGCCACTTGCGCGTTGGTATTCATGTTGTCGAGCAGACCCGACAACTGCGCACGCTGCTCGGGCGTCAGCGCCGGTGCCGGTTTGACGGCCTCGACCCGGTAGATCACATACTCGCCCGACGCGCGCTTGATGCCCGCGTAGGCTGGCAACTTGGCCGTATTGGCGGCAAAAATCGCCTGCAAATCGGCCACCGGCAGACCGAGCCCTTGCTGGCGCGACAGGTCGCGCGGCTGCGTCCATTGGGTAGCCGCCGGCTTACCCGCCTTCAGATCGGCCAACATGGCCTGCCCCTTGGCAACGGCAAGCTTGGCGCCATCCGTGGCGATCAGCTGCATCTTGATCGCATCGCGCACCTCGTCGAGCTTGAGCTGATGCGCCGGCTGGTGATCGGTGACGCGCACCACCACCAGGGTGTTATTGCCCAAATCGACCGGTTCGCTGTTGTGCTTCTTGACCAGCACGTCATTGCCGAAGGCGGCATCGAGCACCTTGGGGTTCGACAGGATCGGATCGTTGCCGGACGGCGCGCGCGCCAGCCAGCCCGACTGCTGCGGCACAAGCTTGAGCGCGTCTTGCACACCCTTGAGCGAATCGCCTTGCTGATAGGCCACCTCGGTCAAGGTGTCGCTTTGCGCGCGGAACAGGTTGCCGGCCTTTTGCAATTTCAATTGCTGCGCGACCTGGTCCTTTACCGCATTGAAATCAGGCACCTGAATGGCTTCGAGCTTGATGATATGGAAGCCGAACTCGCTACGCACCACCTCGCTGATTTGGCCCGGCTTCATCTGGAAGACCACATCGTTGAACGCCTTGACCATCGCGCCGCGCGGGAAGAAACCCAGATCCCCGCCCTTGGCCGCCGAGCCCGGATCTTGCGAGCGCGCGCGCGCCACGTCGGCAAAGCTTGCCGGGTTGGCGCGGACTTGCTTCAGAATGGCATCCGCCTGTGCCTTGATCTTGGCAACGTCGGCAGGTTGCGCGTTCTGCGGCACCGCCAGCAGGATATGCGAAGCACGTCGCTGCTCCTGACCAAACTCAGCCTGGTGCTGCTGATAGAACTTGTGCAATTCGTCGTCGCTGACGCTGACGTTTTGGGCCAATTGCGCCTGAGACAGCACCACATAGGATAGCTTGACCGCCTCCGGCGCCTTGAATTTGTCGCTATTGGCCTTGTAATAGGCCGCGACGGTCGCGTCGTCGAGTTTGACCTGAGAGGCGAAAGCCGGCGCGGCCAACACGGTGGCGCTTACCGAACGCGTCTCGCCCAAGAGTTGCCCGATCCGTTCAGCCACGGCATGCGAAGAAATCTGCCCGGCGGTAAACGGCTCCATTTGGTTTTGCACCAGCAGGTCGCGTCCAATGCGTTCCTCAAATTGCGGCCCGGTCATTTGACGGCGGTCGAGGAATGCTTTGTATTTGTCGAGGCTGAATTGCCCGTTGTCTTGGAAGGCCGGAATCGCGGCGATGGCCTGTTGCAGCTGCATCGGCGCCACCTGCAAACCGGTTTTGCCGGTTTCGTTCAGAATCAGGCTGCGTTGAATCAGACCTTCGAGCGCGCGCTGCCGTGCGGCGGCGTCGACCGGCTGACCGTCCAGCTCGCGATCGATGTCGCGCAGCGCGATCTTGGTGCTTCCGACCTTGACCAGATAGGGATCTTCCGCCACGGAACTGTAGCTGCTGACGCCGAACCCGACGAACGTCAGAGCGACGAGACCGAGGATCACCTGGATGACGACTTTGTTGTTCTCGACAAACTTGAACATGGCGACCTAACTAGTTGTGTAAAAGAAAAAGGTGAACGTTAGAGCGCGTTCACCTTTGTGTGTCTTCTGGCGGAGCGGACGGGACTCGAACCCGCGACCCCCGGCGTGACAGGCCGGTATTCTAACCAACTGAACTACCGCTCCAACCTGGTGGGCGTTGACGGAGTCGAACCGCCGACATTCTGCTTGTAAGGCAGACGCTCTACCAACTGAGCTAAACGCCCGGAGGTCTCGCCCGGAGGGGCGAGACCGACCCTTATGGAAGGGTCAGATTATAGCGCGTCTTTCAGTGCCTTACCAGCACGGAACTTCGGGGAACGAGCAGCAGCGATCTTGATGGTTTCGCCGGTTTTCGGGTTACGGCCACTGCGAGCAGCACGTTCGCCAACATAGAAGGTACCGAAGCCAACCAGCGTTACGGTATCACCCTTCTTCATCGCTTCCGTTACGGACGCAATCATGCCGTCGAGCGCTTTTGCAGCCGCTGCCTTCGAAATGTCAGCTTGTGCGGCGATAGCATCAATCAGTTCAGACTTGTTCACGTAAGTCCCCTTTCGTCATTCTCGGTCTACGTAGGTAGTTGATAAAAACCGCAAGCTTTATAACAAGTCGCAAATCCTTGTGTCAAGCGGCTTTCGGAGCATTCTGCCATTTAGCACAACGCGAAGGAAGCCCTTTCTCCCCTGCTGTGGCAAGGATTTGCTAAACACCTGTTTTTTAATGCGTCATAACCGACACACTTTTGCCGGAATCGCCCGTGGAAAGGACTTCTGCGGGCTTTTCCTCCTCTACGATCGGCTCAGGCTGTCGCTCGAGAGCCAGAGTCAGCACTTCATCAATCCACTTAACCGGATGGATTTCGAGCTTGCTTTTGATGTTAGCAGGAATTTCCGTCAAGTCTTTAACATTCCCCTTGGGAATCAAAACGTGCTTAATACCACCCCGCAAAGCCGCCAACAGCTTTTCCTTCAGGCCGCCGATCGGCAGCACTTCGCCGCGCAGGGTGATTTCGCCGGTCATGGCCACGTCGGCGCGTACGGGAATGCCGGTCAACACCGACACGATCGCCGTGGTCATGGCACTGCCCGCGCTCGGGCCGTCCTTGGGCGTGGCGCCCTCCGGCACGTGAATGTGCATGTCCAGCTTTTCATAGAAATCGCGCTTGATGCCAAGGCTGGCGGCACGGCTACGCACCACGCTCATGGCGGCGGTGATCGACTCCTGCATCACCTCGCCCAGCTGACCGGTGCGGATGATATTGCCCTTGCCCGGTAGCGCCACCGCCTCGATGGTCAGCAATTCCCCGCCCACTTCGGTCCAGGCCAGCCCCGTCACTTGGCCAATGCGGTTTTCTTCCTCGGCCATGCCGAAATCGAAGCGGCGCACGCCAAGGTATTTCTCCAGATTCCGGGCATTGACCGTCACCTTGCCGCCGCCCTTCTTGAGCAGATGTCCGGTCACCACCTTACGGCAAATGCGCGCCACTTCCCGGTCGAGACTACGCACACCCGCCTCACGGGTGTAATAGCGCACGATATCGCGCAAGGCGGACTCTTGGATCACCAGCTCGTCTTCCTGCACGCCATTGGCCTTCACCTGCTTCGGCACCAGGTAGCGCTGGGCGATATTGACCTTTTCGTCCTCGGTATAACCGGCCAGACGGATAATCTCCATCCGATCGAGCAGCGCCGGCGGGATGTTGAGCGAGTTGGCCGTGGCGACGAACATCACGTCCGACAAGTCGTATTCGACCTCGGCATAGTGATCGACGAACGAGTGGTTCTGCTCCGGATCCAGCACCTCCAGCAGCGCGGAGGCCGGGTCGCCGCGGAAGTCCGCGCCCAGCTTGTCGACTTCGTCGAGCAAGAACAGCGGGTTCTTCACGCCGACCTTGGTCATGTTCTGCAGCACCTTGCCCGGCATCGAGCCGATATAGGTGCGGCGATGGCCACGGATTTCGGATTCGTCATGCACACCGCCTAGCGCCATGCGCACGAACTTGCGCCCGGTGGCGCGGGCCAGCGACTGGCCAAGCGAGGTCTTACCCACCCCGGGTGGTCCGACCAGGCACAAAATCGGCGCCTTGAGCTTATCGACGCGCTGTTGCACCGACAGGTACTCGAGAATGCGCTCCTTGACCTTGTCCAAGCCGAAGTGATCTTCGTCCAGCACTTCCTCGGCGTTGGCCACGTCCTTGTTGACCTTGGTCTTTTTCTTCCACGGCAGGTCAAGCAAGGTATCGATGTAGTTGCGCACCACGGTCGCCTCGGCCGACATCGGCGACATCATGCTGAGCTTCTTGAGTTCGGAAAGCGCCTTCTCGCGCGCCTCCTTGCTCATACCGGCAGTGCGGATCTTCTTCTCCAGCTCCTCGAAGTCGCCGGCCTCGTCCATCTCGCCCAGCTCTTTCTGGATGGCCTTGACCTGCTCGTTCAGGTAATACTCGCGCTGACTTTTTTCCATCTGGCGCTTGACGCGGCCGCGGATGCGGCGCTCGACCTGCAGAATGTCGATTTCGCTTTCCAGCTGCGACAGCAGGTGCTCCAAGCGCGTCTTAACGTCGAACATCTCCAGCACTTCCTGCTTCTGCTCAAGCTTGAGCGGCAGATGAGCGACGATGGTATCGGCGAGACGGCCGGCCTTTTCGATGCCCGCCAGCGAAGACAGAATCTCGGGCGGGATCTTCTTATTCAGTTTGACGTACTGCTCGAACTGGGCGAGCAGCGCGCGGCGCATAGCCTCGGTTTCGGTGCCGTCGTCTTCCTCGACCGGCAAGGGCATCACCGTGCAGACGAAGCAGCCGTTTTCCTCGCGCACATCCTTGATGCGGGCGCGCTGACGCCCTTCGACCAGCACCTTGACGGTGCCGTCAGGCAGCTTGAGCATCTGCAGCACCGTCGCCACCGTGCCCACGCTATAAAGATCCTCGGGCGAAGGCTCATCCTTGGATGCCGATCGCTGTGCGACCAGCAGGATGTGCTTACCTTCGTCCATGGCGGTTTCCAGGGCGCAGATCGACTTGCTGCGTCCTACAAACAAGGGGATGACCATATGGGGAGAGACCACCACATCGCGCAACGGCAAGAGCGGCAACACGGTTTCTTCCAAGAGTTCTGTGGCTTGTGACATATCACCAGACCTTGTTCTGATATTCTTGCAGGAAAGATGGGGCGCGGAAACCAAATATCAACCACCCCATACTAAATCAGTTTTTTGACGTAGAGAATAAAAAACCGCCCGGAGGCGGTTTTTTCGTCAGCACCCTTTATGGCGCATCAAGCCGACTGCGCCTTGTCGTCGGCATCGCGATAGATGAACAGCGGGCGCTCGCCCTTCTCGATCACCTTCTCGTCCACCACTACCTTTTCGACGTCGGTCATCGACGGCAAATCGTACATGGTGTCGAGCAGCGCGCGCTCCAGAATCGAGCGCAGACCGCGCGCGCCCGTTTTGCGCGCCAGCGCTTGTTTGGCGGTAACGCGCAGTGCCGATGGGCGCACCTCCAACTCCACGCCTTCCATGGAGAACAGCTTCTGATACTGTTTGACCAGCGCGTTCTTCGGCATCGTCAGAATCGTGACCAGCGCTTCCTCGTCCAGCTCTTCCAAGGTCGCGGCCACCGGCAGGCGGCCAATCAACTCCGGAATCAGGCCAAACTTGATCAGGTCTTCCGGCTCGACTTCCTTGAACAACGAGGATACGTCACGGCCGTCATCCGACGACTTCAGCTCGGCGCCAAAGCCAATGCCACCCTTTTCCGAACGGCGGCGGATGATCTTTTCCAGACCGTCGAACGCGCCGCCGCAAATAAACAGGATATTGGTGGTGTCGACCTGAATGAACTCCTGGTTCGGATGCTTGCGCCCACCCTGCGGCGGAATCGAGGCAACCGTCCCTTCGATCAGCTTCAACAGCGCCTGCTGTACGCCTTCGCCGGAAACGTCGCGCGTAATCGACGGGTTCTCCGACTTGCGCGAAATCTTGTCGATCTCGTCGATATAGACAATCCCGCGCTGCGCCTTCTCCACATCGTAGTCGCACTTTTGCAGCAACTTCTGGATGATGTGCTCGACGTCCTCGCCCACATAGCCGGCCTCGGTCAACGTGGTGGCATCGGCAATCACGAACGGCACATCCAACAGACGGGCCAGCGACTGCGCCAGCAGCGTCTTGCCCGAGCCGGTCGGCCCGATCAGCAGGATGTTGCTCTTGGACAGTTCGACGTCATTGCCCTCTGCGGTGCTCGATTGCGTGTACAAACGCTTGTAGTGGTTGTACACCGCCACCGACAAGGTCTTCTTGGCCAGATCCTGGCCAATGATGTACTGATCGAGGCTTTCGCGGATTTCCTGCGGCGCCGGCAATTTGTGCGCTTCGCCCGGCTCGACGCCCAGCTGAACGGCTTGGGTCAATTCCTCGCGAATGATGTCGTTGCACAGCTCGACGCATTCGTTGCAGATAAAAACCTGCGGCCCAGCGATCAGCCGCTGGACTTCATGCTGGCTCTTTCCGCAGAAAGAGCAATACAGCAGTTTCTCGTTACTGTTCTTGTCAGCCATTTACACGTGTCCGTAGCGGTTACGCCTTGACGTTTTCGCGTCGCGACGACAGGACCTTATCGATCAGGCCATAGGCCTGCGCCTCATCGGCCGACATGAAATTGTCGCGCTCGGTATCCTGTTGCACCTTTTCCATCGACTGGCCAGTATGCTTGGCCATCAACTCATTCATGCGCGACTTCATCTTCAACAGTTCGCGCGCATGAATTTCGATATCGGTCGCCTGGCCGCTCAAGCCGCCGCCGCCGATCAACGGCTGATGGATCATCACCCGGCTATTGGGCAGCGCGAAGCGCTTGCCGTGCGTGCCGGCGGTCAGCAAAAACGCGCCCATGCTGGCGGCCTGGCCGACACACAGCGTCGAGACGTCAGGCTTGATGAAGTTCATCGTGTCGTAAATCGACATGCCGGCGCTGATCGAGCCGCCCGGCGAGTTGATGTACAAGGAAATATCCTTGTCCGGGTTTTCCGATTCGAGGAACAACAGCTGCGCCACGACCAGATTGGCCGACTCGTCGGTGACCGGACCCACCAGGAACACGATCCGTTCCTTCAAAAGGCGCGAGTAGATGTCGTAGGCGCGCTCGCCCCGGCCGCTCTGCTCAACCACCATGGGCACAAGACCCAACCCCTTCGGTTCCATCATCGACATCATCGGCCATCTCCAGTTATTGGTTTATTAGGCTTGGCTGCCCATCAGTTCATCGAACGCCAGCGCCTTCTCCACAACATTGGCACGACCCAGGACAAATTCAACCACATTGTCTTCGATGACCATCGAGGTCGGGCCATCCAAGCGCTCGGGGCTCGCATAGTACCAGCCGATGACTTCTTCCGGATCCTCGTAGCTTTCGGCGAACTCGGCCACCAATGCCTTCACTTGTTCCGGCTTGGCATCCAGCTTATTGGCCTCGACCAGCTCGGAGATGATCAGGCCGAGCGAAACGCGGCGGCGCGCTTGTTCATCGAACAGTTCGGCCGGGAACGGCAGGTCCTTGATCTTCATGCCGCGAGCTTCCAGGTCCTGGCGAGCCTTGTCGCGCAGACGGCCGACTTCCAGTTCGACCAGCGACTTCGGCAATTCAACCGGGGTCACGTCCAGCAGAGCCTGCATGACGTTTTCCTTGGTGCGCGACTGCAGACGGCGCTTCACTTCGCGCTCGACGTTCTTTTTGATTTCGTCACGCATCTTGGTCACGTCGCCGTCGGCCACGCCCAAGAGTTTGGCGAACTCGCCATCCACTTCCGGCAGCACCGCTTCGGCCACGTTCTTCAGCGTCAATTCGAAGGAAGCGGTCTTGCCGGCCACGTCCTTGCCATGATAGTCGTCGGGGAACGTCACTTCGACCGTCTTGACCTCGCCTTCCTTCATGCCGCGCACGCCGGTTTCGAAGTCGGCCAGCATTTGACCCTGACCCAGCACGAACGGGAAGTTTTCCGACGAGCCGCCGTCGAACAGTACGCCGTCGATCGAGCCCTTGAAGTCGATGATGACGCGGTCGCCGTCTTGCGCTTCGCGCTCAACACGATTGAAACGGGTACGTTGTTTGCGCAGGATGTCGACCGTCTTGTCGATTTCGGCGTCGGTTACCGGGGTAACCGGCTTTTCGACTTCTTTACCAGCCAGATCGCCCAGGGCCACTTCCGGATAGATCTCGAAGGTCGCGGCGAACTTGAAGCTACCCGCCTCGGATTGATCCACCTGCGGCTCGAAACGCGGATAGCCAGCCACGCGCAGCTTTTGCTCGGTCACGGCGCGGTAGAAGCCTTGCTGAACTTGCTCGCCCAGCACTTCTTCGCGGATTTGCGGGCCATAGTTCATCTCGACGATCTTCATCGGCGCCTTGCCCGGGCGGAAACCCTGGATCTTGGCGTTGCGTGCCGCACGCTTCAGGCGCTCGGTCACTTGCGCGTCGATGGCGTCCATCGGCAGCGCGATATTCATACGGCGCTCGAGGCTGCCCAACGTTTCCAACTGTACTTGCATGTCAAATCCTAACTGTGTACGAGTTTAGTCAACCGAGACACAAGCCCGGCCGGCATCGGACGGCAAAGACACATCCGGCGGCGGGCGCTGCGCTCAAATCTCGCCAGCCACAAGCGATTGCGGCAGCTACCACGAAAACCATCAGTATACCATGGCTAACGGAAGGAAAGCAGCACACCCTCCGTGCATAGCGCCAATGCATTATCCCACGAAATTCAGCTGCCAAATTTGATTTTTGATGCAATAATCAAAATACCTACTTACAACAACCATCGCCTCATGAAGCCATCGGACAAACCGCGGGGCGGCGCCCGCCTCGGCGCCGGCCGCCCGCAAGGCAGCGGACGCTGCGACGCCGGCGAACCGCAAACGCAGCTGCGCATCCCGCGCATCGACAAGGACGCGGTACTCGCGCTCGTCGCCACCCGGCGGCTGCTGCGCGGCGTCCAGGCCTGGCGTCCGGACGAAGAGGCCGCGGCGCGCCAGCTGCCGCTCTACGGCAACCGCGTGCCCGCGGGCTTCCCCTCGCCCGCCGACGATTACCTGGAGAGCACGCTCGACCTTAACCGCTACCTGATCCACGACGCGCCCGCGACGTTCATGGTGCGCGTCAAAGGCGAATCGATGATCGGCGCCGGCATCGCCGAGGGCGACATTCTGGTCGTGGAAAAAGGTCGCGAAGCACTGCACGATCAGATCGTGCTGGCCGTGGTCGACGGCGAATTCACCGTCAAGCGGCTCTACCGGCGTGACGGCCGGGTGGCGCTTTTGCCGGAGAACCCGGCTTTTGCGCCGATCGAGGTGCGAGATGGGCGGGAGTTGACCGTCTGGGGCGTGGTGACGGCATGCGTGAAGAAATTCTGAGCCGCGCCACGCCGCCGGCGCGCTACGCGCTCATCGACGGCAACAGCTTCTTCTGCAACTGCGAACGGCTCTTCAGACCCGATCTGATCGGCCGCCCCATCGTCGTGCTGTCCAACAACGACGGCTGCATCGTCGCGCGCTCGCGCGAAGCCAAAGAGCTGGACCTCCCCATGGGCGCGCCTTTTCACCCGCTGCGCGCGGCGCTCCGCCGGCTCGGCGTCGCCGTGTTCAGCTCCAACTATGCGCTCTACGGCGACATCAGCCGGCGCATGATGCAAGTCATCGGCGAATTCAGCCCTGAACAAGAGATCTATAGCATCGACGAATGTTTCTTGCGCCTGACCGGCGAATTCGACAGCCAGACTCAGGGCCGCGCCATCCGCCGCGCCGTTTGGCAGCGCGTCGGCATTCCCTGCGCCGTCGGCATCGCCCCCACCAAAACACTGGCGAAGTTCGCCAATCATCTGGCCAAGCAAGAGCGCGGCTATCGCGGCGTATTCGATTGGCACTGGCTGGACGAGCACGGCGCGGCCCGCCAACTGGAACGGGCCGCATTAACCGAGATTTGGGGAATCGGCCGGCCGCTGGCCGAGCAACTGCTGCGTCATGGCATCACGCACCCGCGCGCGCTGGCCGAGCGTGAGCCCGCCTGGTTGCGCCGCCGCTTCGGCGTGGTGGTCGAGCGCATCGCCCAGGAGCTTAACGGCCTGCCATCGCTCCCACTGGAGGACTTCGCCCAAGGCAAGCAGTCGATTCTGTCCAGCCGCTCTTTCTCACGCCTCACCGGCGACATCGACGCCTTACGCGCCAGCGTTGCCTATCACGCCGCGCGCGCTGCGGAAAAGCTACGCGCCCAGCGTGGCGTGGCACACCTTGTCGGCGTCAGTTTGCGCACCAACCCGCACCGGCAGGACCTGCCGCAATACCGGAACTACTGCTGTCTGGCCCTGCCCCAGCCCAGCGACGACACGCTCGCCATCGTCGACACGGCCGCGCGAGCGCTCGCCGCTATTTACCGCGAAGGCTACGCCTACCAGAAAGCCGGCGTCATGCTGCTGGAAATCCGCCCCGCCGACCGATTGCAGTACGATCTGTTCGCGCCGCTGCCCGACGGCAAACGGCAACGGCTGATGCAAACCATCGACAGCATCAACCGCCGCCACGGCCACGGCACCCTGCGCCTGGCCGCCGAGGGGCTCAGCCAGGACTGGCGCATGCGCCGGGCATTCTTGTCGCCGTGCTACACCACCAGCTGGACGCAACTGCCGGTCGCGCGCTAAGGGAAGCGGCGGCCAATATCGGTCCTAGACCGCATCAACCGCCGCCATGAACGTATCGCAGCCATCGAAACCACTAGCGGACAGCGGCGGCAGGTGAGGCAGCCGCGGCTACCGGCGCCTTCGGCGCGGCAGGGTCAGGCTGCTTACTCGGCGCCGCGCCAGGAAACTCGCTATCCTCCAGCGTTTCAACCGCGCGGGTCGTGCCAACGCTCAAGCACTCGACCATGGTCGTCAAGACCGCGCTGCGCATCCCGTCCGACCCGAACGCCTTCTGGATTTTATGCACCACCGCGTCGGTCGCGGTATTGGCGCGAATCTCCACCCCGCGCGCTTGAAACACGCCCGCCTTGTGGTTGAGGAACATCTGCCGGCTCCATAGCGGCACTTTGACCGCTTGATCGGCCGCGGCGGTTCCCAACGCGGCGCCGACAATCGCCAGCGGCACCATCGCCGCCGGCCCCGCGGGCGTACCGGCCGCGCTCAGCGTTGCGCCGAGCGCCGCGCCGGCGCCTTTGGCGAATTTACCCGCCTTCTTGTTCTTAATCGTCTCCCGGTGCGCATGCGCCTTTTCTTCCAACTCGTTGAGTTTTTTTAGATGCGCATCGGAGCCAATTTCGAAACGCTCGCGCCCCTTGCCGTCCAGCTTGCTTTTCGGTTGCTCAGGCTGCGTTTCCGCAGGCGCGGCCTCGACTGACACCGCTCCGGAGGCTGCCGGCTTACTGGTCTCGAACGCGGAGATAGCCGACGGCAGCGGCACAGCGGCGGGATCAGGCTTGGCCGGCGCGGCCGGCGCATTGGCGCGAACGTGATTACCAGCTTCGGGCACCGACTGGCTGCGCGTCATCGAAATGGATGTGATAGTCATAGTGATCTCCTTTGTTATGATTTAGTCAGTGCAATTGATCCATCAGCGCCGAGGCGCGCTGATACAACCCTGGCGCGGTGGCATGCGTGGCGCACAGGTCCAAGCAACGGCGCAAGGCTTCGCGCGCACCCTCGCGCTCCTCCAGCGAAGCCTGGCACTCGGCGACACGGAATAACGCGCCCGGGTCTTGCGGCGACAAATCGGCCGCCGACGAAAAATGCATCAATGCCGACGCCGATTCGCCCAACTGCTGCAGCGCACTCCCCAACGCCAAGTGCAGTTGGCCATCATCGGGGCGAAGAAAGGTCAGTAAGAAAAAGGCACGCGCGGCGGTGCTGTATTCCCCCGCCTGATAAGCTTCAGCGCCCTCGCGGTAGCATGCCGCCATGTCTTGCGGCGCCAACGCCAGCGCATCGGCCAAATTGGCGTGACCATCGAGCAAAGCCAAGTAGTCGTCGGCAAACACTTCGTCATCGAGCGCTGCCGTCACTGCGTATTTCTGGCATAGCGCGCCGGGAAAGACCGGAATATCCATGCAATCCTCCTTGTGCAATCGCTGTCATTTCAGCGAGACCATTGAGCCATGCCACCACCGCGCCAATCCTGCGACACTCTGATCAATCAATGAGCGATACCGATATTGCTGACAGCCAAACCGACAAAGCCGCGCAATAGGTAGGAAAATAGGGACAGTCAACAGCAATGTGACGCACCAAGCGCCGTCAGCGCCCACTAAGACAAAAGCCCCGGCCATCGGATGAACCCGATTGCGCTCAGCGAACAAAAAACGGAAAAACCGCGAGAAAATACCGCAGACGGCGCCATTCACACGCCGCGGCAGAAGAACCGAACTTTAGGACAACGCCGGAAAGTCGCTGACACAACAAGGGATTAGCATCATCGATATCTCCGCAGAGGTTCGACATGCTAAAGATCGCACCACGGCCACATTCCATTGCCAGCCAAATCGACACACCGCCCACGCCGACGGCGTCACCGCCAGCCGGCATCGTCAGCGACCGACAGACGATCGAACGGCTGACCGGCCTCGCCGCAAAACACCTGGCGCCACTGCAGCAGTTCGCCCATGACAGCGGACTCATCATTGCCTTCCGCCCCGTCGAGCAGCTTGCCACCGCCTATATCGATGCCGGCTATCCGAGTAAGAATTTTCATATCAAAGGCAAGAGCGCGAACTGGGGACCGATGGCGGGCCTCATCCCGATAGACCAGGCGCTGAGCAAACTAGCAGGACAAAGCGCGCGCATCGGCAAATTCAATAGCCAGACACAACAATGCCTACAGGAGGGTCACGCCGTCGCCGGCAATGTGGAACTGCCGTCCTGGCGCCTGGCCGAGCTGACGGAGAAAGGGCTGATCCACATCGAGGGCGGCCGCGATGCCTCCATGCTCAAGCTGCATGCCAAGGCACCCGATGGGAGCCGCCACGTCTTTCACGCGGAAAAGACCGCCGGCGGCTACCGCGTGACCTGCCAAGGGGAACCCGTGCAGGTCTTGTGTCAGCCGGAAAGCGGCCTGCCGCTCACCGCCGACTATGACCTGATGCTGGTGGCGCCGTCGATCGAACACTATGGCGGCGAGGATATTCCACCCATCGCCGATGTGACCTATAGCCATTTCCAAGCGCGCGTGGCCGGCTACAAACAGACGCCGGACAAACTCTTGGCGGCCTGGCCCGGCCCGAAACAGTTCTACGCCGCCGAATTGCCGGAGCTCGGCAACGCCAGCGCGCGCGTACGCGACCTCATCCTTCCGCTCAACCAGGCGCTGGACTGCCAGCCCGGGCGCGAGCTGGTGCACCACAATATGGATGCCACCAGCCCGGCCGCCGACCCCACCGGCAACTACCCGGTCACGCTGTTTCTGCCGCACGCGCTCGGCGGTCTATCCGGCACATTGCTGATCGAGGATGCCGCGGCGCTCGCCCAGGTCATTACCCAAGCAAAAAACGCCGGTTACCAAGTACCGATCAACCCGCTATGGGAACCGACGCTGCAAGGCATCCGGCGCGGCGATTACGACCATGCCCTGACAATCTGGCGCCAACGCGGCTAACGCGCCGCCTTTACCAGCCGCCGCCAAGCGACTGAAACAACCCGACCAACGCCAGCGATCGCGACGCGCGCGCTTGCACCCAGGCGTCGGTGGCTTGCTGCAGCTGGCTATCGGCCTGCAGCGCATCGAGTTCGGCCGCCTCACCCACCGCGACGCGGCGCCGGGTCAGGTCAAGCGTGCTCGCCGCCGTTTGGCGCGCACCGCCAACCGCATCGAGCCGCGCGGTCTCGCGATCGAAGCGCATCAACGCCGTCTCGGTATCCGACAGCGCCTGCAGCACCGCCTTGCGGTAAGCCGCCAGCGCCGCGTCGTAAGACGCTTGGCTCGCCTTGAGCTGGTTCGTCAGCGCGCCGCCGGTCAACAGCGGCAGCGACAGCGCCGGCCCGGCGCTCCAATAGCGGCTGGCCCCTTCGGTCAGTTGCCCCTGATGGATGGCGTCCACGCCGAAAGCGCCCACCAGCGAAAAACGCGGATACTGCGCCGCCGTGGCCACGCCGACGTCGGCGCTGGCAGCCGCCAGATCGCGTTCGGCACGCTGCACGTCCGGCCGGCGCAACAACAGGTCCGAGGGTAGACCGACGCCGAATACGCCCCGCGGATCGGGCAGCGGCGCCTCGACGGCCAGTTCGGCGTCCAGCGCGCGCGGCGCCTCCCCGGTCAGCAGCGCCAGCGTATCCAGGTCGGTGCGCATGCCCGCCTGCAGTGGCGGCAACGCCGCCGCCGCGCTTTGGACCGCGGCCTGCGCCTGATTGACCGACAGCTGGCTAGCCTCGCCCACCGCCATCTGCAAGCGCGTCAGCCGCAGCGATTCATCCGTCAGCGCCAGGTTGCGCGCCGCCAGTTGCGTACGCTGCTGCTGCATGCGCAGATCAAGATAGTTGCGTGTCACGTCGGCGGCGGTCGCCAACCGCGCCGCCCGCACCATCGCCTCGACGCCGCCTGCCCGCGCCGTGGCCGCCTCGACCGAGCGGGCGTTGTAGCCGAACAGATCCAGCTCCCATGACGCCGACAAACCGGCACGCGTATCGGTGAATTGGTTTTGCGGATGGGCGAACGGGATATTGGCGAACTGCTCGCCGTTGAGGCTCAGACGGTCATGCGTTTGCTGCGCCGACAGCGACACTTGCGGCCAGTCCGCCGCGCCGGCCGCCTGCGCTTGCGCCCGAGCCTGGCGCAGGCGCGCCCAGGCGGCGCGCACATCCAGATTCTGCCGCTCGGCCCGCTCGACCAAGCCATCGAGCACCGGATCGCCGAACGCGCGCCACCAGTCTTGCGCGGGCGCCCCCTCATTCAACACCGTGCCCGCCACGCCAAAATGCGCCGGCACATCGTCATCTTGCGGACGCTGGTAATCCGGCCCGACCGCGCAGCCCGCGAGGCCCGCCGCCAATAGCACCCATCCCCATTTCATTTTCATGCCGCTTACCTTTCGCTTATGCCACCCGGCGCCGGAATACCGTGTATGCCGTTGCCAGCGTCAACACGGCAATCAACAACAGCGGCCACAAGCTCGGCCACACCAAGGCAGCGTCGAATTGCTTCAAGAACAAGCCTTTGACGATCACGATAAAATGCCGCAGCGGATCGATGAAACTCAGATAGCGCAGCAGCGCCGGCATGTTCTCCACCGGCGCCAGATAACCCGACAGCACCACCGCCGGCACCATGAAGCTGAACACGCCTAGAAACGCCTGCTGCTGCGTGGCGCACACCGATGAAATCAGCAGGCCGAAACCCACCAGCGACAGGCCATAGCACAGCATCGCCCCGTAAAGCAGCCACAGCGAGCCGGTGAACGGCACACCGTAACCCCACACCGCCGCCGCGGCGATGATACTGCCCTGAATCATCGAGACGATCAGCGCCGGCACTGCTTTGCCCACCATGATCAGCCCTGGCGTCAACGGCGAGACCAGCAGTTGCTCGAACGTGCCCTCCTCGCGCTCGCGCGCCAGCGACAGCGCGGTCACGATCATCGCGCCGATGGTGGTGATGATCGCCACCAGACTCGGCAGCACAAACCAGCGGTATTCGAGATTCGGGTTATACAAATTCTGCACCACCACCGCGGAGGGCGGCGCCGCGCCGCGTGCCGCCAACTGATCGTCGACGTAGCCGGTGACGACCGTCTGCACGTAGCCGAAAGCGATCTGCGCCGCGTTGGAGCGGCGGCCGTCGATCAGCGCCTGCAGCGGCGCCGCCCGCCCCGCCGCGAGGCGGCGCGAGAAGTCCTCGGGAAAACGCAGCGCCAACAGCGCGCGCTGCTCGTCGATCGCCTCGCGCAGCGCCTGATCGCCATGCACCAGCAACACGTGCGAAAAGGCCCCGGTGCTGGCCAAGCGCTGAATCAGCTCCACCGATGCCGCGCCGCTATCCTGATTGAGCACCGCCAGGGTGCTGTTCTTCACCTCCAAGGTGGAGGAAAACGGGAACACCAACACCTGGATCAACACCGGCATGATCAACAACAGCCGCCCTTGGCGGTCGCGCAGCAGGCTTTGCAGTTCCTTGACGATCAACGTCCACAAGCGGTAGCCCATGTCGCCCCCTAATCCAGCCGGCGCGCCGTCTTCAGCGCCACGAGTCCGAGCCAGAACAGCGCCGACACCAATAAGAACGCCATCTGCCGCCACAGCACCGGCCATACCTGGCCGGCCTGGAACAGCGTCTGCAGCGCGCTGACGAAATAACGCGCGGGAATCAAATAGGTCACCGCGCGCACCGGCGCCGGCATGCTGGCAATCTCGAAAGCGAAGCCCGACAACATCGTCGCCGGCAGGAATGCCGCGTTGAGCGCCGCCTGCGCGGCATTGAACTGATTGCGCGTCACGCTCGACAGCAGCAAGCCAAGCCCCAAGGCGCTGCCGAGAAACAGACTCGACACCACCCACAACACCAATAGCGAGCCGTGGAACGGCACGGCCAGAATCCACACCGCCACCATCAGGCAGATCAGCATCGACACCATGCCCAGCAGGTAGTACGGCAGAATTTTCGACAGCAGCAACTCGGCTTTGGTGACCGGCGTCGACAGCAGAGCCTCCATCGTGCCGCGCTCCCATTCGCGCGCCACCACGAGCGAAGTCAACAGCGCGCCGATGATGGTCATGATCACCGCAATCGACCCCGGCACCAGGTAATTGCGGCTCACGGTCGACGGGTTGAACCAATAACGCGGCGCCATCTCGATCTGTGACGACACTTGACCGCCCGCGGCGCGCGCGCGCTCGGTCAGCCACACCTGCCACAAACCTTGCACGTAGGCGGCGACGAAATGCGCGGTGTTCGGTTCGGCGCCATCGGTCATCAGCACCACCGGCGCGGTCGTATTTCTCGTCGCCAGCCGGCGGGCGAAATCAGGCGCCAGCACCACAACCCCGCGCACCTTGCCGGCGCGCAGCCATTCGATCATTTCTTGCCGCGAATGGCCGTACACCGCTTGAACATACGGCGAGCCATAGAGCGCGTCGGCAAAGGCCTGCGACTCGGCGGTGGCGTCCTCGTTGACGATGCCGATGCGCATGCGGCTGGCGTCCAAACTCACGCCGAAACCAAAAATGAACAGCAGCAGCACCGGCAGAATAAAGGCAATCAATACGCTGCTCGGATCGCGCACGATCTGATAGCTCTCTTTGCGGCATAGCGCCATCAGCCGGCGCCAGGAGATCCGGTTCATGATGCCGCCTCCCGCGCCGCGTCGCTCGCCGCCACCAGATGGATGAAGGCGTCTTCCATCGTCGGGTCAGGCAGCGCGCTGCTAACGGCGCGCGCCTTCAGGTCATCGGGCGAGCCGGTGGCGATCATCTGACCGCGGTATACCAGCGCGATACGGTCGCAGTATTCGGCCTCATCCATGAAGTGCGTGGTCACCATCACCGTCACACCCTTCTCCACCAGGCCATTGATATGGGTCCAGAATTCGCGCCGCGTCACCGGGTCCACGCCCGAGGTCGGTTCATCCAGAAACAAGATCGCCGGCGCGTGCATCAACGCGCATGCCAGCGCCAGGCGCTGCTTGAAACCGAGCGGCAGATCGTTCGGCACCGTGTCCAGATACGGTCCGAGCGCGAACACCCGCACCATCTCGTCGATCTTGGCGCGCTGCGCCGCGCCCCGCAGGCCATAGACACCGGAAAAGAAACGCAGGTTGGCCGCCACCGACAGCTTGCCGTAAAGCGAAAACTTCTGCGCCATATAGCCCAGCCGCTGCCGCGCCTGGCTCGCGCTCTTTTTCAGGTCGATGCCCATCACCTGGGCATCGCCCGAGCTGGGCGTCAACAGGCCGCACATCATCTTGAAAGTGGTCGACTTGCCGGCGCCGTTCGGTCCGAGCAGACCGAAAATTTCGCCACGCGCGACTTTGAACGTGACATGGTCCGTGGCGACGAAATCGCCGAAGGCACGCGTCAGCGCGCGCGCCTCGATCACCGCCTCCGCTTCCACACCCGCAGGCAACGCACTGGCCGGCATCACCTCGGCCAGCACCGATTCCCCACCGGGCCCACCGCCCAGGATATCGATGAAGGCATCTTCCAGCCGCGGCGCCACCTCGACCAGTTCGGCCTCGGGGCCGGCGCCGCAGGTGGCCAGATCCGGCAAACGGCCGGCCTCGGCCAGTACCAGACGCACCGCGCGCCCTTGAATCACGCCATCGATGACCGCCGGATCGGAAAGCGCGCGCGTCAACACCCGGCGCCGGTTGCCGGCGATACCGCGTATCTGCATGCTGCGCCCGGCCATGCGCCGTGCGAGTTCGGCCGGCGTGCCGTCGTACGCCATGCGCCCGGCATTCATCAGCCGCACTTCATGGCAGAGCTCGGCCTCGTCCAGGTACGACGTGCTCCACACCACCGCCATGCCTTCGTCCGCCAAGGCATTGACCATGCGCCACAGCTCGCGGCGCGAAATCGGATCCACCCCCACGCTCGGCTCATCCAGCAGCAATACCTTGGGCCGCCCCAATAGCGCGCAGGCTAGACCCAGTTTTTGCTTCATTCCGCCGGACAGTTTGCCCGCCGGCCGCGCGGTAAACCGGGTGAGATCGGTAAACGTCAGCAGTTGCTCGAAACTTTGCCTGCGCGCCTCGCCCACCACCCCGCGCAAATCGGCGTACAGCACCAGGTTTTCCAACACGGTCAGGTCTTCGTACAAGCCGAACTTTTGCGGCATGTAACCCACCACTTGGTGCAGCGCCGCCGCCTGATGGATCGGATCGAGACCCGCCACCCGCAAACGCCCGGCGCTCGGCCGCAACAGCCCGGCAAACATCCGCATCAGCGTGGTCTTGCCGGCGCCGTCCGGCCCCACGAGCCCGGTGATCTCTCCGGCGCGCAATGTCGTCGACAACGCCGCCACCGCCGGCTCCGCCAATCCCGGGAACCGTCTCTCCAAATCCTCGGCGACGATCATTCCGTCCATGTCACTGTCCGTTGGCCAAACGCACCGTCACCGGCATGCCCTGACGCAAGCCGCTGTCCGGATTCGACACTACAACCCGCAGCCGGTAGACGAGCCCCGTACGTAGATCCGGCGTCTCCACGTTCTTCGGTGTAAATTCGGCGCTGGGCGACACGTAACCGACAACGCCGTGGTACGGTTGATCCGGTCGACCGTCGGTGGCCACCCACACTTTGGTGCCCGGCGCCACGCGGCCCAAGTCCGGCTCGGACACATAGGCGCGCACCCACACCGGCGCGTTCAACGACAGCGTGAATAGCGTCGCGCCGGCCGGCAGTATCGCCCCCGCCTCGGCCGCGCGCGTCATCACCACGCCGCCCTGCGGCGCTTTGAGCACGGTATCGCTCAACTGCAGCCTGGCGCCGGCCAGCGCCGCCTCGGCCTGCGCCAGCGCCGCCTTGGCCGCGTCACGGTCTTCTTGGCGGTAACCACGGCGGTATTGCGCGTACTGCGCTTGTGCCGCCGCCCATTGCGCCCGCGCTTGATCGCGCGCCGAGAGCGCGTCGTCATAAGTGCGCTCGGCCGTCGCCCCCGTGCCGCGCAACGCCGCCTGCCGTGTCAGCGCCGCCTCGGCATCGGTCAACGCCGCTTGACGTTGCGCCACCGCGGCCGCGGTCTGCGCGACTTCCTCCGGTCGGTAGCCGGCTTCCATTTGCGCCACTTTGGCCTTTTGCGCCGCGACATTGGCCGCCGCTTCCGCCAGCGCGTGGCGATACGGCTCGTCGTCCAGCCGCGCCAGCGCCGCGCCGGCGGGCACGTTGTCGCCCTCATCGAATGCCAGCGACTGCACTCGCCCCGCCACGCGGAAACCCAGACTCACTTGGCGAATATCGACGTTGCCATACAGCAGCAACGGCGCCTGCGGCCGCGTCGCCGTCCATACTCCCCAGGCGGCGCCCGCCGCCGCCACAATGACCGCTACCGTTATCAGGATGCGTTTTCTCTTTTCCATGTTCACCCCTTAACCCTGATCCGCCCGCAACCCCTTCAAAGCCCAGTCAAGCCGCTGCTCGATCGCCGCACGATCCACCGCGAGCTCCCCCTCGATGCGCACCCAGTTTTCCGGCAAGCCCGGCATGCCGGCCAGCATTTGCGCCACCAACACCGGCCCACCCAACGTCGCCATCAAAAACAACATCTGCCGCAGCGGATCGGCGCGACAAAGCTCACCCGACTCCTGCGCCGCGCGGATGGCACGTAACAGCAATAGCGGGTGGCGTGCCTCCAGCGAGCGGACAAAAGCAATCACCACGGTTTCGCCCGCCGCCACGTCCTGCAACAAGTGCGCGACAAACACCCGATGCTCGACCATGAAACCCATGAGCTGCAGCAGCATCCCCCTCAGCCGCGCCAGTGGCGTCACACCTTGCTCCTGACGCCACTGCAGCTGAGCGAACAACGGCTGATACCAGGTTTCGATCAACGCTGACAAAAAAGCGTCACGGCTGCCGAAGTGATAGACGAAGCCGCCCGGATTGACCCCGGCGCGCGCCGCCAGCCCGCGCACCGTCAGACCGCGCAGTCCGGTTTCCCGCGCCATTTCCATGCCAACGTCTAGCAAAACTTGGCGTGTTGATGATGATCGATTAGTCATATTTCCATTTTATACATGCGTATAAATAATGCAAGTCGTATATTTTTAAGGAAACAAGGCCCTGTGCGGGCGATATTATGAAGGCCGGGCAATAAAACCACTGTCATCAGTTAGTCCGCACTAGTAATGTCATGTGAGTGAGATACAATCGGCCCCAATTAATATATAAATCGACAAAACAATACGGACGCGCATCCTTGCTGGTATTCGACATTCCCACCATCGCCGCCCTTGCCGTCGTCGGCAGCGCGGTTTTTTCCGCATGCTCGTTCGGTGTCTGGCGCCATTTGCCGGAGGAGCGCTGTCTGCGGGATTGGGGCATCGCCTTGGCTTTGCTCTGCCTGGGCGCGATCGAACTGTATTTGCGCAAGCCCGCCATTGCCGTCTGGACCATCCCTATCGGCAATGGCCTGTTCGCCGCCGGCGAATCATGGAAACTCGTCGCGCTGCGACGTCTGATGCGACGGCCGCAGCGCCGCTTCGAAACCTGGCTGCCGGTCGCCGCCTTCGTGATCGCCGCGCTGCCGTGCTGGTGGTACGTCGCCATTCAACCGTCTTTGACGGCGCGGCTCATCTGGGTTTCGTTCATCATGGGCTGCTGGTACGCCGGTTACGGCTGGACACTGGCACAACACCGCGACCACCAACTGGCCGGTTGGCTGCGGCTTACCATCGGGCTGCAGATCGCGGGTTTTCTGCTCTATTTCGCCCGCGCCTGGGTATCGCCTGCCGCCACGATCAGCCCCGATTACACAAAAACCACCAGCATGCTTATCGCCATGCCCGGTTTTTACGGGCTGCTGTTCAATATCTGGATGTCGCTCACCATGGTGTTGGTGATCTCCTCGCGCATGCACGACCGCATTGTCGAAACGCTGGGCTTCAACCGCGAAATCCTGGTCAACTCGCCGCTGGCCACCGCCGTCTACCGCGATGACGGCCACTGCGTGCTGGTCAACGACGCCTATGTGCAGTTGGTGGAAACGCCAAGGGCCGAACTGTTGGATCAAAATTTCCGTCATCTAGGGCGCTGGCGCGACGCCGGCCTGCTCGACGCCTGCGAGCAGGCGCTGGAAGCCCACCAAAGCGCCCGGTGCGAATTTCACACCACAACACCCTCGGGGCGTGCGATTTGGCTCGATTGCCGCATCCACCCGTCGTCGATCCTGGGCACCACCCATCTGCTGTTGCAATTCAACGATCTGACCGAGCGCAAACGTCTGGAGGATCAGCTGCGCCAGATGGCCTTCCACGACCCGCTGACCATGCTGCCCAACCGCCGCCTGCTGATGGACCGCATCCAGCAGGCGCAACGCACCAGCGAACGCCAAGAAAGCTACGCCGCATTGCTGTTCATCGACCTGGACAAATTCAAGCAATTGAATGACCGCCACGGCCACAGCGCTGGCGACCGGCTCTTGGTGGCGCTGTCCGAAAGCCTCAGTCAGACCGTGCGCAAGAGCGACACCGTCGCCCGCCTCGGCGGCGACGAGTTCGTGGTGATGCTGGAAGATCTCGGGCCTGACCGCCAACAGGCGCTCGACCATGCGCAAGACATGGCCATGGTGGTGCATCAAGCCGCCAACCGGTGCTTCAGCCTGGGCGACGTCGATTACTTCGCCTCGGCCAGCATCGGCATCCGCCTGTTCATCGGCACTCACGAGTCGCCCGAAACCCTGTTGCAAGACGCCGATAGCGCCATGTATCAGTCCAAACTCAACCTGAGCTTGCCGCGCTTTTACTAGTACTACCGTTGTAACGCCTGGTCCCGCTTCGTGGCGGCGTTGGCGCAATCGCCGAAGGCAGTGCGCCGCCCAACGACGCAGGGGGTCATTTGCCAGGCTAGCCCTTGGGCCCGGCGGACGGCGTCGGCCAATGCGCCCACATGCCGTCGGCCGGAAACCCGATGTGCGCCGAGGGCGAACCACGCGCCATTTCCCTGGTCTGCCTTTGTTTTATCCGCCAGAAGGGATAAACCATGCAGATCAGCCGCCACGACCACCGCGTGCTGTACGACTTTTATCGTCAATGCCAAGCCTCGACCGAGCCGGTCCTCGACCTGGAAGGCGCACGTTACAAAATCGTCCGCCATCATGACGGCGACTTCACCGTCATTCAGCTCGAACGCGCCGCAAAGAAGTTGGAGACTTTCTTCAACCGCGCGCCGGCGACCGCCGGCCATGCAGGCACCACCATCGCCGCCATTCTCAACGACCCGCGAAAACACGCCGACTTTCAACTGCCGGTCGATCGCCATTACCAGGGCATTTGCTTCAGCGGCGGCGGCGCCAAAGGGTTCGGCTATCTCGGCATCGTCGACGAACTGGGACATGAGCAGATCCGGCACGTCCAGCAAGTTTCCGGCGCCTCCGCCGGAGCGCTCACCGCGATCGCATTCGCCATCGGCCTATCGGCGGACGAACTGCGCGCCGCGTTCAAGGACCAGCCCGCCACCCTGAAGCAGAAAGTGCTCGAACAAAGCCTACGCGCCAAAATTCTCTACGCGCTCAAACGCGCCCCCTACCTGACGCACCTACCCGACATCATCGGCGCCCAAGCGAGCGACGGCGACTGGGACGCCAAAATTGAAAGCATCACCTTTGCCCAGCTGGCGGCGTTGAAAGACCGCGTCGGCGACACGCCGGCAGCGCAGGGAACCTTGAAGGCGTTATTCATCTCCGCCAGCCTCATCGACAAAAAACACAATCTGACCTCGGAGGTGAAGCTATCAAGCGACACCACGCCCGATATGCCGATCTACAAAGCCGGCCTGGCCAGCGCGGCGCTGCCGGTGCTGCTAAAACCGGTGGCGGCAAGCCTGGCGGAAGCCAACCTGCCGCCGCAGTTCCCCAACAAGAACGGCATGGTCAAACTGCGCGATGGCGGCATACACAACAACCTGCCGTTCCGCTACCTGACGCAAGCGCAAAGCAATCTGATTCTGTCGTTCGACGGCAATGAGCGCATCCACGAAAAACCTTTGAGCTTCGGTGAGAAGATCAAGCAATGGCTATGCGACGAGCCGGTGTACAAACGCCGCCGCGCCGATCATTTGCTGGCCGAACGCTACGGCGTGCATTACCTCCAGCCCGAGGTCGCACTGACCGACACCAAGAAAGCGCGCGCCAACCTGGCGCACATCAGTCACCGTTGCGCGCGGGATTTTCACTACTACCGCCGGCAGCAAAGCGAAACGCCTAGCGTGGAGATGCACGACATCGCTCAAGAAGACCTGGAACTGAACCGCAGAAAGTATGGATAGCCGCCCATGACCCTCCTTGCCACCGAATTCCGGGCCATCGCCTGCGACGTTCTGCAAATCGATCGAGCCGGGCTCTACGACGATCAGATCGCGATCACCCTGCTCGACAGCGACGAACAGCCGCTAGTCTTGCACCTTCACCACAATGCGGCCGAACATCTGATCAGCCTGACCGGGTTATTGGGAGTGGAAATCGACGACAGCCTGCCGGCCGAGGTTCTGCTCGCCATTGGTCAAGCCGCGACCGAACCGCTGCGTGCGGGGTATGGCCTGGGCATCCTGCCGGAGACGCGCCATTTGGTGGTGTTCAAATTGATGCCGGAAACCCTGTTCACCCGCGAGCGTTTGCGCGAAGGGCTGGCCGAACTGTTACGCCAAGCCGCCATGTGGAATCGCACACTGGCGCGGCGCTGAAATGCGCCGGGCGCCCACGGCGCCCGGCAAAGCCGAAAAAAACGATTACCACCAAGCGGCCGCGCCCTGTTCCAGCAGGCGGCTCAACGATGCCGATTCCGACGCCGTTTCGGTCAATAGACCAGCCGGCGCATCGGCGCAATCCGGATCACGATCGGGAAGCAGTAACATCCCGCCGCCATCGGTTAAGGTCCAGTGTGCGTCCATGCTAAAAGCCTTTTCAGCCATGTCGATCTCCATCAAGCATTCGTGACAAGGATAAGGCGGCCTTGACTGCCAGCCGCTAGAACGAAGGAACGGAGATCATCGGAAAAGTTGCGCCGCCTGGCTAATAGAAGGGGCCGATGCTTTGGTCGAGCAGACGGCCCAGCACGCCGTCGTCAAAATTCAGCGCAACAACCCCGTCGAAGTCGAATGACGACGCCTGCTGCAGCCCGTTTTGCCCCCTGCTCGCCACATTGCCGCCATCATCGGCGCGCTCGCCGCAGCGGGACGCGTGTCCGGGAATCAAGAAAACACCGCCCTCATCGTCAAAAATATAGCCGCACGTCCTTACCACGACTTCGGTAGACATCATCGATCTCCTATCCATGTAAAAAACAAGGCGGCCCGCCGCGTCACGAGCCGCCTATCACAACAGAAAGAAATCGACCTAAAAAGTTGCCTTGCTATCAGGCTCCGAAGAGCCCCTGCTCGCGCGCCGCGTCGAGTTTTTCCTTCATATAAACCCACAACGCCGGGCAGCCTTCGCTGATCGGCGCCGACAACCGATTGATCACCTGCTCGTAGCGAATGCCGTTTTCGCGCCAGCTCTGGCCGTTATTGGCCAGATTGAGCAGACACGGCATGGCGCGGTCGGCGGCGTTGGCAAACTTGGCTTCCGGCGTCTCGCCGGCCTCGAACTCCTGCCACAAGGCCAGCAACGGCTCGGCCTGGTGCGATGGCAGCAGCCCGAAAATCCGCTGCACCGCCTTCAACTCCTCCGCCTTGCGCTCGGCCCAACCGCCTTCGGCGTAAACAATGGTGTCGCCGGTGTCGATTTCGCCGATATCGTGCACCAGCAGCAATTTGATCACATGGTGGATATCCACCGGCTCGATGGCGTATTCGACCAGCGACCAGGCCAACAGCGCGATCTGCCAGCTGTGTTCGGCCGAATTCTCATAGCGGGACAATCCCAGCGGCCGCGTTTTGCGCGTCACGCCTTTGAGTTTGTCCAGCTCCAGAATGAAATCGATGATTTGCTGCATCGCGGCCTCCGAGACAAAGCGCCATGGTATCACACCCCCTCACCCCCTTCGCCGAGCGCCAATAACCTTTCTAGTAAAATGGTTTTTGGCCATAATGGTTCCTTCGCGCCGCTCCGGCCGGCGTGCGCCGTTCTACTCCAATAACAGCAAAAGGAAGCGCAAATGTTTGGCAAGGGAAAACAAATAGAGGCATTGCAAACCCGCATTGCCGAGCTGGAACGAGACAATCAAACATTGCGCCAGCAAGCGGCGCAAGCCGACCACAGCGCCGAACTTGCCGCCGTGCGCAAGGAACTGACCTTTTTCAGCGAGCGCCGAGACAGCTACGTCGGCGCCTTCGATCAGTCGCTTCAAGCCACCGAGGTGCTGCGCAATACCATTGCCTCCTTGTCGGCCGGCCTGGACGACGAATATCGCGACGCCAGCAGCTCGCTGGCGCAGCTGTCGCACGTGCGCCATTCCCTCGACGCCATGCTTTCCGCCTTCAGTCAGATCACCACTCACCAGCAGAGCACGGCCAGCTCCATGGATCTGCTGGCACAGAAAAGCGGCGAAATCGCCGGCTTCGTCAAACTCATCCGCGAAATCGCCGATCAAACCAACCTCTTGGCGCTGAATGCCGCCATCGAGGCCGCGCGCGCCGGCGAACAGGGCCGCGGTTTCGCCGTCGTGGCCGACGAAGTGCGCAAACTGGCCGAGCGCACCTCGCTCGCCACCGGAGAAATCGCCACCCTGGTCGATGGCATCGAAACCGCTTCAAAAAATACCAAAGCGCAAGTCAACGCGTCGGCAGACAACGCCAGCAGCTTCCTCGACGAAGCGCAACGTACCTCGGCCGAAATCCGCCAATTGGCCAACAACGCAGAGAACATGGCCAACGCTATTGGCCACAGCGCCCACGCCAGTTTTCTGGAAGTCGTCAAGTTCGACCATTTGGTATTCAAACTCGGCATCTACAAAGCGCTGCTCGGCCTGCAAACATTGACGCCCGAACAACTCTCCGACCACCATGGCTGCCGCCTGGGAAAATGGTATCGCGAAGGTCGCGGCGCCAGCGAATACAGCCATCATCCGCGCTACAGAGACCTCGATCAGCCACACGCACAAGTTCACGAATGCGGGCGTGCCGTCATCGAGGCTTATGCACGCGAGGACTTCGCTGCCGTGCGCACCCACCTGGCCGCCATGGAACAGGCATCCGGTCGCGTAACCGACATTCTCGACAGCTTCGAAGCGCCCGTCGGCAACCGTTAAACCCTCCCGGCGGGCGCACTCACGCCCGCCGCCGTACCCTTCCTGCAACACACCCTCCGGCGCCGACGCTATATCTGGCGCGCCTTGCCGCCTCTCGCCACAAGGGATTGTGGCTTTCAATCATGAAAATTCCTTTGTCAATACTTGAATAGGCGAATTGGGACCACTAGAATTTGCGTCACACAAGGCTTAAAAACAATACATCTTGTGTTGCAAACAACGGCGCGCCTCAACCCGGCTACCACCAGCTCGGCCGGCGCAATAACAAGAAACCATCTGAAACAACGAGGACTCCATGTCATCGACTTTGCATGCAAACACCGGTGCCGAGGCGCAAGACGCCGACGCGGCGCCCGATTACAGTGCCTGGCAAACCATTCGCCGCAATGGCGCGGTGGTGCCGTTTGAACCGGTCAAGATTTCCGTCGCCATGAGCAAGGCCTTCCTGGCCGTGCTCGGCCAGCATGCGGCCGGCTCCGCCAGCCTGCGCGACAGAGTCGCCGCCCATACCGATACCGTGGTCGCCGCGCTGATGCGGCGCAAGCCCGACGGCGGCGCCATCCATATCGAAGAAATCCAGGACCAGGTCGAGCTGTCGCTGATGCGCGCCGGCGAACATGACGTGGCCCGCGCCTACGTGCTCTACCGCGAGGAACGCGCCCGCGAGCGCGCCCAGCGTCCCGAGCACCACCACGAAATCAACGTCGTCGCGAGCAACGGCCAGCGCCAGCCGCTCAACCTGACCGCGTTGCGCGCCACCATCGGCGCCGCCTGCAAAGGCCAAGCGCAAGCCGACGCCGACGCCATTCTGGCCGAAACGCTGAAAAACCTGTACGACGGCGTGAGCGCCGACGAAGTGGCCAAGTCGTCGATTCTGGCCGCGCGCGCGCTGATCGAACGCGACCCGTGCTATGACCTGGTCACCGCCCGTCTGTTGCTGGGCTCCATTCGCCAGGACATCCTGGGCGAACCGGTGGCGCAAGAAGCGATGGGCGCGCTCTACCCGAGCTACTTCGCCCGCTTCATCGCGCAGGGCATCGCGGCGGAACTGCTCGACAGCCGCCTGGCGGAATTCGATCTGGCCAAGCTCGGCGCCGCGCTCGACGCCGAGCGCGACCTGCAATTCGGCTACCTCGGCCTGCAAACGCTGTACGACCGCTACTTCCTGCACATCGACGGCCGGCGCATCGAAATGCCGCAGGCGTTCTTCATGCGCGTCGCCATGGGTCTGGCGCTGAACGAGCCGGAGCGCGAGGCGCGCGCCATCGATTTCTACAACGTGCTGTCGACCTTCGATTTCATGTCGTCGACGCCGACGCTATTCAATTCCGGCACCCGCCGCAGTCAGCTCTCCAGTTGCTATCTGACCACGGTGGCCGACGACCTCGACGGCATCTACGAAGCCATCAAGGAAAACGCCCTCCTATCCAAGTTCGCCGGCGGCCTGGGCAACGACTGGACCCCGGTGCGCGCCATGGGCGCCCACATCAAGGGCACCAACGGCAAATCGCAAGGCGTGGTGCCGTTCCTCAAGGTGGTCAACGACACCGCCGTGGCGGTGAATCAGGGCGGCAAACGCAAGGGCGCGGTCTGCGCCTACCTGGAAACCTGGCACGCCGATATCGAGGAATTCCTGGAGCTGCGCAAGAACACCGGCGACGATCGCCGCCGCACCCACGACATGAACACCGCCAACTGGATTCCGGACTTGTTCATGAAGCGCGTGCACGAGGGCGGCGACTGGACGCTGTTCTCGCCGTCGGAGTGCATCGACCTGCACGACCTCTACGGCGCCGCGTTCGAGAAACGCTACCGCGAGTACGAAGCCCTGGCCGACCAGGGTCTGATCAAGGTATTCAAGCGCGTGCCGGCCTTGAGCCTATGGCGCAAGATGCTGACCATGCTGTTTGAAACCGGGCATCCGTGGATCACCTTCAAGGACCCGTGCAATATCCGTAGTCCGCAGCGCCACATTGGCGTCGTGCACAGCTCCAACCTGTGCACCGAGATCACGCTCAACACCAACGACGAAGAAATCGCCGTGTGCAACCTGGGCTCGATCAACTTGGCGCGCCATATGAAGGACGGCGAGCTGGACGGCGACAAGCTCAAGCGCACCGTGTCTGTCGCCATGCGCATGCTCGACAACGTCATCGACATCAACTTCTACCCAGTGAAGAAGGCGGCCAATTCCAACCTCAAGCACCGTCCGGTGGGGTTGGGCATCATGGGCTTCCAGGACTGCCTGCACATCAAGCGCGTGCCCTACGCCTCGGCCGCCGCGGTCGAATTCGCCGACCGCGCGATGGAGCTCGTCGCCCATCACGCCTACTGGGCATCGACCGAGCTCGCCGAAGAGCGCGGCCGCTACCCGAGCTACGGCGGCAGCCTGTGGGATCAAGGCGTCTTGCCGCAAGACAGCATCAAGCTCTTGGCCGAAGAACGCGGCGGCAACCTTGAAATGGACCAAAGCGCCACACTCGACTGGGCGCCGCTGCGCCAGCGCATCCGCCAACACGGCATGCGCAACTCCAACTGCCTGGCCATCGCCCCCACCGCCACCATCGCCAACATCATCGGCGTATCGGCCTCGATCGAGCCGACCTACCAGAACCTGTTCGTCAAATCGAACTTGTCGGGCGAATTCACCGTCACCAACGAATACCTGGTGCGCGATCTGAAACAGCATGGCCTGTGGGACGAGGTGATGATCTCCGACCTCAAATACTTCGACGGCAGCCTGGGCCGCATCGACCGCGTGCCGGCGGCGCTGCGCGAACTGTACGCCACCGCGTTCGAGATCGACCCCAAGTGGCTGGTGGAGGCCGCCTCGCGCCGGCAGAAATGGATCGACCAGGCGCAGTCGCTCAACCTGTATATGGCCGGCGCATCCGGCAAGAAGCTGGACGAGCTCTACCGCCTGGCCTGGCTGCGCGGACTGAAAACCACCTACTACCTGCGCACGCTGGCGGCATCGTCCGGCGAGAAATCCACCGGTCGCGGCGGAGAGCTCAACGCCGTGCCGGTGGCGGGCGGCGAAGCGCTACGCGCGGCGGCGGGAATCGAACCCGCGACCGACGCCAAGTTTTGCTCGATTGACAATCCGGACTGCGAAGCCTGCCAGTAACAGCGGCGGCGGACTGACCGGCAACAACCAGAAAGGAAACAGCATGAGTGCCTCCGTCTTTTTGGCGTGCCAAAACGCCACCAACGGCGTCACCAACAACACGGTGAGGCTGACGTTCGACGCCCCCGGCCCGGACACGCCGCGCGCGTTGGCGGGCATGCTGATTCTGAGCAAGGCCAGCGTGCCGCTCTATGCCATCCGCCAGCAGGACCCGGCGCCGTTAGACGCCGATAGTCCGGCCTAGCCTTTCCAGGCCACGCCGCGGATCGCCCCCGAACGGGCGCGCCAGACGCGCCCGGCGGGCGGCGTACCCCCTAAAAACATAAAAATTATCGAGAAACCCATGTTGAACTTTGACGAAACCATCGAACCCAAGACCGCGCCGCCGGCTGCCAGCCGCGTCAACGTGGTCGACAAGCGCATCATCAACGGCACCACCGACGTCAACCAGTTAGTGCCGTTCAAATACAAATGGGCGTGGGAGAAATATCTATCGCAGTGCGCCAACCACTGGATGCCGCAGGAAATCAACATGCAGCGCGACATCGAGCAGTGGAAGACCGGCCAGCTCAGCGAAGACGAAATGCGCATCGTCAAGCGCAACCTGGGCTTTTTCGTGACCGCAGACAGCCTGGCGGCCAACAACATCGTGCTCGGCACCTACCGCCAGATCACCGCGCCCGAGTGCCGGCAGTTCTTGCTGCGCCAGGCGTTCGACGAGGCGATCCACACCCACGCCTATCAATACATCGTCGAAAGCCTGGGGCTCGACGAAGGCGAAGTGTTCAATGCCTACCATGAAATCGGCTCGATCAGCGCCAAGGACGATTTTCTCATTCCGTTCATCGACGTGCTGACCGACCCGCAATTCAAGACCGGCACCGTCGCCAACGATCAGAAACTGCTCAAGTCGCTGATCGTGTTCGCCTGCATCATGGAAGGGCTGTTCTTCTACGTCGGCTTTGTGCAGATCCTGGCGCTCGGCCGGCAAAACAAGATGACCGGCGCCGCCGAGCAATACCAATACATCCTGCGCGACGAGTCGATGCACTGCAATTTCGGCATCGACCTGATCAACACCATCAAACTGGAAAACCCGCAGCTGTGGACCGAGTCGTTCAAGGCCGAGCTCAACGACCTGTTCCAGCACGCGGTCGACCTGGAGTACGCCTACGCCGAGGACACCATGCCGCGCGGCGTGCTGGGCCTGAACGCCGGCATGTTCAAGGAATACCTGCGCTTCATCGCCAACCGGCGCATGACCCAGATCGGCATGGAGCCGCTATTCCCCGGCGCCGACAACCCGTTCCCGTGGATGAGCGAGATGATCGATCTGAAGAAGGAAAAGAACTTCTTCGAGACCCGCGTCACCGAATATCAGACCGGCGGCGCGTTGAGCTGGGACTGAGCGGTGCAATCGCTTTGCGTCTTTTGCGGATCGAGCGCCGGCAGCCGGCCGGTTTACGCCGACATGGCGCGCGCCACCGGCCGCGCCTTGGCACAAGCCGGTCTCTCGCTGATCTACGGCGGGGGCCAGGTCGGTCTGATGGGCGCGGTGGCCGACGCGGCGCTTGAGGCCGGCGGGCAGGTGATCGGCGTCATGCCGCGCCATCTGGTCGAACGCGAAATCGCTCACAAAGGCCTGTCACGGCTCGACGTAGTCGAGACCATGCACGAACGCAAGGCGCGCATGGCCGAACTCGCCGACGGCTTTATCGCGCTGCCCGGCAGTACCGGCACATTGGAAGAGCTGTTCGAGCAATGGACCTGGGCCCAACTCGGCCGCCACGACAAACCCTGCGGCGTACTCAATATCGCCGGCTACTACGATGCCCTGCTCGCCTTCGCCCGCCACATGAGCGACGAAGGTTTCATGCGCAAGGAATACCTCGACATGCTGGTGGTGGCGCAAACCCCGGAGGCCATTCTACGGGGGTTTGCGAGCTATCGGCCGCCGCCGAGGAAGTGGGGATAGCCGTCAGCGAAATGGCATTTTTTTGTAAAAACGTCTGCCGCTGATTTCCCGTCAAGCTCGCCACACAAACCCCGCCACGCGGGGTTTGTCATATATCGTGCCGCCGGCATGAAGCACGATGCCTTGATTCATCTTTTTCCATTGCAGAGAAAACTTGATTTTTGCAATATATTCAACGATATATTGTTTGTCATTTGACAAACTCCCCAGGAAAAGGAGGACATGATGGCACTGACCAAACCGGCGAGCACGACTCGCAAAACCACCACCACGGCGACCACCGCAAAAACCGCGGCCAGCCCGAAAACCACGGCAAAGACCACCACCAAGGTGAAAGCCGCCGCGCCCACTGCCAAGAAAATGGGCAAGTAAGCGTGGTTGGGGGCAAGGCCTTTCCTACCGCGCCGTAACACGGCAGGAAAGGCCACCCTCTTTAGGGTCTGTCTGCAAACTATTTGTGAACTGCGCTGACCTGGCAAATGGCCAGATGCTAGGCGGGGGGCGCCGGCCTTAGTCATTCTAAGGCCAAGCCGCCCAACGACGCAGATGGCCGTTTACCAGGCCAGCCCTTCGGGGCCGGTATCCGCCGGCGCATCGCGTTGTCGCTTGTCCCTGGCAGTGAATGACACTGCGGCGGGACGCGCTTCTAGCGCTGCATCCGGCTGATGCCGGCCGCAGCCGCAAATAGTTTGCAGACAGACCCTAGCCGCAAGCCTCCTACTGGGGGGCTTTTTATTTGCTGAAACGCTCATGTGCCATGACTGATCGAAAGGCCGCCCTACTTCAACCACGCACCATTGCCAAGGGCATTCAAACTGCTAGAATCGAGCCACGCTTTATCCGCTAAACATAAGGCCAGAAAAGGTTTTTAGACGCGAGGAGGACCTTCATGATTTTTGCGTCCAAGAAGAACGCAGAAGTAGAGAAGCTGATTGATATGCTCGACAAAAGCAAAGGCGTCGTCATTGACGACACCCATGGCAGAATCCGGCTCAATCTGGACGACCCCGACACACGGCAACGGATACGCGATACTGCCCATGCCTTCTTTCAGTCCATGCCTAAAGTAGGTCAATGACAGCACTCGCGCTGCTCATCATCGTCATAAGTGGTCATCTGTTTGTCGATCGAAGACCACTTTCGCGCTTTAAACAAGCAAAATCATCAGGGTGGGACGCCTACTTTCATGTCGGCGCCTGGGGCACTCTATTCGCTGTGATCTCCGCTCTTTTCATTGCGATCGGCATGGGATTAGCACATCAGTTCGGCTATTCGCCGCACAGAATATTGCCAGAGCTAAGTCTTGTCCTTGCGCAGGTCATCCAACCAGGCCATCTTGCACTGTTTTGCTGGGCAACACTCACGTGTCTATTGGGACTGATCTTTGGTCTCTTGGCCAACAGCGAGAAGCACATCAAGCGCGCTGTTGCTGAAATTACATTAACCGATGAGTTGGATCACATCTTCTATGTAGCAGTGGCACAAGAGCGGCTCATTCAAGTTACGACAAAATCCCGAAAAATTTATATTGGCTTTGCCACAACGCAAATCACAAATGACGATTTTTCCAGGCGGGAATATACCGCCATACTGCCATTTGCTAGCGGTTATCGTGACAAAGACACCCTCAAAATTCAGTTGGTGAATGACTACCATGGGTTCTACAACCGAACAGGAGAAGATCTCAGTCAATATAAGGTCGTGATTCCCGTCGCTGAAATCAGTTGCGTGGCATTTTTTGACCACGCGGCTTACAGCCACATCTCCCAAGCAAACGCGCCAATCAGTGACAGCACCTTGGCTGACGCTCAGTTTGCACTACCTTAAACCGCAGTTCTCTCTTCTGCCACAAGCCTTCCAGAGAGGCTTTTTATTTGCCAGGGCACTTCCCTGACAGCTGGTGGTCAAGGTGAATCGGGCGATTCGCTCGCCATTGACATGGAGGGAGGGGCTGAATGAGCAGGTTTGTCGTTATTTCAGGGTATTCGGGTGGAGGCAAGTCCACCTTGCTGGCGGAACTCAATCGGCGTGGCTATCGCGTGGTGGAAGAACCCGCCAAGCGCATCGTCAGCAACCAACTGGCCTTGAATGGCGCCCTGCGGCCGTGGTTCGAGCCTCGCGTCTACGTGCTACGCACGCTCGTTATGGCGTTGGAAGACATCATCACCGTACAGAAAACCGCCAAAGCAGACGAATGGGTTTTCTTCGACCGCAGCTGGACCGACTCCGTGGTAACTTACCACCTCCTCAGCAGCGAGCCACTATCGAGCCTGCTGGGACAACTGCCGCGCAACCACCACCGAGTGTTTCTAGCCCCGCCCTGGCCGGAAATCCAACCACAAGACGCCACGCGTTGGTACAGTATTGAGAGCGCCACGGCGGAATATACACAGTTGCTGGAAGGCTATCCCAAGCTCGGCTACGACGTCTGCATCCTGCCCAAGACCAGCGTGGCCGAACGCGCCGATTTCGTTCTGCACACACTGGGCATATAGCCGCCACCCCGCATCAACACACCGCCGCGCCCAGCGTTTCGCTGATGATGCGCCCCAGCGTCTCGGTCGCTTGCCGGTCAGCTTCTTCGTGCGCGAATAGCCGCAGCGACAGGGGTTGCAGCGCGGGCAAGCCCTGGCTGCGCGGCAGGTCGGCGGGACAGAGGGCATCGGCCAGCACGGTCACCGCCAGGCCGGCACGGACAATGGCGATATTCGGCAAGATACCGTCGGCGACGATGGCGGCCCGCCAATCGATCCCCGCGGCATCAAGCGCTTGGATGGCCGCCTGGCGCATGCCGCAGCCATCGGGATGCAGCGCCAGCGGCACCGGTCCGCCCTGCCACTCGCCCAGCCAGCATAATGACAACCGCGACAATTCCACGCCGCCACGCGACGCCAGCGGCTTCATGCCGATCACCACATCGTAGCGAAAGCCGAGCAGCGGCAATAACTCGCGCGTCGACGCCGAGTGAATCTCCAGTTGCAACGACGGCGCCTCATCGTGCAAGCGCCGCAAAATCTCCGCCAGGGCAAACCCTGCCAGATCCTCGACAATGCCGACGCGCAGCGTTCGCTGCACGGCCAAGCCGTGCACGGCGCGCTTGGCCTCATCCGCCAGGTCGACCAAGCGCTGCGCGTATTCGACAAAGCGCTCGCCGGCCACCGTCAAACGAATCGCTCGGCTAGTCCGCACCAGCAAAGGACCGCCAACGAGGCCTTCCAGCCGCTGAATTTGCTGGCTTACCGCCGATTGAGTCCGGCCCACCTGCTCAGCGGCGCCGACAAAACTGCCCTGGCGAATCACCGCCAGAAAGGTCTTCAGTAGATCCGCGTCCATAAATCAATATTTCTTATCTTTTGCTTAATCATTATTCGTTTAACTTATTCAACCACAGCCACTACGCTATTGCCACCATCTCAAGCAAAAAAGAAAGGACGAAACATGGCATACCGTATCGCAGTCGGCGGCGCCACCGGCAATGTCGGGGGCGTCATGTTGGCCACGTTGGCCGCGCGTGGCTTCCCCGCCGAACAGGTCGTGGCCTTGGCATCCGCCCGTTCCGTCGGACAGACCGTCGACTACGGCGGCAACCGGCTCACGGTGTCGGATTTGGCTCGCCACGATTTCAACCAAACGGACATCCTGTTTCTCTCCACCGGCGGCGAGAATTCGAGCGTGCTCTCGCCCCAGGCAGCCGAGACGGGCTGCGTGGTAATCGATAACAGCTCCGCGTTCCGGATGGCGCCCGATGTGCCGCTGGTCGTGCCCGAAGTCAACGTCTCCGCCTTGGACGGCTGGTCCGCTCGGCGCATTTTGCCGGTGGCCAATTGCTCGACCATACAGCTTGCGGTGGCGCTGGCGCCGTTGCACCGCGCCGCCGGCATTCGGCGCGTCGTGGTCGCCACCTATCAATCGGTATCCGGTGGCGGCAAGCGCCAGGTGGCAAGACTGCGGCAGGAAGTGGAAACGGCCCGGCTAGCGGGCTCGACGGTGACATGGCCGACGCCAGAAACCGACGAAGCGGCGGTGCCGTATGCGTTCAACGTCATTCCGCACATCGACAGCTTCCTCGATGACGGCCGCACTCGGGAAGAATGGAAGATGGAGCAGGAGTTGCACAAAATCCTGGCCCCCGAAATCCGCTTGAGCGCCACTTGCGTGCGGGTTCCGGTGATGGTGGGCCACGCCGAGGCCGTGAACGTCGAATTGGCGAGGGCCCTCGACGTGGCAACGGCGCGCCGCTTGCTGACCGAGGCGCCCGGCATCACCGTGCACGACGTGCCTGCGCCGGGCGGTTACGCCACCCCGCTGAGCGCGGCGGGCGAGGATGACGTCTTCGTCTCCCGCTTGCGCGCCGACCCCACGGTGACAAACGGCTTGAATCTCTGGGTGGTGGCCGACAACGTCCGCAAGGGCGCGGCGCTCAACGCGGTGCAGATTGCCGAGGCGCTGATCCAGCGCGCCGACTTCAATGCGCACGTCGCCCGGCGCCGCGGCACCGCATAAGCCGCCTTGGGGAGCGCGCCGAATGGCGCGCCTCAGGCCAACACCCAGCGCGTCTAATCACTCTGGCCACGACGTATCGGCCCGACGACGGATGGACGCCATGACGGAATCGTTACATTAATGGGGCCTTCCATGCCAAGGCGGCGAAAAGGCCTGCTTCATGAACCACGGCGAAATCACGACATTTCTATCCGCGTACCCCAAACTGTGCGCACAGTTTTCCGGTACCACGCTGCACGACCTGCTAACCCTGTCCTCGGTCGAAAGGATTAAATCGAAAGAGTACGTCTTCTGCATCGATGAAAGCAGCGACAATTTATTCTTGATCGTCAGCGGCATTATTTCCGTTGTCATCTCCGACAAGAAAAGCCGGGTGATCGAAATATTGGAGCCGGGCGACTTTATCGGCGAGGCGGCGCTGCTGTTGGACAGGATCTACCAACATGACGCCAGAGCGCTTTGCGATAGCACCTTATTGTGCATCCCCAAGGATATGCTCAATAACATCCATGGCATGCATGCCGAGCTCAGCCTGATGCTGGCGCGCAATTTGGCGAAACGCTGGTTTGCCCTGACCGAGAACATCAATTTGACCTCGCATGCGGATGCGCTGCGCCGGGTCGGCAACTATCTGCTGCACTTGAACTATAAAGATGGCTGCGCCCGCTTTCCTTGCGACAAAGCGGTGATCGCCTCGCTATTGAATATCGAGCCGGAAACCCTGTCGCGCACGCTGCAGGTGCTGCGATCGCAGGGCACCATCCATGTCAGCGGCAGAAATATCACCCTTCTCGACGCGTTGTCGCTCCAGCAGATCGCCCGCGGCACCGAGGCGGATGAGGTCCCGGCAACAGCGTCATGATCGCGGGCGTCGTCACATCCCCAGGGCGCTTTTGCGAATTTCCGTGACCACGCGGCGGTAATCATCGAGATTTCCGCACAACATCGTCCGTGCGTTGCCGTTGCTATCCCAAACGGTCCGTTGCAACCGCAAGCGCAATTGGCTTTCGCGCGCGCTGCCGGCAGGCCGGATGCTGAGCAGCAGCTCGGTGGTTTGATGGTCCGGTTTGCCCGGCAATGGCAGTTTCATCTTCAGCAGGCCGCGCAGCACTTGCCGGGCTTCGCTGACCAACACCTCATCCTTGTCGGCGCGAATCAAGTTGAAATCGGCGTCCTGGTCGAGCGGCTGATAACCCAGGCGCGGCAGCGCGCGTTGCGTGGCCTGAAACGCCTGTGCCGGCGCCAGCGCCAACACCGCGTCTTGCCACCGCGCCTGATCGGCCATGCCGGCCGCATCGCAATCGACGCGCAACTGGCTGGAACTGTAGTGCAAATAGGTGCCACCACTCCCTTGCACTTGCTCACCGTCAGCGGCAAAACCGGGAGGCGCCATCAACAGGCTTGCGCCCTGCAGCAGAATACACATTTTTCTCATGACGAAATTCTAACAACGCCATTGCGTCATGTCATTTGGATTGAAAATTCTTGTCCGCGCCACCATCAGCATTTCTTATTACTGACGCCAATATTATTCGTTTAACACGCCCCGCGATTGGCACTACGCTATCGCTCATACCCATCCTTGGACGCGGAGTTTTTCTTGAAAGCACTCACCTTCAGCCGCTTCGGCGAACCGGACGTTCTCGAATACATCGACGTTCCCGATCCCATCCCCACCTCTGGCTATGCGATCGTTCGCACCGAGGCGATCGGCCTGAACTTTGCCGACGTATACCGCCGGCGCGGCCACTATCACCTACAAGGCCAACCGCCATACATCGCCGGTTATGAAGCGGCGGGCACGATCCTCTCGGCCGAAGGCGACAGCCCCTTTCCCGTCGGCACCCGCGTCGTCTTTGCCGACGCCCCCTACGCCAATGCCGAGCTGGTATCCGTGCCGTTCGACAAGCTGATTGCGCTGCCGGACGATATCGCTTTCGACATCGCGGCCGCCTCGGCGCTGCAAGGCCTCACCGCGCAGTATCTGGTATCGGATAGTCACGCGATTCAAGCGGGAGAGACCGTTTTGATCCATGCCGCGGCGGGCGGTGTCGGGCTATTACTGGTGCAAATGGCCAAGCGCTTGGGCGCGAAGGTCATCGGCCTGACCTCCCGCGCCGACAAAGTGCCGCCGGTACGCGAAGCCGGCGCCGATGAAGTGCTGTTGTACGAATCGGACTGGGTGCAACAGGCGCAAGCCGGTAGCCGCGATGGCCGCGGCGTCGACGTGGTGTACGAGTCGGTCGGCACCACACTGCTCGACAGCCTGCGCGCCACGCGCACCGGCGGTCATGTCGTGTTTTACGGCATGGCGGCCGGCGATCCGCCGCACGTCGATCCGCGTTGGCTGATGGACCGGTCGCAGACACTGAGCGGCGGCGATCTATGGAACGTACTGACCTCGGCGCACGAGCGCCGTCAGCGCGCCGCGATGCTGTTCGACGGCATTCGCAGTGGCGCCGTGCGGGTGCATATCGCCGCGCGTTTTGCGCTGGCCGATGGCGCACAAGCGCATGCGTTCCTGGAAAGCCGGCGGTCGAGCGGCAAGGTGCTGCTCATTCCCTGAGCGAGGAGGCGCGAGCCCTGGGCATGCTCACGCGACAGGGCTCGCGTGGCCTTCCTGCATGCGAACACGCCTCTCCACCATGGAAACTGACTGACAGGTAAACCTGTCATATCGTGGGATATATCTACTAGATGCGTGGCACAACAAGATAGCGCTGAGCATAGCTGCGGACAGCGCCAATGGAGATAGCCTTATGACAGTCGTGAAAGCCAAAGAACCGCTCGATGAACCGGTGACAGCAGACGTACTCGCCCAGGCCATCACGCGTGGGCACGATCGCCAATCCACCAGTTCACACGCCACATCGATACGCTATCTGCCCGCCCCCCGTGCCCTGCTGATCGGCTTTGCCAATGCAAGCCCCGTGATGCTGCCTGTGGCCAACTATCCTGAACTCGCCACGCTCGATCAGGCAGCACTTGAGCGTTTGCAGCTTGGTTTTGGCGGCAGCGCTCTGTGCCTGGAAGAACAAGACGTGCATATCTCGATCGCTGGGCAGATTTCGGGAAACCAACAATGAATGAGTGTTTGCGCAAGAAAGTTGCCGGCGCTTAAGTCTTGTTGCATGTCTATAAACCGTGCGTTGCTTCGCGAACGCACGCTACACACTCCCAGCCCGGGCACCTCACGGGGTCCGCCTAATGACAATCCCGACAACGCACAGACCCCGCAGAAAACACCATGAGGCTTGATGCGCTGGCGCAGATCACAAGTTGCGTTGTTCCATCATAACCCCCGCTCAAGCAAGCGTTTCGAGAAACCCCATTCATTGTCATACCAGGCCAGCACCCTAACCAAGCGACAGCCGCTGCCCGGCAAGCCCGAGCACCGGCCCAAATGCCAATTACTTACCCTTCGCTTTGGGGGCTGGTGCCGCACTCCCGGCCGAAGCATCTTTGCCTGCGGCGATATTAACGGCACCGGTGACGACTGTCTTGAAATTAGCGATATAGTCACTTGCCCCGATGATGCCGTTGCCATAGGCCATGCAAAGGTGAAATAGCGCGACATTGGTAAAATGAGAGGCCGCATCCTCTCCTTGGAGGTTGACAATGGATTCGTTGGCGGCACTACTCGCATCCATCTTTTGCGATGCCGGCGTGTCGGCGACCTTCACATTCAGCCCCACGCTAACGCCACCAGAGGTTGAGAAATTCTTGCCGGCTTCGGCAGGACTGACACACATAACGGGAGAAAACCGATCAGTCGATCCTTCCGCCCCCACCATACCGGATGGATCGCGCCGAAAGAGCACATATGCCTGACTATCGCTCGGTTTGGTCAGCACGATTTTGCCGAGCAAATGACAGTCTTTAATCTTTTTCAATCGCCTACCATCGCTGGTTTTGATGACATCAGGCGAATTGTCATCGCACGTGGTACTTTGCCAACAATTTCCTGTATCAAGATCGGTGATTTGACCCGCGGTAAAAGAAGAGCGCTCTCCCTGCATGTAGGTACCACCACGATCATTATCGATATATTTGGATTCAAACACGCCGCACCCGCTGATTAGCACGGCCGCAGCAGCGCTCAAGACCAGCACGGCTACCCTTTGGTCACTCATACCCCCTCCCATGCGAATGTTGATTATGCATATTGCATTTGCTTTGTAGTCAACGATAGGGGGTATTGAATAGTATTTTTTGCGCAGCGCAACCGCCGAGAGCCAGAGAGCCTCACTATCGGTCAAGCCGCCGCAGGGAAGAAGTGCCGGTCCGGGCCCCTCACGGGGCCCGCCTCCGGTTAGTGCTTAATCAGCGGTGAGAACCAAGCAGCCGGCCACCTCCCGCGCCCGCGCCGCCACGGGAAGATACAGCCATGAGGTGTTGGCGTCGATCGGCGCCGCGCGCCACGCCAAACGGCTATCGACCACCAAGCGGCAAACGTCCGGATTGCGACGCTGTTCGCGTGGGTTGCACAACACCGAGATCAAAGAAAGCAACTGCTCTTGGCGGAAACGCTGGGTTGGAGAAACGACGTGAACTGCCTTACCATCATGAGTAGCCATGACTCGCTCCTGTACAGTGGGTTTGGTTAGCGGGTCCGGGGTGCTGGTAACGCCCCGGGCTCGCGCCTCAATAAAACACGGCGAATGCCGCGCCCACCACCTTATCCAGCAAGCGCCGATTCGACAAGATAGCGTGACTGTCAGGAAAATCTGAAAATTCAACACCCACTAATTGTTTCCCAAGAGGAAACGATTAATTGCCGTTTACATCGTTTATTTACCTACTATTCCGCCGTAGGCTAAGGCATCACTCACCTTATCTTGCGCTTGCTATGCCCCGCTCCTTTTCAGCGCCCACCGTATTGCCAGGCTCCGCCCTGGTCCACCGCCTGTCGGCGCCCGCTATGCCACCCAGCGGCGCCGTGCTGTTGCTGCATGGCGTCGGCAGCAATGAATCGGACCTGCTGGGGCTCGCGGATGGCCTGGCCGACGATGTGCTGATTGCGTCATTGCGCGCACCGCTCCCCCTGTCGCCGACCCAATTTGCCTGGTTCGCCGTGCGTTTCACGCCGCAAGGGCCGCAGATCGAGGCGGCGCAAGCCGAGGCCAGCCGCCAGGCGCTGATCGGATTC
>NZ_JAFAND010000081.1 GCF_019232825.1 Paludibacterium sp. | reverse complement strand
AACTGCTGCTGACGCAGACGGCGGTTTGTCGGGGTGGAAGGAAGTGCATTAACATCATGGATAGCCATGGCTTACTCCGAGTAAGTGAGTTGTGGTTAGCGGGCTCGGCGGTGGTGCAAACACCCCGGGCCCGCGCCTTTGGCAATGTTCCGCCCAAAGCCCCCTTACCCTATCCAGTTCGCCGGGAAACGGCAATTGGGCAGCTTGTCCGTAAATTCTGAAAGTAAAAAAGCGAGTAAGGCGGGAGTAAAAGCAAAACCTTAACGGCGGGAGTAAAAGCCGGGACGCTGTTGCCACTCCCGCTTTCAAGGTGTTGCCGTTACTCCCGCAGTGGAAGACCGCGCAAGTGAAACGGCGGGAGTAGAAGCAAAACCTTAACGGCGGGAGTAAAAGCCGGGACGCTGTCGCTACCCCCGCTTTTACAGCCAAGGCGCTTTTTTCAGCCGGGCCAGCGCCTCGGTCACATCCTTTGGCGTTCGCCAATCATCGCTACAGAAATTCTCCGCCAGGCGCAGGTGCGACACATCGTCGCCCGAGAGCCGCTTCCATTGTGCGCGGGTCGACTCGTACCATTTCTTGGCATCGGGGTCGCCGAACGCGTAGGCACGGATCTCCTTGCCTTGGCAGTGAATGCCCTCGTAGCTCACGTTCTCCGCGCCCGATGTGCTCACCACGCGCAGGACGTAGCGCACCACGTCATCCTGACCGATGCTGAGCGTTTTGCTGTCGATGAAAAATTTATAGTCTTGCTTGAGCGGCACATAGAAGCCGACCCAATCCGGCTTGTCGGGGTAGGCTGGTACCGTGTAGTCGCCTTCCTTCCACGGGCCGAGATCCTCGAAAGCATATTGTCCATTGTTGATCGGCTTATAGGGTTTCGAGTCGGGCCCCGCCAGCGCGGCGTGCGCGGTCACGGCGCAGACCAGCGCGGGGACAAGAAGCTTGAATCGCATGCGTTCTCCGTTAACGTTGGCTGGGCTGTCTGATGCCCGGCCGCAAAGTATAGCGCCGGCGGCCAAGCTCTTTGCCGGCCAATCCGAAACTGCGCTCCGACATGGCGATGTCGCCACGGCTGCTGACGATCAGCAAGGTGGAGGCGCGCGTGCCGTAGTCGCGCCCCACGACGAAGATAGGGGATAGTACCCGTTCCAGCGCCGAGCCGATACCGGTATTCGGCAATTGGCCAGGCCCGGCGGGCGTGGCGTCCTCCAGCCAGGCGTAGGCGTCTTCCTCGCGCGGCGCGGCGCGCAGGCCGCTGAGGCGATCGGCAAGCCGCTTGGTCTTGAACCAAGGGGTATCGAGCGTGGCGTTCGACAGTGTATGCAGGCCCGGCGTGACGCGGGCTAGCTGGCCGCTGCGGCTATGAAAATGATAGAGGTCGTCGGTGCTGCCAAACAGCAGATTGAACGGCGCGTAATGCGCGCGCAGGTCAGCCAAGCGGGCGGCATAGTCGAGCGGCGGTTCGTCGCCCAGCACGAACTGGCTGACCAGTTCGCCGCGCGAGCGCTCTGCTGCCGCGGCAAAACCCTCGCGGATATGGGTGACGGCGGCAAAGCGGCCGTCGTTGCGGATGGCGAGCCAGCTGCCGCCGGCTTGCAGGTCGCGGCCGCCCAGCACATCCGGCCGGTCCGGCCAAAAATCCAGTGCTTCGGCGGGCCGGGCATAGAGCTCGTCGCGATTGCCCAGCAGCACCAATTGTCCTAGGCCTGGCATTTTGTAGGCGAAGGCGAGAACACACATGAATAGTCACCACAACTAAAGTTGGGAGTCATACGCACTCAGCGTACACTATTAGATCCTGCGCAAGATTATCGGCAGGCACTAATGTTTACATTGTACCGCGAATGAATATGGAATACCCAAGATGCAAATCGACCGCTCGCTGGACTTGTCCGGCTTGAATTGCCCCCTGCCCATCCTGCGCGCCAAGAAGGCGCTGGCCGACATGGAAAGCGGTACCGTCCTGGAGGTGATCGCCACCGATCCCGGCGCGCCGGGAGACTTTGCCGCATTCTGCCGTCAAACCGGTAATACCCTGCTTGAATCGGCCGCCACCGTCGAAGGTAAATTCAAGCTGGTTTTGCAACGTAAATAACGCTTCCTGGAACGACCCGCATGCATGCTTTGACCCTGACCCGCCCCGACGATTGGCACCTGCACGTGCGCGACGGCGCCGTGCTGGCCGACGTGTTGCGCGACACCTGCCGGCAAATGGGGCGCGCCATCATCATGCCGAATCTCAAGCCGCCGGTGACCACGGTCGAGGCAGCGCGCCAATACCGCGAGCGCATCTTGGCCGCCTGTCCGGCCGGCAGCCGCTTCGAGCCGCTGATGACGCTGTATCTGACCGACGCGACCTCCCCGGACGAAATCCGCCGCGCGCGCGAGTCCGGCTTTGTGCATGGCGTCAAGCTGTACCCGGCCGGCGCTACGACCAATGCCGATGCGGGAGTGACCGCGATCGAGCGCGTGATGCCCGCGCTGGAGGCCATGGCCGCCCAGGGGCTGCCGCTCCTGGTGCATGGCGAGGTCACCGACCCGGCGGTCGACGTGTTCGACCGCGAGGCGGTATTCATCGATCGCGTACTCGCGCCGTTGATGCGGCGCCTGCCGACGCTGCGCGTCGTTTTCGAGCACATCACCACGCGCGAGGCGGCCGAATTCGTGGCCGAGGGCGGCGATAACCTGGCCGCCACCCTGACGGCCCACCATCTGCTGATGAATCGCAATGCGCTGTTCGTCGGCGGCATCCGTCCGCATCATTACTGTCTGCCGGTCCTCAAGCGCGAAGCGCACCGCCAGGCACTGTTGCGGGCGGCCACTTCCGGGTCGAAGCGGTTCTTTCTGGGCACCGACAGCGCGCCGCATGCGCGGCACGCCAAGGAGAGCGCTTGCGGCTGCGCCGGTATGTATACCGCGCGCAACGCCATCGAGCTCTATGCGCAGGCATTCGACAGCGTGAACGCGCTCGACAAGCTCGAGGCGTTCGCCAGTTTCAACGGCCCGGATTTTTACCGCTTGCCGCGCAATACCGACCAGATCACCCTGGCGCGGACCCCGCAGACCGTGCCGTCCTCGCTGGCTTTCGGCGACGAGGAACTGGTGCCGTTCTCGGCCGGCGAGTCTCTTCCCTGGACCTTGGTGCACTCCGAACCGCACCGCACACAATAGGTGAACAGATGCGCAGACATCGAAAAGCCAAAATCGTCGCCACGTTGGGACCGGCAAGTTCCGACCGCGACACCATTATGGCTCTGGCCAGCGCCGGCGCCGACGTCTTCCGGCTCAACTTCAGCCACGGCACGCATGAGCAGCACGCCGAACGCATGGCGGTCATCCGTAGCGTCGAAGCCGAGTTGGGGCGTCCCATCGGCGTGTTGCTAGACCTGCAGGGGCCGAAGCTGCGCATTGCCACCTTTGCCGCAGGCAGCGTGCATCTGGCCGTGGGGCAAACCTTCCGCCTCGACCAGTCGCTGGAGCCGGGCACGGACGCGCGCGTCGGTTTGCCGCACCCGGAGATCTTCGCCGCCTTGAAGCCGGGCAGCGAACTCTTGCTTGACGATGGCCGGGTCAAACTGGAGGTGGTGAGCTGTACGCCCACCGAAGCCGAAACCGTGGTCCGGACCGCCGGCGATCTGTCTGATCGCAAGGGCGTGAATGTACCTGGCGTGGTACTGCCGTTATCGCCGCTGACCACCAAGGACCGACAGGACCTGGATTTCGGCATGACGCTAGGCGTCGATTGGGTGGCGCTGTCCTTCGTGCAGCGTCCGGAAGACATTGAGGAACTGAAGGCGCTGGTCGCCGGCCGCGCGCTGGTGATGGCCAAGCTGGAAAAGCCGGCCGCCATCGAGCGGCTGGAGTCGATCGTCGATCAGGCCGACGGCATCATGGTGGCGCGGGGCGACCTGGGGGTGGAAATGCCGCCGGAGCTGGTGCCGCCGACGCAGCGCCGCATCTTGCGCGTTTGCCGCGCCAAGGGCACGCCGGTGATCGTGGCCACGCAAATGCTGGATTCGATGGTGCACGCGCCGGTGCCGACGCGCGCGGAGGCCTCGGACGTGGCGACCGCCGTTTACGACGGCACCGACGCGGTCATGCTGTCGGCCGAATCGGCATCGGGCCAGTATCCGGTGGAAGCGGTGTCGATGATGGACCGGATCATCTCGCAAGTGGAGCGCGATCCGTTGCATCAGGCGATGCTCGATGCCTCGCACAGCGAGCCGCGCGGCACCGCGCCGGATGCGATCAGCGTGGCCTTGCGCCAAGTGGCGCATATTCTGGCGCTGCCGGTCATGGTGACCTACAGTACCTCGGGCCACACCGCCTGCCGCGTGGCGCGCGAGCGGCCGGAGGCGCCGGTGCTATGCGTCACGCCGCGCGCCACGACCGCGCGCCAGCTGACGCTGGTGTGGGGGGTGCATGCCGTGGTGACCAAGGATGCCGAATCGGTGGACGAAATGACCGATGCCGCCTGCTTGCTGGCGAAGTCGCATGGGTTCGCCGAGCCGGGGCAGATGCTGGCGATCGCTGCCGGCTTGCCCTTCGGCACGCCCGGCGCCACCAATTTGCTGCGCATCGCCACCGTTCCCGGTTAAGGCCGCCCAGGCCATCGCGAAACCCGCTTCGGCGGGTTTTTTCGTTTTTTGCGCAACGCGCCTTGTGTTGGATTGTATGGCAATCCGAATGATCGATATTCTGACGAAAAACAGGTGTGGACATAAAATATTACGTTATCGACTATAACGATAAATTTCCTGTCGCCAGCATAATGGACAGAATCGATACGGCACTCGCGCAGGCGTGTCGTCTGTGAGCCATTTACCGCGATGTTCTGGGGGAATGCGTTGTATTTACGCTATGCTGTTTGAATGGTGAGGCTGGTTGTGATATTTAATGCCAACGGCCTAGTGAGAGGCTAATGGCATGGTGTGTGTCGGGGAAATTGTCATTGTTTCTATTTTTTTAAAATATCATGCTGATCAATGCTTGATGACATAAAAAATGCGAGAGCATAATAGGCTACAACCGGGTGATCCAAAAAATCGTTCGGCAAAAACCTAAAAAGCTACCCATCCGTAGCACTCAAGAATTACAGGAGAATAGACGAAATGAAACAGCAGCGTATGCTGAGCGTGCTCGCGGCCTCTGTCGCCCTGGCGCTTGCCCTCCCGGCCACCCAGGCCGCCGCCGGTGAAAAAATGGCCGCCAACGCCACGTTGGTGCGCGGCAACGGCGCCGAAGTCGAATCGCTCGACATTTCCCAGATCGAATCGCAGCCGGCCATCAACGTGGGCGACGACCTGTATGAAGGTCTGACCACCCGCGACACGCATAGCCGCATCCTGCCGGGCGTGGCCGAAAGCTGGAAGCAAACCGGCCCGACCACCTGGGTATTCCATCTGCGCAAGGATGCCAAGTGGTCCAACGGCGATGCGATCACCGCTGCCGATTTCGTCTTCTCCTGGCAACGCACCGTCGATCCGAAGACCGCGACCCAATACGGGATCTTCTTCGAGTTCGTCAAGAACGGTAAGGCCATCATGGGCGGCAAGCAGCCGGTGACCGATCTGGGCATCAAGGCCGTCGACGCGCATACGCTGGAAATCACCACCGAGACCCCGACCGCCTTCCTGCCGGACATGCTGGCCAACCCGCAAATGGCGCCGCTGCATAAGGCATCGTTCGAGAAGTTCGGCAAGGACTACACCAAGCCGGGCAACCTGGTGTCCAACGGCGCCTACCGCCTGAAGGAATGGGTGGTGAACTCGCGCCTGGTGCTGGAAAAGAACCCGTACTACTGGAATGCCAAGAACGTGCAAATCGCCAAGGTCGTCTACAACCCGACCGAGAGCGAAGAGTCGGTGCTGAAGATGTATCAGGCCGGCCAGCTGGACTCGGTCGACCGCACGCCGCCGGGGATGTACCAGAAGCTGGTGAGCGATTCGCCGAAGGAAATGCATAACAACCGCATTCTCGGTCTGTACTACTTCAGCCTGAACAATCAAGACGCGGTGATGAAAGACAAGCGCGTGCGTCAAGCGCTGTCGATGGTCATCGACCGCGACATCCTGACCCAGAAGGTATTGGGCGAGGGTCAAGTGCCGATGTACGGCCTGATCGTGCCGGGCACCGCCGGCGCCGCCGTATCCTCCTACGACTGGAGCAAGTGGCCGATGGCCAAGCGCGTGGCCGCCGCCAAGGCGCTGCTGGCGCAGGCCGGCTACAACGCTGGCCATCCGCTCGCCATCAAGCTGTCCTACAACACTTCCGACCTGCACAAGAAGGTTAGCCTCTTCCTGCTGTCCGAGTGGAAGAGCAAGTTGGGCGTGAGCGGCTCGATGGAAAACCAGGAGTTCAAGGTATTCCTCAAGACCCGTCACGACGGCAACTACCAGATCGCGCGTAACGGCTGGTCGGTCGACTACAACGACGCCACCTCGTTCCTGGATCTGGTGCGTTGCGGCAGCGACCAGAACGACCTGAAGTACTGCAACAAGAAGGTCGATGCTCTGATCAGCCAAGGCGATCAAACCATCAACCCGGCCAAGCGCGCCGGCTTCATGACTTCCGCCGCCAAACTGGCGATGGAAGACTATCCGATGATTCCGCTGTTCCAATACACCTACCCGCGCATGGTGAAACCGTGGGTACGCGGCTGGAACGTGCCGAACCCGATGGATCACTACAAGACGCAATTCCTGTCTATCGTACAGCATTAAGCGAGTCCGCTCGCTTGTACCTCCCGCCCGGGGTTGCCCCGGGCGGGGTTTTGCCACGCGCGCCGAAGGCCTCGGCGTTTCAAACGCGCGTGAGCGGATCTGTGTCTGGAGTATCGATCCATGTTGTCTTACACCCTCAAGCGCATTCTGGGGGCGATCCCGACGGTGTTCGTGGTCATCACCGTCTGTTTCGTCATGCTGCAGCTGACCCCGGGCGGACCGTTCGACCGTGAACGTAAGGTGTCGCCGGAAGTGCTTGCCAACCTGCAAGCCAAATACCATCTCAACGAACCGGTGTATAAGCAGTTCGGCTTTTACCTGAACAATCTGCTGCACGGCGACCTCGGCGCCTCGTTCCGCTATGCGGACTGGTCGGTGAACTCGCTGGTGGCCAACGCGTTGCCGTATTCGTTGACCGTGGGCGGCACCGCGATGTTGTTGTCGATCGTCATCGGCGTGCTGCTCGGCATTACCGCCGCGCTGAAGCAAAACAGCCTCGTCGACTATTTCGTCATGTTCCTGGGCAACTTCGGCAGTGCCGTGCCGTCGTTCATCATCGGTCCGGTCATGATTCTGGTGTTCTGCATCTGGGCCAAAGCGCTGCCTTTCGGCGAATTTTCCTTGACCCCGGCCTATCTGATCTTGCCGGTGGCGTTGCTGACGTTGATCAACGTGGCCACGCTCGGACGCATGATGCGCGGCAGTCTGATCGAGGTCATGCACAGTAATTTCATCCGTACCGCCAAGGCCAAGGGCTTGCCGCTGCGGGTCATCGTGCTGCGCCACGCGCTCAAGCCGGCGCTGTTGCCGGTGGTGACCGTGCTCGGTCCGCTGGCCGTGTCGTCGGTGGCGCAAGCGGTGGTAACCGAAACCATGTTCGCCATTCCCGGCGTCGGCCGGCTGCTGGTGAATGGCGCCATCAACCGCGATTACACGCTGGTGCTGGGACTGGTGGTGCTGGTGGCGGTGATGACGGTCTTGTTCAACCTGATCGTCGACATCATTTACGCGACGCTCGATCCGCGCATCCGTTACTGAGATCGGGAGACAAGACATGTTTAGCAAAGCAAAGCGCCAGGAAATGGCGCAAAACCTGGGCGGTACGCTGGAAGCGGCGGTGGTGGAAGGCCGCAGCCCGTGGAAGGACGCTCGCATTCGTTTCAAGCGCAACCGCGCCGCCGTCATCAGTCTGGTGCTGTTGGCGTTGATCGGCTTGCTGGTGGTGGTGGGACCGTGGTTGCTGCCCAACACGTTTGACGATCAAGACTGGTCGGCCGGCCAGCCTTATGGCCCGACGATGGCGGGGTGGCACTTGTTCGGCACCGACGACCAGATGCGCGACCTGTTGGTGCGCGTGCTGATGGGAGGGCGCATTACCTTCCTGGTCGGCATCGTCGGTTCGTTCGTCGCCGTGGTGATCGGCGTCTCTTGGGGCGCCATTGCCGGCTTCATGGGCGGCAAGGTCGACGCGCTGATGATGCGCTTCGTCGACGTCATGTACGCGCTGCCGTTCATGCTGTTCGCCATTTTGCTGATGACGTTCTTCGGCCGCGACCTGTTCCAGATGTTCATCGCCCTGGGACTCTTGTCCTGGCTCGACATGGCGCGCATCGTGCGCGGGCAGACGCTGTCGCTCAAGTCGAAGGAGTTCATCGAGGCGGCGCACGCCATCGGCGTGTCGCGTCTGAGCATTATCTTCCGTCACATCGTGCCCAACCTGCTGGGCGTGGTGGTGGTCTACGCCACGGTGACCATCCCGAACGTGATTCTGACCGAGTCGGTGCTGTCCTTCCTGGGCTTGGGCGTGCAAGAGCCGATGACCAGCTGGGGCGTGCTGGTGGAAAACGGCGCTCAGCACATGGACGTAGCCGTCTGGATGCTGCTGTTCCCGGCCGCGTTCCTGATGGTGACCCTGTATTGCGCCAACTATGTTGGCGACGGTCTGCGCGATGCGCTCGACCCGAAAGACCGCTGAGCGGAGGACGACATGACGTTGTTACAAGTGAAAGACCTCGGGGTGCGCTTCTCCACCCACGATGGCATGGTCCACGCCGTCAACGGTGTGAGTTTCAATCTCGACCGCGGCCAGACGCTGGGTATCGTCGGCGAGTCCGGCTCGGGCAAGAGCCAGTCGGTGCTGGCGATGATGGGGTTGTTGGCGAGGAACGGCAACACCTCGGGCGAGGCGCTGTATCAGGACAAAAACCTGCTGACCATGCCCGCGCATGAGCTCAATCGCATTCGCGGCAACCGGCTGTCGATGATCTTCCAGGATCCGATGACCTCGCTCAATCCCTACCTGACGATCGAGCGTCAGATGACCGAAGTGCTGGAACTGCACAAGGGCATGGACCGCAAGAGCGCCAAGAAACGCGCGATCGAGCTTTTGGACGCGGTGCGCATTCCGGATGCCAAGCGCCGCGTCGACATGTATCCGCACGAGTTTTCCGGCGGCATGCGCCAACGGGTGATGATCGCCATGGCGCTCTTGTGCGAGCCGGAAATTTTGATCGCCGACGAGCCGACCACCGCGCTCGACGTGACCGTGCAGGCGCAGATTCTGAGTTTGCTGAAGGACCTGCAGCGCGATTTCGGCACCGCCATCATCATGATCACCCATGATTTGGGGGTGGTGGCCGGCCTGTGCGACCAAGTGATGGTGATGTATGGCGGCCGGGTGATGGAATACGCCGACGCCGATCACATCTTCTACCAGCCGAGCCATCCGTACACCATCGGTCTATTGGGCGCGCTGCCGCGCATGGATGACGCCGGCGAGGCGTTGACGAGCATCCCCGGCAATCCGCCCAACCTGGCCAACATGCCCAAGGGCTGCCCGTTCTATGAGCGCTGCGGCCATGCGCTGGACGTGTGCGCCGATACCATCCCGCCGCTCGAGGCGACCGGCGAGCGCAGCCAGGTGCTACGCGCCTGCCATGTGCCGGTGACTCAGCTGTCGATCCAAGGGCAGGACAAGGAGGCTCTGCATGTCTGAAACTCAACAGCCGCTGTTGTCGGTCCGTAACGTCAAAGTGCATTTCCAGGTGGCGAGCGGCGAGTCCGTCTTGCCTTGGACGGCAAAGAAAACGCTCAAGGCGGTCGATGGCATATCGTTCGATCTTTATCCCGGCGAAACGCTTGGCGTGGTCGGCGAGTCCGGCTGCGGCAAGTCGACGCTGTCGCGCGCCATTCTCAACCTGATTCCGGCCACCGACGGCGAGATCGTCTGGATGGGCAAGGATCTGCGCAAAGGCGGTAGCCGCGACTGGCATCGCGTCCGGCGCGACATCCAGATGATCTTCCAAGATCCGCTGGCGTCACTGGATCCGCGCATGACCGTGGCGCAGATCATCGCCGAGCCGCTGCGCACGCATCGGCCCGAACTCGGCAATAAGGAAGTGATGGCGCGCGTGCGCCAGATGATGCGGCGCGTCGGCCTGACCGAGCAGCAAATCAACCGCTATCCGCACGAGTTCTCCGGCGGCCAGTGCCAGCGTATCGGCATCGCCCGCGCGCTGATCCTGGAACCCAAGCTGATCATCTGCGACGAGCCGGTATCGGCGCTCGACGTGTCGATTCAGGCGCAGATCATCAACCTGCTGAAGGAGCTGCAGCGCGAGATGGGCCTGGCGCTGATCTTCATCGCCCACGATCTGGCCGTGGTCAAGCATATCTCCGACCGCATTCTGGTGATGTACCTGGGGCGCGAAATGGAGCTGGCCAACAAGCGCGCGCTGTACGATACGCCCACGCATCCGTACACCCAGGCGCTGTTGTCGGCGATTCCGTTCCCCGACCCGGCGCGCGAGCGGTCGAAGACCATTCAGCTGCTGTCGGGCGATCTGCCCTCGCCGATCAATCCTCCGTCCGGCTGCGTGTTCCGCACGCGCTGCCCTCGGGCCGAGGCGCGTTGCGCCGAGGAACTGCCGAAGCTGCATGCGGTGAGCGGCGACACGCAGTGCTCGTGCTTGTTGACCTGATGTGAAAAGGAGAAAGGGGAGTCGGGAGTCGTCAGTTGCACGTAGGATCCCACTCCCCACTCCCCACTCCCCACTCCCCGGGTTAATTATTTGGCGGCAACCGGCGCCGAGGTATCCTTGGGCGGGTCTTGGTCATCCAACTCGTAAGTCGGGTCCTTGACCCACTCGACCATATCGTCGGCGATTTGTTTGCTGCAGCGTTTGAGGATGTCGCAGGTGCCCTTGAAGGCGGCAAAGGCGCCGCCGGTCGACCAGCGCGTCAATTTGCCCTCGCGCGTCATCTTGCCGTTCTCGAACAACTGAGGTTTGACGGTGATGGCTTTCGGCCCGGTCCAGCCGCCGCCGAGTACGCCCATGACGAAGGAGATGCGCAGGCGCAAGACGGTTTTGCCGCTGGCGTCAGCCTTGGCGTCAATGGTGCCCGCGCCGTCGTTGTCCTTGGCGAGCGCTCCCCCTACGTCTTGCGCCAGCATGTCCTCGACCTTGCATTCGGCCTTGACCGCATCCACCACCGTGGCGTCCGGCGTGTACGCCACCGGCGTTTCCAGCACGGCGCCGCCGGCGAAACAGGCAGGCGCCAGCAGCAGGGCGGCCGCGCCGGCCAACAGATATTTTTTCATTGTGATTTCCAAACGAAGGTTGATGAAGCGGACAATTTTATTGTCATTATCGTTATAAATAAAGTATTTGAATGGTTTGAAGTGCCGGCGGCGGACGGTTCGCGTCCGCCACTAGGCTGGGACCATCGCTATTTGGACGCCAGTGCCTGCAACGTTGTCAATTGCCCGACGGCCTTCTGCATGGCGCCGACGCCTTGGGCCAACTCCTCGAGCCGGTTGAGGTTGTCCATCAGACTCTGCCGTTCCTGCAGCGAACTCGCGCTCATATTGGCGATCTGGTCGGCGGCGGTGAGGCTGGTCGTTGACATCTGCTGGGTATTTTTCACCGTTTCGTCGGCCACGGTGCGGATACGCGCGATGGTGTCGACCGCGGCCGAGATGTCGCGGTTGGTGGCTTCCGCTTGGGTTTTCGCCTGCTGCGCCAGCTTGCGCACCTCATCGGCCACGACGGCGAAACCACGGCCGGCTTCGCCGGCCCGCGCCGCCTCGATCGCGGCGTTCAACGCCAAAAGGTTGGTTTGGTCGGCAATGGCACTGATGCCACCGGTGATTTGGCTGATGCCGGTCGAGATGCGTTCCAATTCGTTCAGCCCGGTTTCCAGCCGTTGCTGCGCCTCGTTGGTCTGTCCGGCTGCATGACTGATGGTGCGGATGCTCTCTTGGGCCAGAGATAAGGTATCGGCCTGATGCATCGTCGCTTGGACCAACTGCGGCAAGCCGGCAAGCAGGGGCGAGACCGACTGCTGGTAGTCGATGACCTGCGCCACGACCTGCGACTGAATGCCGTGCAGCGCTTTCCAGCACTGCAGTTCGCGCTGAGCGTAATGGCCGGCGTAGGCGGCGTAATCGACGGGGAAATTGGCCATGGCGTCGGTTTTTGTGTCGAAGAACGCCAAGGCCGACAAGGTTTGATTGATGGGTACGCCGAGGATTTCACCGAAGGTGGAGAAACCGGCGGCGCCGATGTCGCTGAAGAACCGGGCCTGCGGCAGCTGGCGCGCATTGTTGAGGCGGCGCAGCACGCAATCGTTGAGAAGCATGGACGAAGGCGTGCCGTAATGCTGGGTGAATTGCCGCCAATCGCGATCGGTGGCGGCGAGGAAATCGGACGCCGCCATCAGGTGCAGTCGGTCGCCGAAGGTCAAGTCGCAGAAGAATGCCACGTTGTCCGGATTGAAGGCGGCCACCGAGCGGATGAAATACTCGTCCCCCACCTGCACGGCAAAGGTTTTGTCCTGCATCTGCTGCGGCAGCTGCTCTGGCGAGCAGTGGAAGTGCTGGCACAGCACCTCGATGAGCGGTTGCGTCTGTCCCTCTTTGGAGAAGACCGTGCGCACGGTACGCGCGACCGGGTCCGCCTCGGCGACCAGCCAGCTGTGCGAGGTCGGTTCGAAGTTTTGACTTTTGAACGGCGCGAAGGATTTCCCCTCGGCAATCTGGCAGAAAATCAGCAGGGCTTTGCCTTTGAGGATCTCCTTGCTGGTGCCGATATAGGTAGCGCTGAAATCCAGTTTGCCGCCGGCCGAGCCGCCGATGGCCAAACAGGGAAAGCGCCCGCTGTCGTACCAGGCGTGCATGAGAAAGCCTTCCGACGCGGAGAGGCCGTCACAGAACACCAGCGCGAAAGTCCGCTCCGGCGATAGCGGCAGGCTCGGGGTGACGCGGGCGAGTTCGCCGCGAATGGCGGCGACGCGCTGTGCCGCATTGGCGCCGCCCCCGCTATGAAGATCGACCGTATGGGGCTCGTGACGCACGATCAGCGTGTCGGGCAACCATAACCAGCTGCCCTTTTGGCCGGCGCCGTCGCAATAGGCGGAGGCGTCGGGCCGGCTGCATAGCGCGCCGCTGGACGACAGCGTGAAAACCGAACGTTTGGGGGCGCCGAGCGTTTGCAATCGGGAATGGCACTGGGGAAAATCGGCTTCCGGCGGGATGAAGCAGAACAAGAGCCCCGGCTGGTCGGGCAAGCCGAGCGCTGACATGGCGGTCGGCAGCGATTGGCAATCGAGCAAGCCGCTTTGTGGTCGGCTGTCCTGGGCCCGCGGCGTGTTATCCATGGCGGACGTTGCTGTTTTGAATGGCCACATATCTCCCCCCTGCTTATTGGTATCAAGACGGAGACGTCACCGTGGTCCGGCATTCAGGCATCGGCACCAGTTAGGAGACGCCCCAGCTTACCGAGTGTAGCTTGCAGGAGTGCGTATGGCGGGATTTACGCGCAAATTGCGCGCCGAGTGTCTCAGTTTGGTGCAATGGCCTTGAGCGCCTGCGCCGCGGCGATCAAGCCGAAACTGGCGGTGACGGTCATGCTGGCGCCGAAACCGGCGCAGGACAGTCCTTGCGGTGCGCCCGCGGGCGAGGGGGCGTCACAGGCCGCCTGCGGATAGGTCAGCTGCTCGGTCGAGTAGACACAGGGCACACGCATGCGCCCTTCGCGCGGGAAGCCATGATGGCGGCGCAGGTTATAACGCAATTTGGACAACAGTGGATCGTAGCGCGCCTCCGCCAAGTCGCCGGTGCGGATTTGCGTCGGGTCCATTTGACCGCCGGCGCCGCCGCTGACGATGAAACGCTGACGGTGCCTGACGCACCAGGCGGCGATGGCGGTTTTGACGCGCAGGTCGTCGATACAATCGAGCACGAAATCGTAGCCGCGGCCAAGCATGTCGTCCAAATTGTCCAGCGTGACGAAATCCTCGATTTCGGTGACCTGGCAACGGGGATTGATGGCGTGAATGCGCTCTGAGAGTGCAGTGACCTTGGCCATGCCGAAGTAGGGGTCGAGCGCCGGCAATTGGCGGTTGACGTTGGATTCGGCGACATTGTCAAGATCTATCATTGTCAGATTTCCAATAGCGCTACGCGCCAGCGCTTCGACCGCCCAGGAACCCACGCCGCCCACGCCGACGACGCAAACGTGCGCGCGCGTGAACCGCGCCAGCGCGTCCGCGCCGTATAAACGGCCGATGCCGCCGAAACGGCGTTCTAGGTTGGCGGAAGGTTGGTCCATGTGGTGATTCCTGCGTCTCTGGCGAAGCGGCGAAAGCATACTGCAAAGGACCGGTGCTGGCCACCCTTGAGGCGGAAGCGCAACACTCGGCCGGCGCGATTGGCGCCTGCGCAACGCCAAGACGAGATTTCCCGCGCCGGGTGAAAAATTGCTGGAGAGTTGGCCGCCCGCTCGCTATCGTACAGATAGAGTCTTGCGTGCGTCACGGTCGGATTCCAACGGCTGGCACCGTAGTTTCGCCGAGGTTCCGTTCGTTTTGCCGCGAGGCTTTTCGTCGTTTCTGCAAGGGAGAGTCCCATGAAGCAGTCGCCGAGATTCGATATCGACCTCGACAAGCACTATAACGCTACCGTGGTGATCGCCTGCGATGTTTGCGGGCATGAAAGCCGGGTCGACTTGAAATCCCTGTCGCCCGATGTCCCCGTTCGATGCCGCTGCGGCACACAGATTGGTCTGACGCCGCACGCCATTCTCAAAGCGCAGGAACGAGTCAGTAAGATTAAGCAATCTTATCGTGTATAACGACATAATTGTCGTAGCTAATTAGCCGGTACGGCCGGCAGATGTCAGACGTCACGTCTGAAAGCAACGGCGACCTCGGTCGCCGTTGCGTTATCTGGAAAGGGATGATGATGCAGTGGATTGATGTGCGCAGCGATACCGTGACGCAGCCGACGTTGGCGATGCGGGAGGTGATGCAACACGCGCTGGTCGGCGACGACGTCTATGGCGACGATCCGACCGTTTGTGCGCTGGAGACGCAAGCGGCGGAAAAGCTGGGCATGGAAGCGGCGCTTTTCGTGCCGAGCGGCACCATGGGCAACCAACTGGCGATTTTTACCCATTGCCAGCGCGGCAACGAGGTGATCGCCGCCGACGACTGTCATATCGTCTGGCATGAGGCGGGCGCCGCCGCGGTGATCGCCGGCGTGCAGCTGCGCACCGTGGACAGCTGTGACGGCATGATGCCGCCCGCCGACGTGGCGCGGCGCATTCGCGTGGGCGACGACATTCATTTCCCGAAGACCGGCTTGATCTGTCTTGAGAACGCGCATTCGGGCGGCCGCGTGCTGCCGCTGGCGTATATGCGCGAGATTCGCGCCATCGCGCGCGCGCATCAGGTGCCGGTGCATCTTGACGGCGCCCGATTGTTCAATGCCGCCACGCGCCTGGGGGTTGACGCGAGCGTGCTCGCCGCCGAGGCCGACAGCGTGATGTTCTGCCTGTCCAAGGGGTTGGCCGCGCCGGTGGGCTCGATGCTGGTCGGCCGCGCCGATTTCATCGCGCAGGCGCGGCGCAAGCGCAAGCTGCTGGGCGGCGGCATGCGCCAAGCCGGCGTGTTGGCCGCGCCGGGGCTGATCGCGTTGAACGACATGAGCCAGCGGCTTGACGAAGACCATGCCAATGCCCGCTATTTGGCTGAGCGGCTGGCGGGTTTGCCGGGGGTGGGGATCGATCCCGCGTCGGTGGATATCAACCTGGTGTGGTTCTCGGTGCCCGATGCGCTGCCGGTCGACCGGCTGATGGCCGCTTTCGAGGCCGCCGGCATCAAGGCCAACCCGCCCGAGGCCGGCCGCATGCGGCTCGTGACCCATTGGCAGGTCGGCCGCGCCGAGATCGACCGCATCATCGAGGTCATGCGCCCGGTGCTGGCTGCCTGACAACCCGGCGTTTGTGCTACTCTCTGGCGACTTTAAAGACCGACCGGTGACGATATGACCACCCATGCCGATCCTTACCTGTGGCTGGAGCCGCTCGACAGCGACGAGGCCGTGCGCTGGGTCGAGGCGCAAAACACCCTGACCCGCGCCGTTCTCGATGCCGATCCCCGCTTCGAGTCGATCAGAGACGAGGTTCTGCAGAACCTGCGCGATACTCGGCAAATCCCGTTCTTCAGCCAGCATGGCGATTGGTTGTACAACTTTCACCAAAGCGCCGAGCATCCACGGGGCGTGTATCGGCGCACCTCGCTTGCGGCCTATCGCGCCGGCGCGAGCGATTGGCAGGTGGTGCTCGACGTCGACCGGTTGGCCGAGGCGGAAGGGCGGGACTGGTACTTGGACAGTGTCGCGCATTACACGTTGGCGCCTGAGCGTTGTCTGCTGACATTGAGCCTGGGCGGTAGCGATGCCGCCGAGACGCGCGAGTACGATCTGGCGGCGGGCGATTTCGTCGCGGGCGGCTTCCGCCTGCCCATCGGCAAGAATCACGTTGCCTGGCGCGATCAGGACAGTCTGTTCGTCTGCCCGGCCTGGGAGGCGCGGCAGCGCTCCCGGGCCGGTTATCCGCGCGAGGTGTGGCTGCTGCCGCGGGGCGCGGATTGGGCGCAGGCCGAACGGCTGTTCGCCGTGCCGCGGGATGCCATGATGGTCAGCGCTTGGCGCTTTCTAGCGTGCGACGGCGGCGCGCTGGACATGATCGAGGCCGCCGACAGCTTCTACCGCAAAACCTACTATGTGCTCGACGAGGATCGCCGCACCACGGCCCTGCCGCTGCCTAAGGAGGCGGAAGTCTTGGCTTGGCTTCACGGCGATCTGGTGGTCAAGCTCGCGCAGGATTGGGCGCATGGCGGACGGCTGTGGCCGGCGGGGGCGCTCGTGGCGTACACCCTGGCCAGTGGCGAGGCGGCGCTGCTGGTGAATCCGGGATCGCAGGCTTCGGTCGAGTCGGTCGAGTGCAGTCGCGACTTCATCCTGGTCAATTTGCTGGAAAATGTGCAAAGCCGCCTGCTTGCCTTCGGCAAAGAGCGCGGAAGCTGGTGCGAATACCCGTTGCCGGTGCCGGCACAAGGGGTGATCGAATTTGTCGACCAGCCGTGGAATACCGATTGTCTGTACTACAGCTATAGCGATTTTCTGACGCCGACCGGTCTGTACCGAATCGAGTTGCCAAGCGGTACGCCGGAATGCCTGCGCGCGCAACCGGCGGCGTTCGACGCCAGCCGTTTCGTCGCCGAACAGTGGCGCGCGTGTGCGCCGGACGGCATGGCGATCCCGTATTTCATCGTGCGTTCGCGCGATTTGCCGTTTAACGGGCATGCCCCGACGTTGTTGTATGGCTATGGCGGTTTCGAAGTGCCGATGTTGCCGTATTACATGGACAACTTTGGCCCGCAGTGGCTGGAAAAGGGCGGGGTGTACGTGGTGGCCAATATTCGCGGGGGCGGAGAGTTTGGGCCGGCCTGGCATCAAGCCGCCCAGGGCGTGCATCGCGCGGTCAGCTTTGACGATTTCATCGCCGTGGCCGAGGATCTGATCGCGCGAGGCGTCACCGATCCCCGTCACTTGGCCATCGAAGGCGGCAGCAACGGGGGGCTCTTGGTCGGCGCGGCCATGGTGCGGCGTCCGGAACTGTTCCAGGCGGTGGTGTGCGAAGTGCCGCTGCTCGATATGCTGCGTTACACCGGCCTCTTGGCCGGCGCAAGCTGGATCGACGAGTACGGCGACCCGGACAACGCCGAGGACCGCCCCTATCTGGCGGCTTATTCGCCCTATCACCAGCTTCGTTCCGAAGTGGCCTATCCACAGGCGCTATTCACCACCAGCCGCCGTGACGACCGCGTGCATCCAGCGCATGCGCGCAAGATGGTGGCGCGATTGAACGAACTCGGCCATCAGCCGCTGTTTTTTGAAACGGACAGCGGCGGCCATACCGGCAGTGCCGGCCAGGAGCAAACGGCAAGCGATCTGGCGCGGGTGCTGGTGTATCTGTACCAGCGTCTGTTCGACTAGGGCCTGTCTGCAAACAGACCCTAAGGTCATTCGTCCAAGCGCGTTTCGAGCGCGACTAGACGCGTTTTGAGCGCCTCGACTTGCGCTTCCAGCGCGGCGACGCGGCCGGCGAGGCCGATATCGATTTCGCGGCATTCCTCGACGATTTGCTGCGGCTCGCCGCTGAGCAGGTGGGCCCAGCGCGCCTCGCGCGCGCCGGGCTGGCGCGCGAGTTTCACCACCATCGGCGGATATTTGTCGGCGAGCGCCGACAAGGCGGTTTCCACTTCCTCGCCGCTCGAGAAGGCATGGAGTCGGCCGCTGCGGGCGCGAATCTCCGCCGCCGTCTGCGCGCCGCGCAGCATGAGGATGGCCAGCGCCGCAAGACGCGCGCCATCGAGATGCCATTCATAATTGAGGCGGTGCTCGTATTTGGCCACGCGGCTGCCGGCCGGCGTGCGCTCGGCGATCAGTTTTTGCGCGGCCAAGCTATCCAGGGTGGCAAGGATGTCGCTGTCGGTGAGCTGCATCACCGGTTCGCGGCTGGTCAACTGATTGCAGGCAGCTGTCAGGGCATTCAGCGTCAGGGGGTAGGTATCCGGCGTCAACGCTTGTTTTTCAATCAAAGCGCCCAGCACCCGTACTTCGACCGGATTGAGTTGGTAGCCGTCCATGAGCCGTATGTCCCCCGAGAGATGAAAATGCCATTCTAGCATCGGCCAGGCGTGGGGCAGTTGACAGCGGCCACGGCTGTCGCCACGCTGTCGGCTTTCCGATACCGAGCTGTCTTATGATCCGTGCCGACTTGCTGCTCGTGACGCTGGGCCTGGCCCCGTCCCGTACCAATGCCCAACATCTGATCGATGCCGGGCGAGTCAGCGTGGACATCGGCGGCAAACGCGTGCCGCTCACCAAGTCCGGGCAGAAGTTCGCCGAGGATTTCGCCGCATTTCACATCACGCCCGATCCAGCCGACCGTTACGTGTCGCGCGGCGGTTTGAAGATGGCCGGCGCGCTGGCCGCCGTCGACCTGGCGGCGACCGGTCTGACGGTGCTGGATGTTGGCCAGTCGACAGGCGGTTTTACCGATTGCCTGCTGCAATCGGGCGCTAGCCGGGTTGTCGGCGTGGACGTCGGCCACGACCAGTTGGCGGCTCGTCTGCGCCAAGACGCGCGTGTGCGCTATTTCGAAGGGGTGAACGCGCGCGCGTTGGACGGCGCCACGCTGTTGGCGGCTAACGCGGACCAGCCTTTCGACCTCATCGTTTGCGACGTGTCGTTCATCTCGTTGACGTTGGTGCTGCCCTCTGCCTTGGCGCTGCTTAGGCCTGGCGGTCATCTGCTGTCGCTGGTCAAGCCGCAATTCGAGGTGGGACGGGAAGGCATTGGCCGCGGAGGCATCGTGCGCGACGTGCGGCTTTATGATGGCGTGCGGCGGAAGGTCGGCGACGCGGTGGCCGCCGAGGGGCTGACGATGCTGCGGTGGTTCGACAGCCCGATTACCGGCGGCGACGGCAATCGCGAATTTTTCGTTTTCGCCCGCAAGGGCGGATAACCGGCCGCCACCGTTACGCGGCCAAGCGGGCTCCCGAGCCGGCGGCGTTGAGCCGGCTTTGCACGACCAGCAGCGGGCATGGCGCCGCGCGCATCACGTTCTCGATAAAACTTCCCATCAGCATGTGACGCAAACCGGTTCGGCCATGGGTGGCCAGCACCAGCAGATCGGCGTCGACCTCCTTGGCGAACCGTGCCAGCACTTGCGCCATATCGCGCTTGCCATGCCAGCTGTCGCCCAGATGCAGTTCCGCCGGGAGGTCATAGGCGTCGGCCAGGCGCTGGCGCGCCTGCTCTAGGATGGCGCGGCCACGCGCTTGCGCTTGTGCGAGCCCTTCCGTGGTGGGGACCAGCTCGCTGTCGGCGCGGGCCAGGTTTTGCAGATTGACGATATGCGCCACGGTAAGCCGCGCACCGACCTGGCGGGCCAGCAAGCCAGCCTGCAGCAGGGCTTTATCGGCATGGGTGCTGCCATCCACGGCAGCGATGATGTGCTGGTACATGCGAGCGCTTACCCTATTGTCATGGGGTGACATCCAGCTTAGCGGGATCCCCGGTGGGAAGATAGTCCGCCGCAAAGAAAAATGCCCACCCTGAGAGGGTGGGCGGAAATGGCTGCGGGGGGCCAATGAGCCCTGTAACCAGGAGACTCATTTGCAGTTTTATAAAAAATGACGGCGGTTTGCCAAAAGAAAACTGGCATTTAAGTGGTAGTACTTAGGAGTTGAGAATGATTCCCACAACTTGTGAACAGCTTGTGCACAAGTTGTTCACATTTTTACTGTTTTTCCGCCTCTTTCGCCTCACTGACGCACTTGTCCGTCGCCAAGCACCACCCATTTTTGACTGGTCAATCCGACGAGGCCAACCGGGCCGCGTGCGTGGATCTTGTCGGTGGAAATGCCGATTTCCGCGCCCAAGCCATACTCGAAGCCATCGGCGAAACGGGTGCTGGCGTTGACCATCACGCTCGACGAGTCGACTTCGCGCAGGAATCGGCGCGCGCGACTGTAATCCTCGGTGACGATGGCATCGGTATGGTGGCTGCCGTAATGGTTGATGTGCTCGATGGCTTGGTCGAGATCGTCGACGATGCGGATCGCCAGAATCGGCGCCAAGTATTCGGTGAACCAGTCCTCTTCCGACGCCGCGCTGACCCCGGCGCCCAAGAGCGCGCGCGTGCGCTCGCAGCCGCGCAGCGCCACACCCTTTTCGCCGTAGGCCGCCGCCAGACGCGGCAGGATATCGGCCGCCACGGCGTGATGGACCAATAACGTCTCCATGGTGTTGCACGTGCCGTAGCGCTGCGTTTTGGCGTTGATGGCGATTGCGTGGGCGTGGGCGGGGTTGGCCCGCTCGTCGATATAGACGTGGCAGTTGCCGTCGAGATGCTTGATGACCGGCACACGCGCCTCGGCGCTGATACGCGCGATCAGTCCCTTGCCGCCGCGCGGCACCAGCACGTCGACATACTCGGTCATGGTGATCAGCGCGCCGACCGCGCTGCGGTCGGTGGTTTCGAGTACTTGTACCGCTTCGGCCGGCAAGCCGGCGGCGCGCAATCCCTCGTGCACACAGGCGGCGATGGCCTGATTGCTGTGAAAGGCTTCCGAGCCGCCGCGCAAAATGGCCGCGTTGCCGGATTTCAGGCACAGCGCCGCCGCGTCTGCGGTCACGTTGGGGCGGGCTTCGTAAATAATGCCCACCACGCCGAGCGGTACGCGCATTTTGCCCAGTTGAATGCCGGAAGGGCGGTAGGTGAAGTCGCTCATCTCGCCCACCGGATCGGGCAGCGCCGCCACTTGGCGCAGGCCTTCGGCCATGGCGGTGATGCCGGCATCCGATACGGTCAGACGGTCGAGCAGCGCCGCGTCCAGGCCGGCGGCGCGCGCCGCGTCCACGTCTTGACGGTTGGCGGCGGCGAGCTTGGCACGGTCACGTTCGATCGCGTCGGCCATGGCCAACAGCGCTTGATTTTTGCAGCCGCTGTCCGCGCGCGCCAACACGCGGCTGGCGGCCCGAGCCGCGCGGCCGACCTGTTGCATATAGTCTGTGATGTCCATGCTGTCCCTTGGCTCTAAAGTGCGTTCCGATGCGATCGAGCGTAACCGACATGATGCGGTGCGGCAAGTGCCGCCCCGTTCCTGGCGGCACCCACCGCCACGCAAAAAAGAATCTACAGTACCTGTAAGAAATCCGTTCGATCCGCGACGAACAGCGTGGAAGGCCCGCGTTCGGGTTTCCGGCGCCGCGCCGGCGTCATGACGACGTTAAGGAGAAAACCATGCAGCATGCACAAAAAACGATTCAGGCCGCCGCGCTGGGCCTATTGGTCCTTGGACTGTCGGCCGCCGCCACGGCGGCCAGTACCGAACAATGCTACGGCATCGCCAAGGCCGGCAAAAACGACTGCGCGAGCCAATACAGCAAGCATTCCTGCGCCGGCCAGTCGAAAGTCGACAACGACCCGAACGACTTCAAACTGGTGCCGTCCGGCAGTTGCCAGTCGATGGGCGGCAAGCTGAAGCCGGCAGGCGGTCAATAAGGCGGGGGCACGTATGGTGACCGTCCGTTCTGATGTTTCGTTGCCGCTGAGTGCCGGCATCGGGCTGCGTGCGCCGCATGAAGAAGCGGTTCTGGCAGGCTCGCCCCGCTTGGGATGGGTAGAGGTCCATAGCGAGAATTTTTTTCAGGCGGGCGGTCCCGCGTTGTCCCGGCTGGAAGCGGTGCGCTCGCGCTATCCGGTGAGCTTGCACGGGGTCGGCATGTCGCTCGGCGGGGATGCGCTCGATGAAGGGCACCTGCGCCGCCTGGCCGCTCTGGCGGCGCGCATCGAGCCCGCCGCCATTTCCGAACATCTGTGCTGGTCCGCCATCGGCGGACGTTGGCTCAATGACCTGTTGCCGCTGCCCTACACCAGGGAGGCGCTGGCACGGGTGTGCGACCATGTCGACGCGGTGCAGCTGGCGCTGGGCCGGCGGCTATTGGTGGAGAACGTGTCCAGTTACCTGCGCTTCTTGCCGGAGGATTGGCCGGAATGGGAATTTGTCGCCGAGGTGACGCGCCGCACGGGGTGTTTGTTGCTGCTCGACATCAACAATGTGTACGTCAGCGCCGTCAACCACGGCTATGACGCCCTGGATTACCTGGCCGCCATGCCGGGCGAGGCGGTGGCCGAGATCCACCTGGCCGGGTACGAGGAAGTGGACGGCTTCTTGATCGACACGCATTCCCGGCCGGTGAGCGAACCGGTGTGGCGGCTGTACCGCGAAGCGCTGGCGCGCTTTGGACCGCAGCCGACGTTGATCGAGTGGGATCAGGACTTGCCGCCGCTGGCAACATTGCAGCAAGAGGCCGCTCGCGCCGACGCCCTGCTCCGCGACGGCAAGGAGGTGCGCCATGCCTTCGTTGCGTGAATTGCAGACCGCGTTCGCCGCGGCGGTGTTCGGGCAAGACCCGACGCCGTTCTTGGCCGGGTGCGCGGGAGATCCGGCGCGCGCCGAGCGGGCCTTTCGCGTCTATCGCGACAGCGTGTTGTCCAATCTGAGCCGCGCGCTCTCCAGCACGTATCCGGTCATCGAGCGTATTGTCGGCGCGCCGTTCCTGCACGCCGCGGCACGGCGTTACGCGCAGGAGCGGCCGAGCCGTAGTGGCGATCTGAATGATTACGGCGGCGATTTCGCCGATTTTCTCGGCTGCTTCGCCCCCGCCGCCACATTGCCCTACCTCCCCGATGTCGCCCGGTTGGAGTGGGCCATCCATCAGGTAGGCGCGGCCGCCGACGCGCCGCCGGCGGATTTGTCGTTGCTTGCCGCGACAGATCCGGCGCACTGGGGGGCGCTTTGCTTGACGTTGGCGCCGGCCCATGCCGTCCTGGCATCGTCATGGCCGCTGTACGATATTTGGCATGTCAATCAAGCGAATCACCGCGGCTCGCGTCGCGTGAATTTTCGCCGCCAGCAATGCGCGCTAGTGAGCCGGGGGCCGTCCGGCATGGCCGTGACGGTATTGTCGCCGGGCGACGCGGCGGTAGTGGCCGCGCTCGGCGCCGGCCGAACCTTGCTCGACGCGGTGTCTACCGTGCCAGACGCGGCGGGCTTGGATCTGCAGCGGCTGTTGACGCTATTGATCGGGCAGGGGTTGATCGTGCGCGTTTGGCGCGAGGGGGCGAGATGAGCGCCTTGCTGTCGCAATGCTATCGTCGCGCCGCCGCGGGGCTGTTCGCGACCGATTTGGCGGACAGCTTTGTCCTTGCCGGTGTTGCCCGAATTGGGCCGGCAGGATCATCTCTTCTGGGGAACGTTGCGGGTGGTGCTGGCTTTGCATGGTCCGGGCCGCTGGTCGCTTGAGGGTTATCTTCGTTCGCGCCGCAATGGGTTATAACCGCACCGGCTAACGGTATTTCTCAATATTATTTATGGTAATAAAAATCGGACGGTATAGTTTCTTATCTTGCTGATTTGCATTCCAACGCGCCGGGACCATGAGCCTCTTCAACCGACAATACAGCATGTTGCCCGGCTTCGGGCTGGCCTTCGGCGTCAGCTTGTTCTGGCTCGGGCTGATCGTGATTCTGCCGTTTGCCGCGCTGATCGTCTCCACCGCCGGCATGGGGTTCACCGCTTTCGCGCATACGCTGGCGGATAGTCGCGTGCTGGCGTCGATCCGTCTGTCTTTTGCCTCGTCGTTCTATGCCGCGTTGATCAATGCCGCTTTCGGCCTGTTGGTGGCTTGGGTGCTGGTGCGCTATCCCTTTCCCGGTCGGCGGCTGTTCGATGCCATGATCGATTTGCCGTTTGCGCTGCCCACGGCGGTCGCCGGCATCGCGTTGACGAGCCTCTATGCGCCTTCCGGGCTGATCGGGCAGTGGCTTGACCCGCTGGGCGTCAAGGTGGCGTTCGCGCCGTTGGGCATCGTGGTGGCGCTCACCTTCATCGGTTTACCCTTTGTCGTGCGCACCGTCGAACCGGTGCTGCAGGGCTTGGAGCGCGAGCTGGAGGAGGCGGCAAGCTGCCTGGGCGCGTCGCGCTGGCAGATCGTTTTCCGCGTGGTCCTGCCGGCGCTTTTACCATCGCTCTTGACCGGCGTCGCGCTGGCGTTTGCCCGCGGCGCGGGCGAATACGGCTCGGTGATCTTCATTGCCGGCAATATTCCGCGCGTGTCGGAGATCGCGCCGCTGATCATCGTGGCCAAGCTCGACCAGTATGATCTGCATGGCGCCACGGCGGTGGCGGTGGTGATGCTGGGCATTTCCTTTATCTGCCTGTTGCTGATCAATGGGCTGCAATGGCGCGTGGCCCGGCGTCAGGGCGCTGGACGCTAAGGAGACGGCATGCGCGCATTTTCGCTCCCCCCGACCGCCGAAGGCCGCGCCACGCGTTGGCTGCTGACCGCCGTTGCCGTGCTGTTTCTGACGCTGTTTCTGCTGCTGCCCCTGTTCGTCGTGTTTCAACAGGCGCTCGCTCAGGGGCTCGGCTTGTACTGGGCGGCGCTGGCCGACAACGACGCGCTCGATGCCATCAAGCTGACGCTGTTGGCCACCGCGGTAGCGCTTCCGCTGAACTTGGTGTTCGGCGTCTGTGCCGCGTGGTGCATCGCCCGCTTCGAATTCCGCGGCAAGAGCCTGTTGAGCACGCTCATTGATCTGCCGTTTTCCGTGTCGCCGGTGGTGGCCGGGCTGATGTATGTGCTGTTGTTCGGCGTGCACTCGCCGCTGGGCGGCTGGCTTGAGGCGCATGGCGTGAAAGTGGTGTTCGCGGTGTCGGGGATCGTGCTGGCGTCGGTGTTCGTCACCTTCCCGTTCGTGGCGCGCGAGCTGATTCCGCTGATGCAATCGCAGGGGGCGGAAGAAGAGCAGGCGGCGCTGGTGCTTGGGGCTTCCGGCTGGCAGACCTTCCTCCGCGTGACGCTGCCCAACGTCAAGTGGGGGCTGCTCTACGGCGTGATCCTGACCAACGCGCGCGCCATGGGCGAGTTCGGCGCGGTCAGCGTGGTGTCCGGCCATATCCGCGGTGAAACCATCACCCTGCCGCTGCATATCGAAATTCTCTACAACGAATACAACTTCGTCGGCGCCTTCGCCTGCGCGTCGTTGTTGACCCTGCTCGCGCTTTTGACGCTGGTGGCCAAAACCCTGGTCGAATGGCGTCAGGCGCGCGCGGCGGCGCGCGCGCTCCACGAGACACAAGACCGCCGCACCCAAGCCATGATCCACCTGAACCAGGAATCCGCATGAGTATCGAAGTCCGTCAATTGAGCAAACGTTTCGGCGATTTTGTCGCGCTCGACCAGGTCGATTTGCGGGTGGACGATGGCGAACTGTTGGCGCTGCTCGGCCCGTCGGGGTGCGGCAAGACCACGTTGCTGCGCATGATTGCCGGGCTCGACCGCCCTGATGCCGGGCAGATTCTGTTCGCGGGTCAAGACGCCACCACGCGCCATGTGAGCGAGCGTCAGGTGGGATTCGTTTTCCAGCACTACGCGTTGTTCCGGCATATGACCGTGTTCGACAACGTGGCGTTCGGGCTGTCGGTCAAGCCGCGCGCCACGCGTCCCGGTAAGGCGGAAATCCGCGATCGGGTGATGAGCCTGCTCAAATTGGTGCAGCTGGATTGGCTGGCCGGCGCCTATCCGGCCCAACTATCCGGCGGTCAGCGCCAGCGCGTCGCCTTGGCGCGTTCGCTGGCGGTGGAGCCGAAAGTGTTGTTGCTGGACGAGCCGTTCGGCGCGTTGGATGCCAAGGTGCGCAAGGACCTGCGCCGGTGGTTGCGCGATTTGCACGACCAGATCCATCTGACCAGCGTGTTCGTCACGCACGACCAGGAGGAGGCGCTCGAGGTGTCCGACCGCGTGGTGGTGATGAACCATGGCCGCATCGAACAGGTGGGCGCGCCGGACGACATTTATGAAAACCCCGCCTCGCCGTTCGTCACCCACTTCCTCGGCGACGTGAATTTGTTTCACGGCCGCGTCGAGGCCGGCAGCTTGACCATCGGTCCGTTTGCCCACGCGGTCCATGGTCTGGACGACGCCGAACGCGCGGTCGCCTATGTGCGTCCCCACGATCTGGATATCACCTGGGTCGCGGACGGCGCACTGGCGCAAGGCCGGGTGGCGCACATTCACGCGGTCGGTCCGCTGGTGCGGCTGGAGTTGCAGCGCGATGACGGCGCGGCCATCGAAGTGGCGCTGCCGAAGGAGCGCTATCGTGAGCTGGGCATCACGCCTGGCGATGTGGTGTACGTCAAGCCGCGCAAACTCGCCGTGTTTCCCGGCGGTGCCGACTATGCGATCTGAAGGCCCGCCGCGGTCATCTGCGGTGATGTGCAATCAGCTTGGCCAGCGCGTCGGCGACCAGCGGATCCTTGACGGTGTCGGCGGCTGCCTCGATGCCGTCGAGCGCCTTTTCACTGATGTTCGATTGCTTTTGCCGCTTGACCGGCGGCAGGCGCGGACTGACGCGCACCTTGACCCGATCGGCCGGGTAGCCTAACGCCGCCAGGCGCGGCAACAGCCCGGGGGCGATCAGGCGCAACCGGGCGGCAATCAAGCCGTTATCGGCAAACAGCAGCAATTCCCCTCCCTCGATGCGCACGGCTTGGCAGCCGGCGGCGACGGCGTCCGGCAGTAGCCGGCGGAACTGTTTGTCCATTTTCAGGAGCGCCCGTGCCTCGGCGGTCAATTGCGTGAGCCGCGGGTCGCGGCTGGCGATCTGATAGGGGGTACGGCTTTTCATCGACAGGCCTTAGGTTTATCTGGATTTTAGTGCATGGCGCGGCGCGCGCGGCGGCCCGTCATCAGGGTTTTTGCGTGCCGGCTCTTGATGCAAAGCAATCATACCCTGATATCCAGTGCATTGAATGTGCTAAACTCTTCGTCATTTTTGGCCTTGCAGGCTCCCCCCTGGATTCGATAGATGATTTCCTCGTTACTCAAGAAAGTGTTCGGCAGCCGTAACGAGCGGCTGCTGAAGCAGTACCGTCAAGTGGTGGTCCGCATCAATGCCCTTGAAGAAGGAATGCGCGCGCTGTCGGACGAAGCGCTGGCCGGCAAAACCGCCGAATTCCGCTCGCGTCTGGCCGGTGGCGCCGCGCTCGACGATCTGCTGCCCGAAGCCTTTGCCGTGTGCCGCGAAGCGTCTCGCCGCGTGCTGGGCATGCGCCATTTCGACGTGCAGCTGATTGGCGGCATGGTGCTGCATGACGGCAAAATCGCGGAAATGCGTACGGGCGAAGGCAAGACGCTGGTCGCTACGCTGGCGGTTTACCTGAATGCGCTCAGCGGCAAGGGGGTGCATGTCGTGACGGTCAACGACTATCTGGCCAGCCGCGACGCCCGCACCATGGGCCGCCTGTACAACTTCCTCGGCCTGTCTGTCGGCGTGAATCTGAGCCAAATGGATCACACCGCCAAACAGTCCGCCTATGCCTCCGACATCACTTACGGCACCAACAACGAGTTCGGCTTCGATTATCTGCGCGACAACATGGTGTTCAGCCTGGGCGAAAAAGTGCAGCGTCTGCTGTCTTTCGCCGTGGTCGACGAAGTGGACTCGATTCTGATCGACGAGGCGCGCACGCCGTTGATCATTTCCGGCCCGGCCGAGGACAATCTCGACCTCTATACGCGCATGGACGCGATCCCCGGCCAGTTGCGCCGTCAGGACAAGGAAGACGGCGAGGGCGATTACTGGGTGGACGAGAAGGGCCACACCGTGATGCTGTCCGAAGCCGGCCACGAGCGCTGCGAGCAGTTGTTGGCCAAGATGGGCATGCTGCGCGAGGGCGACAGCCTCTACTCGGCCACCAACATCTCGCTGATGCATCACCTGATGGCGGCGCTCAAGGCCCATTCGCTGTTTCTGCGCGACCAGCATTATGTGGTGCAGGACGGCGAGGTGATCATCGTCGACGAATTCACCGGCCGGCTGATGCCGGGCCGCCGTTGGTCCGACGGTCTGCACCAGGCGGTCGAAGCGAAGGAGCGCGTCGAGATCAACCGCGAGAACCAGACGCTGGCCTCGATCACCTTCCAGAATTACTTCCGTCTTTACGGCAAACTGTCCGGGATGACCGGCACCGCCGATACCGAAGCCTACGAATTCCAGGAAATTTACGGTCTGGAAACCGTGGTGATTCCGACCAACCGTCCGATGATCCGCAAGGACGCGCAGGACAAGGTGTACCGTACCGCGGCCGAGAAATACCAGGCGATCGTCGACGATATCACCGACTGCCACCGGCGTGGTCAGCCGGCGCTGGTGGGGACCACCTCGATCGAGAACTCCGAGCTGATCTCCGAACTCCTGACCCGCGCCAAGCTGCCGCATAACGTGCTCAACGCCAAGGAGCACGCGCGCGAGGCGGATATCGTCGTGCAGGCGGGCCGGCCAGGCGTGATCACCGTGGCGACCAACATGGCCGGCCGCGGTACCGACATCGTGCTCGGCGGCAACCCGGAAAACGATATTCTCGCCGTCGAGGGCGACGACAGCCTGAGCGATGACGAGAAGCGCCAGCGCGTGGAAACCTTGCGCGCCGAATGGCAGCAGCGTCACGACGCCGTGCTGGAAGCCGGCGGGTTGCACATCGTCGGCACCGAGCGCCACGAATCGCGACGGATCGACAACCAGCTGCGCGGCCGTTCCGGTCGTCAGGGCGACCCGGGCTCGTCCCGCTTCTATTTGTCGCTGGAGGATCCGCTGTTGCGCATCTTCGCTTCCGACCGCGTCGCCGCGATCATGGAGCGCCTGAAGATGCCGGCCGGCGAGGCCATCGAGCATCCCTGGGTCAGCCGTTCGATCGAAAACGCCCAACGCAAGGTCGAGGGACGCAACTTCGATATCCGCAAACAACTGCTTGAGTATGACGATGTCGCCAATGACCAGCGTAAAGTGATCTACCAGCAGCGCAATGAAATCCTCGAGGACGAGGATGTCAGCGCCGTGGTGATCAACATGCGCGAAGGGGTGTTGGGCGATCTGGTCGACCTGCATATTCCGCCGGGTTCGATGGACGAGCAGTGGGACCTGCCCGGGCTCGAGAAGGCGCTGGCCGGCGAGTATCAGCTCGAGGCGCCCGTGGGCGCATGGCTGCAAAGCGAGCCTAATCTGGATATACCGGACATTCGCGAACGCATCTTGAAGCAGGCCGAGGAAAGTTATGCGGCCAAGGTCGAGCTGGTGGGCGACGAGGGCATGCGCAAGTTCGAGCATTCGATCGTGCTGCAGATGCTCGATACCCATTGGCGTGAGCACCTGTCGGCGATGGATCATCTGCGCCAAGGCATTCACCTGCGCGGTTACGCGCAGAAGAACCCGAAGCAGGAATATAAGCGCGAGGCTTTCGAACTGTTCGCCGACATGCTGGAGCGGATCAAGCGCAGCGTGGTGGGCGTGTTGATGACGGTGCAGATCCGCAGTCACGAGGAAGTCGAGGCGATGGAAGCGCGCGAGGCGCGCGAAACCGCGCTGTTGCACGACGATCCGGCTGGCTTGTCCGATGACGATCTGACGCCGGAGGCGCTGGCCAACCGCGGCCTGCGCATCGGCCGGAACGATCCCTGCCCGTGCGGCAGCGGCAAAAAATACAAGCAATGCCACGGTAGGCTGGCGTAAGCCGCTTTACTGAGCCGTACCCGCCCCGCGCGTTGAAGCGTCCTTCAACGCGCGGGGCTTTTTTACTGAGCGCTTGGGAAGCCACCGGCCCTTGCCCTCCGCGCCATTCGCCATACTCGGCTTTTTGAGCCCGAGGCTAAAGCGAAGGAGGAGGGACCATGGCGTGGCGTGACGTTTCTATCCTGGCGATGTTGTTGATAACCACGGCGTCGGCCGGGCAACCGGCCGCGCGGCGGCCGGCGGACTTCATCTCCCTGGGGCAGTCGATGCCTCATGTGCAGCGCGATATGCGCTATGCGACCGATTTTAATTTTGTCGGTAAAAAGATCGACGGCTATGACGCGCCGTTGTGCCTGCTGACACGCCGGGCCGCAGGCGCGCTTGACGCGGTGGCGCAGCAGTTGGCGCCCATGGGGCTCGCGTTGAAGGTTTACGATTGCTACCGTCCGCAACGGGCAGTCGACCATTTCGCCCGCTGGGCCGAGGACCCCGGCGATGTCGCGATGCGCACGGCGTTTTATCCCACGGTGGATAAGCGGCGGCTGTTCAGCGACGGTTATATCGCCCACCGTTCCGGCCACAGCCGCGGCAGTACCGTGGATCTGACCATCGTGCCGCTGGGCAGCGCGGTGCCGCCCCCTTTTTCGGCCTTGCAGCAGGCCGATTGTACGGGCCCCGCGGCTGAGCGCGCACCGGATAACAGTCTGGACTTTGGCACCGGCTATGATTGTTTCAGCCCCGTCTCGCACCCCGACTACCAGGCCCTATCGCCGCAGGTGAAGGCCAATCGGCTGCTGCTGCGGCAGTTGATGATGCAGGCCGGATTCACGCCACTCAGTACCGAGTGGTGGCACTTCACCCTGAAAGACGAGCCCTACCCGGATTCTTACTTTGACTTCCCCGTACGTCCATGACAGGACCGTAATGGGGGGGCTGCCTTGATTTTGTCAGAAAGCGGGTAGTCCGCTGCCGTCATCGTCTGGTAGGCTTACGGCAAATGATTCTCCGTGTTTGCCAACATGACTGAAAACGACACTTTGTATCTGGCCTCCGGCAGCCCGCGCCGGCGTGAGCTGCTGACGCAGCTCGGTCTCCATTTCGAGCGGATCCACGCCGACATCGACGAATCGGTTTTGCCGGGAGAGGCGGCGCGCGCTTACGCCGAACGGCTGGCGCGCGCCAAGGCGGATGCCGGTTGGGCGGTGGTGGAACGCAGCGGTTTGCCGCAGCGGGCATTGCTGGCCGCGGATACGACCGTGGTGCAGGACGGCGAGATTTTCGGCAAACCGGCCGATGCCGCCGATGCGCGGCGCATGCTGCTGGCTTTTTCCGGACGCACCCATCAGGTGATTACCGCGGTGGCGGTGCGCCGCGGCGATCAAGTGGCATTGACGACATCAGTGACCGACGTGACGTTCCGCGCGCTCGGCGAGGACGACATTCAGCGCTATCTCGACAGCGGAGAGGCCGCCGATAAGGCCGGCGCCTACGGCATCCAAGGGCTGGCCGCGGTCTTCGTCGAACACATTGCCGGCAGCTTCACCGGTGTGGTCGGCCTGCCTTTGTTCGAAACCGCTGCGCTGCTATCGCAGTTCGGTTTTGTTTTTCCTTGAGGGGGCGCGCGATGCATCAGACGATCCCCTTGCCACGCGATCTGCCCCGCCAGAAAGAGCAGATTCTCGTCAACATCACGCCGCAAGAGACGCGTGTCGCGGTTTTGGAAGACGCCATCGTGCAGGAATTGCACATCGAGCGCTCCGCGAGCCGCGGTCTGGTCGGCAACATCTACCTCGGCCAGGTCAAACGGGTGCTGCCCGGCATGCAGTCGGCCTTCATCGAGATCGGTTTGGAGCGCGCGGCGTTTCTCCATATCGCCGACGTGCTGGAGCAGCGCCAGCACCCCACCGAGCCGCAACGCATCGAGAAGATGCTGTTCGAAGGACAGACGGTGCTGGTTCAGGTGATCAAGGACCCGATCGGCACCAAGGGCGCGCGCCTGTCGACGCAGATTAGCCTGGCCGGACGCTTCTTGGTGCATCTGCCGCAAGAAACCCATATCGGTATCTCGCAGAAGATCGAAAACGAGGAGGAGCGGCTGTCGCTGAAATCTCGGCTGGAGAAGCTGTTGCCTGCGGACATGCCGCACGGCTTCATCATCCGTACCAGTGCCGAAACCGCCAACGACGAAGCGCTGGCCGCCGACGTCGCCTATCTGTCCAAGCTGTGGTCGGACATCCGCTACAAGTCGAAAAACCTGCCGGCGCAATCCCTGTTGTACGAGGATCTGCCTCTGTCGCTGCGCGTGCTGCGCGATATGGTCAGCGACTCGACCGAGCAGGTCATTGTCGATTCGACCGAGAACTACAGCCGGATGACCGAGTTTGCCGAGCAGTACGTGACGCTGGCGGTGGACAAGATTCAGCGTTATAGCGGCGAGCGCCCGCTGTTCGAGCTGCATGGCATCGAGGCCGAGATCGACAAGGCCTTGGCGCGACGGGTCAATCTGAAGTTCGGCGGCTATCTGATCATCGATCAGACCGAGGCGATGACCACCATCGACGTCAATACCGGGGGCTTCGTCGGCAACCGCAATTTCGACGAAACCATTTTCAAGACGAACCTGGAAGCGACCCAGGCGATCGCACGCCAACTGCGCTTGCGCAATCTGGGCGGCATCATCATCGTCGATTTCATCGATATGGATAACGAAGAGCACCGCACCTCGGTGCTCAACGAGCTGGCCAAATCGCTGGCGCGCGACCGGACCCGCGTGACGCTCAACGGCTTCACCAGCCTGGGTTTGGTGGAAATTACCCGCAAGCGCACGCGCGAGAGCCTGGCGCATGTGCTCTGCGAGACCTGCCCGCAATGTCAGGGGCGCGGCGAGGTGAAGACGGCGCAGACCGTGTGCTACGAGATCCAGCGCGAGATCGTGCGCGAGGCGCGCCAGTTCGAGGCGCGCGGTTTCCGCATCCTGGCGGCGCAGCCGGTCATCGATATGTTCCTGGACGAGGAGTCGCAAAGCCTGGCGATGCTGGTCGATTTCATCGGCAAACCGGTATCGTTGTCGGTCGAGGGATCGTATACCCAGGAGCAGTTTGACGTCGTATTGTTGTAACCCACGGGGCCGGCGCCGGTCCGCCCTATTAGATGCGAGAATTTTTCGATGTCCGAGATAGCTGACGATTATTTGTGGCTGGCCATTGTCCAGGAAACGCAGTCGGCTGCCGAAGCGGAGCCGCTCTTGGCGAGCTTTCTGCACATGACGGTGCTGCGCCACCGTTCGTTGCAGGATGTGCTGGCGTTTCACCTGTCGAGTAAATTGGCCAGTCCGGTCATGGACGCGCGCGCGTTGATGGAGCTGTTCCGCGAGGCGTTTGCCGCCGACGAGAGCATTATCGCCTGCGTGCGCGCCGATATCGAGGCGTGCTTTCAGCGCGATCCGGCCTGCGACGGCTACGCGACGCCGCTTTTGTACTTCAAGGGGTTTCATGCCATCCAGTGCCAGCGCATCACGCATTGGCTGTGGCTGAACGGCCGCCAGCCGTTGGCGCTGTTTCTGCAAAACCGTATTTCCGAGATCACCGGCGCCGACATTCATCCGGCGGCGCAGCTCGGGCAGGGGCTGTTGCTCGATCATGGCACCGGTGTGGTGGTGGGCGAGACCGCGGTGATCGGCAACAACGTCTCGATTCTGCATGGCGTGACGCTGGGCGGCTCGGGTAAGGAGCGAGGCGACCGCCATCCGAAAATCGGCGATGGCGTGATGCTGGGCGCCGGCGCCGCGGTGCTGGGCAATATCCACGTCGGCGAATGCGCCAAGGTGGGGGCGGGCAGCGTGGTGCTGGACGACGTGCCGGCACACTGTACCGTGGCCGGCGTGCCGGCGCGGGTGGTCAGCCAAGGCATCGGCGGCACGCCGGCGCTGGAGATGGACCAGCGGGTGTAACCGGCGCCGGTCGGGCATCGGCTAGTGTAAAATCGTCGTTTTCCTGTTTGCGAGATGCCCATGTCGTCAGATCTGCTGGCCGGACTCAATCCGGAACAGTTGCGTGCGGTCACCTGGCCGGCGCAAAGCGCGCTGGTGCTGGCCGGCGCCGGCAGCGGCAAGACCCGGGTGCTGACCACGCGTATCGCCTGGTTGATCCAGACCGGGCAAATCAGCCCGGCCGGCGTGCTGGCGGTCACCTTTACCAACAAGGCGTCGCGCGAGATGCAGGCCCGGCTCGGCGCCATGATTCCTGTCAACGTGCGCGCCATGTGGATCGGCACCTTTCACGGCCTGTGCAATCGCCTGCTGCGCATGCACTACCGTGACGCCGGCTTGCCGCAGACCTTTCAGATTCTCGACAGTCAAGATCAACTGGCCGCCATCAAGCGTTTGCTCAAAAGCCTGGAGCTGTCGGACGAAAAATTCCCGCCGCGGTCGGTGCAGCATTTCATCAATGGCAATAAAGAGGCGGGAAACCGCGCCGACCGTCTGGCGGCGCACGATTACTACGGTCAGAAGCTGATCGAACTGTATGCGGCCTATGACGCGCAGTGCCGGCGAGAGGGCGTCGTGGATTTCGCCGAGCTGCTGTTGCGAAGCTTTGAGCTCTTGTCGGCCAATCAGGCGTTGTGCCTGCATTACCGCAGCCGCTTCCGCTTCATTCTGGTCGACGAGTTTCAGGATACCAACCGCTTGCAATATGCCTGGCTGCGCCTGTTGGCCGGTACGGACAACGCGCTGTTCGCCGTCGGCGACGATGACCAGTCGATCTATGCCTTCCGCGGCGCCGAAGTGGGCAACATGCGTTCGCTGTTGCGCGATTACGGCATCGGCGAGGCCATCCGCCTGGAGCAAAACTATCGCTCGGCGGGCACCATTCTCAAGGCGGCCAACGCGCTGATCGAGCACAACGATGGCCGGCTGGGCAAGAATCTATGGACCGAGGCCGACGACGGCGAATCGATCCGTTTCTACGAGGCCTGGTCTGACGGCGACGAGGCCGAATTCATCGTCGACGAAGTGCGCGCGCTGAAGCGTGAAGGCCTGAATCTGTCTGATATCGCCGTGCTGTATCGCTCCAATGCGCAATCGCGCGCACTGGAGCACGCACTGGTCAATGGCCGCCTGCCCTACCGCGTGTATGGCGGCCTGCGCTTTTTCGAACGGCAGGAAATCAAACACGCGCTGGCCTACCTGCGCCTGTTGGCGAACCCGGACGACGACAACGCGCTGTTGCGGGTGATCAATCTGCCCGCGCGCGGCATCGGCGCGCGCAGCATCGAGAATCTGCAAGCGTCGAGCCTGTCCGCGGGCGTGTCGCTATGGCAGGCCGCGTGTAGCGCCGGTGGCGGCCGCAGCGCGGCGAGTCTGGCCAAGTTCGTGCTGTTGATCGATGCCATGCGTGAACGCGCGCAAGGGCTGACGCTGGCGGAAACGGTCAGTCTGGCGATCGACGACAGCGGCTTGCGCGCCATGTACGAGCAAGACAAGAAAGAGAGCGAGGAGCGGCTGGCCAACCTGGACGAACTGATCAACGCCGCCGCCGCGTTCGTGGCCGAGGAGCCGTCGCTGGCGCTGATCGAGTTTCTGACCTCGGCTGCGCTGGAGGCGGGCGAACATCAAGCGGAGGCCGGCGAAGACGCGCTGCAACTGATGACCGTGCATGCCGCCAAGGGGCTGGAGTTCGACGCGGTCTTTGTTTCCGGCCTGGAGGAAGGGCTTTTTCCGCATGAAAATAGCCTAAATGACGATAAGGGGCTGGAAGAAGAGCGGCGGCTGATGTACGTTGCTCTCACGCGAGCGCGCAAGCGGTTGTATATGACCTGTGCCCAGGCGCGCATGTTGCATGGGCAAAGTCGTTATCCGATCCGCTCTCGTTTCGTCGATGAGGTGCCGGCGCCGCTGGTGCGCGTGCTATCAAGCCAGAGTCAGTCCGTCGCGCCGGGCATGGCGGCGGCACGGCCTGGCGTGGCGGTCCATCGCCCGCCGGCGCAACAGGCGGGCGGTTTTCACATCGGCCAATCGGTCTGCCACGTTAAATTCGGCCTGGGCGTGGTGGTGAATGCCGAAGGCGGCGGCAACGATGTGCGCCTGCAGATCAATTTTGCCGAACATGGCATGAAATGGCTGGATTTGCGCTATGCAAAGCTGCAACCGGCCTGAGCGTTGACGGGGACGTGAGCGAACCATGGTAGACCATCCAGAATCCCGGACGGCGGCGATTCAGCCTGCGCAGCTCGGTGGCACCACCGAACCCGGCAATCGCCAGGAAGCGTATCGCAATAGCTTCGGCGAGGGCCGGCTGTTTCTGGTGGTGGACAGCGTGCCGGAGATGCAGCGCGCCATGGGCATGACCTTGTCGTCGTTCGGCGCGGAAAAGGTCGAATATGCCAATCGCGCGAGCGATGCGCTGTCCAAGATGGGGCGCCACGACTTCGACGTCGTCTTGTGCGACTACGACCTGGGCAATGGCTACGATGGCTTGTATCTGTTTGAAGAGGTCAAGGAGCGCAACCTGATCAAACAGTCTTGCGTGTTCATGATCGTGACCGGCGAGCGGCGCGCGCAACGGGTGATTTCCGCCGCCGAACTCGCGCCCGACGACTACCTGCTCAAACCCTTTTCCGGCGAAAAGCTGTCGCAGCGCCTGTCCAAGGCGGTGCGCAAGCGCACCGCCTTCCGGCCGATCGATGAGGCCATCATGCGCAACGAGTATTTGGCGGCCATCGAGATATGCAACCGCAAGATCGCCGAGCGCGGCGAATTCACGCTGGATTTCATGAAGATCAAGGGCACGTTGTCGCTACGCATCGGCGACTTCGATACGGCGCGTAGCCTCTACATGGATGTGCTGCGCATCAAGGACGTGCCCTGGGCCAAGCTCGGCTTGGCGAAGGCGCTGACCGGTCTGAAGGCGTATGACCAGGCGCGCATGCTTTTCGAGGAAGTGCTGGCCGATAACGACCGTATCATGGAGGCCTACGATTGGCTGGCGCGGCTCCATCGCGACAGCGGCAACCTCGTCGAGGCGCAGGCATTGCTGCAAAAGGCCACCGACTTGTCGCCGGTGGTGATCCGCCGCCAGAAACACCTGGCGGAGGTCGCCTTCATGAACAATGACCTGGCGGTGGCGGAGGCCGCCTGTACGGAAACCTTGGAGATCGCCAAGTACACCTGGCACCGCAGCCCCAACCACTACGCCATGCTGGCGCGCGTGCAACTGGCGCAGGGCGAAACCGGCAACGCGAGCCGCACCCTGGGGCGGCTGCGACGCGACTTCCGCTATAACCAGGGAGGCGAATGGATGGCCGACGTCATCGATAGCCAGGTGCAGATGCATAGCGGCAATGGCATGCGCGCCGAACAGGTGTTGAAGGATGCCCAGGAGCGTTTCGAGCAACTGGCAGGTGAACTGGACCCGGAAGCACACATGGAATTCGCCCGCGCCTGTTATACCCAGCACAACACCCATCTGGGCGATCAGGTGATGCGCGGCCTGGTGCGCAACCACCACGACGACGAACGCATGCTGATCCGGCTTGGCAATCTGTTCGATGAAGTGGGGCGTGGCGAGGTCGGTCGTCGGCTGATTGCCGAGAACGTGCAGGGGGTGGTCGACATGAACAACTTGGCGGTGAAGGACGCGCAAAACGGCGCCTACGATGCCGCCATCGAGCGCTTCGCGCGTGCGTTGACCGAAATGCCCAGCAACATTCAGATCATGCTGAACCTGGTCAATGCCACCATGGCGTATGTGCATCGCAATGGCTGGCACGAAAGCTATATGCGGCGGGCTAGCGAGCTGTTGATGAAAGTGCGCGACATCGCCCCTACCAACAATAAATTCCAGAAACAGCTGCAATCGTGGCGTCTATTGACGGAAAAGCTCGGAAAACCACACTGGGGCTTATGACAAACCTGGCCGTACGGGTGGATTGTTGTTTCATGTGTCACGCTTGTTGGTTTTCCTGCCATTCTGCGATCTAAATGAGCTGAAACTCCCCTCAAGTTCAATTACAATATTCTGTTCTTTCCTCGGAATTATGGCATTGCCATGCGGATGAGACTGGTCTACCTGACCTGCACTTTGCTGTGGCTGGTGATAAGCGTCCTGATCGGGCTGTCGTTCGTCAGTCATTCGGTATTGCGGGCGGAAGAGGATTTTGATGCTTTCGAGCAGCACCTGGCGGAGCGGATCGGCCAGCAGTTGGAAGCCAACGAGGTGGTGCTCTATAGCTATGCGGCATTTCAATCGGCGGCCAGAACGGATGCCGAAACCCGGGCATTTGCCGATAATCTGGTCGCGCATCATCAACAAATCAAACGTTTGTTTACTTTTGATGCCGCCGACATGGCGCAGCGCCCATGGTTGATGACGTTGCAGCAGGCTGTCGCCGCGCGACACGGCGGCACCATCATGCAACGCGATGTCGGACACGCCTCCTCGCCAAGCTTTTTCCTGGCGCGCGCGATCGATCCCTCGATGCGCCGCATTGTCGTCATGCAGGTCGAAGCGGCCGCGCTGCTGGCCGAGCAGCAACCCATGCCGCCTGGCTGGTCTTTATGGCTCTGGCAAGGTGAACAAGGGGATCAGCGGCTGCTGGAGCGTCATAGCGTACCGCGCCATTTCCTGGAGCAATTGTTGCTGCCCGCGTTTAACGCGACGCACCCGCTGGGCGGGACGACCCAGCCGATGACGCTGCAATTGTCGTGGCAACTGGGGTGGCCTGAAGTCCGCTTGCGCGATGGCGCCTTGGCCGCAGTGATTTCTATCGGACTGTTCGTGATCATGTTTTTGGCCCTGGCCCGCTATGCCCGTTTTCTGGAGGGTAGCCAAGAACGCGAGATGCGGTTGTTCTACCTGGCCAACCATGACCGCCTGACCAATCTGGCCAATCGCAACTTGTTCTACGACCGGCTGCAACACGCGATTTCGCGCTTGAACCGGAAAGGCCGCAGCCTGGCCGTGCTGTTTCTTGATATGGACCGCTTCAAACCGGTCAACGATACCTACGGCCATGCCACCGGGGATCGGGTACTGCAGGTGATCGCCGCGCGGCTCAAAGCCGAGCTTCGCACCGAGGATACGGTGGCGCGCCTAGGGGGCGACGAATTCGCCGTACTGATCGAGGAGGTCGAATCCAAGCAGGAAGTCATCCTGGTGGTGGAACGGCTCAAGCGCGCCATCGAGCGCGCCTATGAGCTGGACGGACATTCGATTCGCTTGGGTGTCAGCATCGGCGTCGCCTATTATCCCGAAGACGGGGTGTTGATCGAGGAGTTGCTGTCGGTGGCCGACCGCAAGATGTATGGCGAGAAGAACGAGCCGTTATTGGCGGTATGACACTGGTCTGGATGCGGCCAACTTTCATTTACCGTACAATGTTGAGAAATACCGTTTCAGGAGCTGGCATGTATCAGTCTGAATTTACCCAATTCATGCGGGAGTATCTGCAGCAGAACCCAGAGGTCGATGGCGAGCGCGAAGCGCTGCGTCTGACCTGGTGGGACCGCAAGGTCGATCTGGACGACCAGCGCCGCTGGCGCGACGCGCGCGTTCCGCAAAAGCCCTACGTCTACCAACCGGACTAACGGCACCTCCCGTCGTTTCTTCAAGGCAACGCCCCGCGGGGCGTTGTTTGTTTTTTTAGCAGGCCGCGCCATGACCCGACAATCGATTCCCCTTGATCACAGTCTGACAGACTATCTGCACGCCATCGGCGTTACCGAGCATCCTGTCCTGCGCGAGCTGCGCGAATTTACCGCGGGCCACCGTCTGGCCAAGATGCAGATCGCGCCGGAGCAAGGGCAGTTCATGGGGTGGCTTGCGCGACTGATCGGCGCGCGCCGCTATCTGGAAATTGGCGTATTTACCGGCTATAGCGCCCTGGCGGTGGCCTTGGCGCTACCCGAGGATGGCGAAGTGGTCGCCTGCGACGTTAGCGACGAATTTACCCGCGTGGCGCGTGAATACTGGCACAAGGCGGGCGTGGCCGAGCGCATTCATCTGACATTGCAGCCGGCGCTCTATACGCTGCAGGCGCTGCTCGACGCCGGCCGGCACAACGATTTCGACCTGGCCTTTATCGATGCGGACAAGCCCAGCACGCCGGCTTATTTCGAAGCCTGCTTGCAGCTCGTTCGGCCCGGCGGGGTCATTGTGCTAGACAATATTTTCCTGGGTGGGCGCGTCATCGCGCCGCAAGACAACGATCCTCCCGGCGTGCATACGATGCATGCGTTCAACGCGGGCCTGGCCGCCGATCCTCGCATTCGGCTTTCCGTGTTGCCGATGGGGGATGGCATGACATTAGCGATGAAATTGTGAACTAACACGAGGGGGGCATGTCAGATGGCATCCAGAGGCGGTATGGCAGATGCTATGATGATGACCGCCGATTTTCGATATTGATCCGATTATGTTGACCCGTCGCCCACGACGCCAGATCAACCAGATGAACGTCGTGCCCTACATCGACGTCATGCTGGTGTTGCTGGTGATTTTCATGATCACCACCCCGATGTTCACGCCCGGGGTGATCGACGTGCCTAGCGTCTCGCAAGCCCGGACCCCGGATGTCCAGCCGGTGGAAGTCGAGCTCGATGCGTCCGGCGCGATCACGCTGAAAAGCGCCGACTCGACGCGCACCTTTGCCAACGTCGATGAATTGGCCGCCGCGGCCCCCTCCTTGCCGCAGCATGACCGGCCGTTCGCCATTTCCGCCGCGCGCGACATGAAATACGAAGACGTGCTCAAAGTCGCCGACGCCTTGCACCGCGCCGGCATCCAACGCGTGGCGTTGACCGTGAAGCAAAGCCGATGAGTCGGCGCTCCCGGTTTGGGCGCGGCATGGCGCTGTCCATGCTGCTGCATGTGGCGCTATTGCTGTTGTTGCTTTACGCCGCGCGCCAGACGGCGATGACCGAGCCCGCGCCGGTCTCGGTGGAACTGTGGTCCGCCGCGCCGCCACCGCCGGCGGAGACGGTCAAGCCGGCGCCGGCCACGCCCGCGCCACAGCCCGAGAGCCAGCCGGCGCCCACGCCGGAAGTGCCCAAGGCGGATATCCAACTGGGTAAGAGGCCTGAAGTGAAAAAGCAGGCGGCTTCTCAACCCAAACCGGAGGCCAAGCCGAAGGCTGAAGAGAAGCCCAAGCCGGAAGCGAAGGCCAAGGCCGAGCCTAAGCCGCTGCCTCAGCCCGCCAACAAGGGCAAGCAGGCCGCTAAGCATTACAACGACGACAGCAACGACTTATTGGCCGAGCTCGGCAGCGGCAACACCACGCGCGCGCCCAACGCTCGCGTCGATCAGGCCGGTTCGCCGGGCGGTGTGGCCGGTGGCGTGCCGAATGGTTCGGCGCAGGCGCGCGACAACTATGCCGCCAAGGTGCGGGCCAAGATATTGCCATTGGTACAGGTTCCACCGGCGATGAAGGGCAATCCCAAGGCGGTGGTGCAGGTGGTGCTGCTTCCGACATTGGACGTGCAGCGGGTGACGTTGCTGCAATCGAGCGGCAATACGGCGTATGACGAGGCGGTACAGCGTGCGATTCGCGAAGCCGGCACCTTCCCGGCGCTGCCGGCTGGCACGCGGTTTAACGATGTGCGGCGCCTGACCCTGGAGTTCCGGCCTTTCTAGGGGCAGCGTATTTGCAAAAAAGTGTATGACTGAGGGAACTAATGTTTAGCTCTAACTCTCTGTTCAGAATGATGTTGATTGTCTTAGCTTTTGCTTGTAATTTAGCTAAAGCTGATATGACAATTGAAATTGTCGGTGGCGGCTCGACGCGACACGCCATCGCGGTCGTGCCGTTCAAGGACGAAAGCTCGCGCTTGTCCGACCCGCTGACACTGGTGGTGAAGAACGACTTGAACCTCTCCGGCATGTTCCGTGTGCTGGATACGAGCAAGGTGAGCGATCTGCCCTTTACGCCAGCCTCGATCCACTATGCCCAGTGGCAAGGCGCCGGCGCGCAATCGGTGGCGGTCGGCACGGTGAGCGATGCCGGCAACGGCCAGGTGACGGTGTCGTTCAGTCTCATGGATGCGGCGCAGAAGAAGCAGCTGACCGGCGGGCAGTTCACCGTGTCGCCGGACCAAGGGCGTCAGGTCGCGCACAAGATCGCCGACATGATCTATCAGGCGATTACCGGGCAGCAGGGGATTTTCGGCACGCGCATCGTCTATGTGCTCAAACAGGGCGCGGCCAGCTACCAATTGCAGGTGGCGGATATGGATGGCGGCCGGTCGCAGACCATCTTGCGCTCCAAAGAGCCGATCATGTCGCCCGCTTGGTCGCCGGATGGCCGTTACTTGGCTTATGTATCGTTCGAAACCCATAAGCCGGTGGTGTGGGTGCAGGATCTGGCTACCGGCCGGCGGCGGGCGGCGGCTAACTTCAAAGGCAGCAATTCCGGTCCGGCCTGGTCGCCGGATGGAAAACAATTGGCGGTGGTGCTGACCCTCAGCGGCAATTCGGAGATTTATCTGGTCGACGCGGCCGGCGGCGGCGCGGCGCGGCGCCTGACCTACAGCGATGCGATCGACACCGAGCCATCTTGGTCGGCCGACGGCGCGAAGATCGTGTTTGTTTCCGATCGCGCGGGCGGACCGCAGATTTACAGCATGGCGGCCACTGGGGGCGATGCCACCCGGTTGACCTGGCAGGGCAGCTATAACGTCTCGCCGCGGCTGTCGCCGGACGGCAATACGCTGGCGTTTATCCAACGTCAGGCAGGAGCGTTCCGCGTGATGATGCAGGATCGCGCCAACGGTGACGTGCGTGTGTTGTCGAGCGATCCCTACAATGAACGCCCGAGTTTCGCGCCCAATGGCCAAATGGTGCTATACGCCAGTGTGCAAGGCGGCCAGAGCGTGCTCTATGCCGCCACGCTGGACGGCGGCAACAAGGCGCGTTTGGCCGTATTGAATGGTGAAGTACAGGATCCGGCCTGGGGGCCGTTTACCCATTGATCCGTTAGAGAGGGAGTAAACATGAACTGGAAACAACTGCTTATTGGTACCGCCGCGGCCTCTTTGCTGGCGGCGTGTTCGAGCACCAAGCCGCCTGAGGCCGCCGCGCCGGCGGCGAGCCAGCCGGCCGCGACTTCCGTGGCACCGGTCTCCTCGGGCGAGCAGAACCAAACGGCGCTCGATCCCTTGCACGATCCGAACAGCCCGCTGGCACAACGCAGCGTGTACTTCGATTTCGATTCGTCGGTGGTGAAGGACGAGTACAAGAGCCTGGTCGGCGCGCATGCGGACTTCTTGAAGTCAAGCAACGGCAACAGTCACAAGATCACGATCCAAGGCAACACCGACGCGCGCGGCAGCCGCGAATACAACCTGGCGCTGGGCCAGCGTCGTGCCGAGAGCGTGAAGAAGTCGATGGAAGTGCTGGGCGTGCCCGATAAACAGCTGGAAGCCGTCAGCTTCGGCAAGGAAAAGCCTAAGGCTACCGGTACCAGCGATGCCGATTATGCGCAGAACCGCCGCGCCGATATCGTCTATGATGGCCAATAAGACCGGGGTGTAAGCCGGTCATGACAGTCCGGCCGGGTATCGCTAAGATATCCGGCTGTTTCCTTTTACGGAGCCCCCGATGAAACGCCTTGCCATGGGCTGTGCCCTTCTTGCGCTGGTGTCCGGTTGTGCCACCAATGCCGATCTGGAAAACACACGGCAGCAGATCGATCAGGTCAACCAGCAGGCGAGCGCGCGTCTGACGCAGATCGAGACGAAACTGTCCAACGACAAGCTGCTGGACATGGTGAGCCAGCTCGATGAATTGCGCGCCAAAGTGGATAAGCTTTCGGGCGAGGTCGAGGTGCTGAACTACAATCTGCAGAGCGCGCAGAAGCGGCAGAACGACTTGTACGCCGATCTGGACGCGCGCTTGGCCAAGCTGGAAGGCGGGCCAGGCAACGCGCCGACGGCCAGCAGCGCGCCAGCGGCCAGCAGCCCGGCGGCCAGCGGCAGCGCGCAGGCCGTGCCCGATTTCGATCGCGCGCTCAATTTGCTGCGTCAGCGCGATTTTGCCGCGGCGATCACCGCGCTCGATCAATACGTCAAACAAAACCCCAAGGATCCGCAGGCCGCCGACGCCTTGTTCTGGCAAGGTGTGGCGCATACGGCGCTCAAGCAATACGACGCGGCGATCGCCATTCATCGCCAGTTCGCCGATCAGTATCCGAATCACCCCAAGGCGCCGGACGCGTTGCGCAATATCGCCAGCTGTCAGATCGAGCTGTCGCAGAACGACGAGGCCAAGGTCACGCTCAAACGACTGATCAAGTTGTATCCGAAGAGCGCCGCCGCCGCCAAAGCCAAATTGATGCTTAAAAAGCTCTAGTGGGACGCGGGGCCGAGACTGCCGGCCCCGCCGTTTTATTCGTTCCAGATAAAGACACTCGCCGGGCCTGTGCCTTCCTCGGGTAAAATCCTGTTTTTCCACGCAACGAGCAGCGAAAACACATGATTGAAGTCGGCATCGTGATGGGCAGCAACAGTGATTGGGATATCATGCAACATGCGGCGCAAGTGCTGCATGACTTCGGTGTCCGCTACGAGACGCGCGTGGTGTCGGCGCACCGCACGCCGGATCTGCTGTTCGAGTATGCCGAAACCGCGGGACCGCGTGGCCTGCGCGCGATTATCGCCGGTGCCGGCGGCGCGGCCCACCTGCCGGGCATGCTGGCCGCCAAGACCACGGTGCCGGTGCTCGGCGTGCCGGTGCCGTCCAAATACCTGCGCGGCGAAGACTCGTTGCTGTCCATCGTGCAAATGCCCAAGGGCGTGCCGGTGGCGACGTTCGCCATCGGCGAGGCGGGTGCGGCCAATGCCGCGTTGTTCGCCATCGCCATGCTGGCGGCGGATCATCCCGCGTTTTTGGCCGAGCTTGCCGTGTTTCGCGCCCGTCAACGCGACACCGTGTTGGCGATGACGTTGCCCAAGGTGGAATAAGCAATGAAAGCGATTCTTCCGCCGTCGATGCTGGGAATACTGGGAGGCGGCCAACTCGGCCGCATGTTCGCCGCCGCCGCCCGCACCATGGGCTATCGCGTGACCGTGCTTGACCCCGACCCCTTGGCGCCGGCCGCTGCGTTTGCGGATGTCCATCTGTGTGCGCCGTTCGACGATGCCGACGCGCTGACGCGCATGGGCCAGACCTGCGCCGCCATCACCACCGAATTCGAAAACGTGGATGCCGAATCGATGCGGCATCTGGCAAGACTGACGCGCGTGGCGCCTTCTGGGGACTGCGTGGCGATCGCCCAGGATCGGCTGACGGAAAAGCGCTGGATCAACCAGGCGGGGCTGCCCACCGCCGCATGGCTGGCGGTCACCGCCGCCTCGGATTTGGCGGCAGACTTATCCCCTTATTTGCCGGGCATCTTGAAAACCGCGCGTCTCGGCTACGACGGCAAGGGGCAGGCGCGGGTACGCACGGCCGAGGAGGCGCGCGCCGCATTCGCGGATCTTGGCGGGCAGGCCTGCGTGCTGGAGAAAATGCTGGCGCTCAAGCTGGAGGTGTCGGCCATCGTGGCGCGCACGAGCCAAGCGCAGGCCGCCGTCTTCCCAATCGCCGAGAATAGCCACAAAGACGGCATTCTCGACATCAGCCTGGTGCCGGCGCGTATCGCGCCAACGCTGGCGGACAGCGCGCGCGACATGGCGCGTCGCCTGGCTGACGCGCTCGACTACGTCGGCGTGATGGCGGTGGAGTTTTTTGTGCTGGAGGACGACTCGCTGGTGGTCAACGAGATCGCGCCGCGGCCGCACAACTCCGGCCACTACACGCTGGATGCCTGCGTTACCGACCAGTTCCAGCAACAAGTCCGCACGCTATGCGGTCTGCTGCCGGGCAAGCCCGACTTGCTCTCGCCGGTGGCGATGGTCAATTTGCTGGGCGATCTGTGGCCCCAGGACGGCACGCCGAACTGGGACGTGCTCATGGAGGCGCCCAATGCGCACCTGCATCTGTACGGCAAGGCCGAGGCGCGCCCCGGGCGCAAGATGGGCCACTTCAACGTGTTGAACGTGAGCGCCGACGAGGCCCTGGCCCAGGCGCAAGCGCTGTACGACACGCTGTAGCAACCGAATTTACCAGTCAAGGGTAGCGAGTGATGAGCGTTATCAGCACCACCAATCTGAAAAGTCTGCAGAAAATCTATTCCGGCAAGGTCCGCGATCTGTACGCCATCGACGACCAGCGCATGCTGATGGTGGCCACCGACCGCCTATCCGCTTTCGACGTCATCCTGGATGATCCGATTCCCGCCAAGGGGCAGATCCTGACGGCGATTTCCAATTTCTGGTTCGCGCAGCTCGCCGACGTGGTGCCCAATCATTTCACCGGCGATCGCGTCGAGGACGTGGTCGACGCCGAGGATTTACCCCAGGTGGAAGGCCGCGCGGTGGTGGTCAAGCGGTTGAAGCCCGTGCCGATCGAGGCCATCGTGCGCGGCTATCTGGCCGGTTCGGGCTGGAAAGACTACCAAAAGACCGGCCAGGTCAGCGGTATCGCGCTGCCGGCCGGGCTCGTGGAGGCGCAGCAATTGCCCGAGCCGATCTTCACGCCGTCGACCAAGGCCGCCGTCGGCGATCATGATGAGAGCATCAGCTTTGCCCAATGCGCCGAGCTGATCGGCACAGATTTGGCGGAGCGGGTGCGCGCCACGGCCATCGCGCTGTATCGCGCGGCTAGCCAATATGCATTAAGTCGTGGGATCATCATATGCGATACCAAATTCGAATTTGGACTCGATCAGAACGGCACGCTGACGTTGATGGATGAGGTGTTGACCCCGGATTCCAGCCGTTTCTGGCCGGCCGATCAATATCGCCCCGGCAGCAATCCGCCCAGCTTCGACAAGCAGTTCGTGCGCGATTGGCTGGAGGCGAGCGGGTGGAACAAGCGCCCGCCGGCGCCCGCCGTGCCGCTCGATGTGCGTCAGAAAACCGCGGACAAGTACCGTGAGGCGTTGACCCGTCTGACGGCTTAAGCGGAACGACGATCCGATCGAGGCGCAATGCGGCGGGCATTGCGCCTTTTTCATGGATGACAACGATGCAGTCGCAACCGACGCTTGAAACGCCACGCTTGCGTGTGGTGCCGGTGAGCCCGGCCCACGCTCAAGCGATGCTGGATTATCAACTCCGCAACCGCGCGCACTTGGCGCCCTGGGATCCCACCCCTGGCCCGCAGTTCTTCACCTTGCCGTTTTGGATCGGCCGCGGCAAGCAGCGCGCGCTGGATTGGCAAGAGGGCCGTGGCGCCGCTTTTTTGCTTACCGACAAGCAGGTGCCGCAGCTGGTGATCGGCACCGCGACCCTGTCGCAGATTCAGCGTGGCGTCGGACAGTATGCGATGCTGGGGTACGGCTTGGACAAAGCGTATCAGGGGCAGGGCGTGATGTACGAGGCGTTGCGGGCCGTGGTGGCATTCGCCTTCGATGGCTTGAGGCTGCACCGGCTCCAGGCCAACTATCAGCCTGACAACCAACGTAGTGCCGCGTTGTTGGCGCGGTTGGGCTTCGTTATCGAGGGCCGTGCCGATCAATACCTGTTTCTCAACGGCGCATGGCGTGACCACGTCATGACGTCGTTGACCAATCCGCATTTCAACGACGCCAACATGCTTTAGCGCCAGCGCAACGTGCAGGCCGGGAGGTTCATGGATATTTTACCGCTTACCGCGCCCGACGGCGCCGCGATCCCCCTCTACTGCTGGCAACCGGCGGGCTCGCCGCGAGGGGTCATGCTGATTTCTCACGGTCTATCCGAACATGGGCAACGCTATGACCGCATGGCGCGAGCGCTGGCATTGGCGGGCTTTGTGGTCTATGCGCTCGATCACCCTGGCCATGGGCCGCTCGCCGAGATCCCTGGCTACTTTGCGGCCCACGACGGCTGGCAGCGCGTTCTCGACCGCGTCCATACGGTGCGTTGCTATCTGAACGACCGCCATCCCGGACTGCCGCTGACACTGTTCGGCCACAGCATGGGGTCGTTCGTCGCACGTTGCTATTTCCTGCGGCACGGCGCCGGGCTTGCTGCGCTCGTGCTCTCCGCCACGGGCTACCGCCAAGGGGGGCTGGCAAGGGTGATGCGCCGTGTTGCGCAAGGCTGGGGTAAAGTCGTCGGCGATCAGGTGCCGAGCCGATTCCTGGCCAGGCTGATCTTCGGCGGCTTCAATCTGACGTTTTGGCCTAAACGCACGCCGGCAGACTGGCTGTCGCGCGATGCCGACGAGGTGGACCGCTATCTGGCCGATCCGCTGTGCGCCGGTTTTCCCACCGCAGGGCTGTGGCAAGACCTGTTTGGCGGCGTCGCCGCCATGGAGCGCGCCGAGAGGCGGACGAACAACCTGCCGCGCGATTGCCCGGTGCTACTCGTTGCCGGCAGCCGAGACCCCGTCAGCCTAGGCTATTTCGGTCTCAACCAGCTCTCGGCACGTTATCGCGCCGCCGGACTCGAGATGGTCGACGTTCGTGTCTATCGGGGCGGCCGCCACGAAATGCATAACGAAACCAACCGCGATGCCTACATGGCAGAGTTGCTCCAGTGGCTGGAAGCGCATGGCGCTTTGCTGTCCGTGCCGCCGGACCTGGCGGCGAGGACGCCGCTGCTGCCATACTGACGGCTCAAGGCCAACCATGGAGACGGGCATGACGTCGATTCCCTTCGATACGCTAAAGGTGGTGGCCCGCCTTGAACAAGCGGGTATGCCGGCCGAGCAGGCGCGGGTGCAGGCGGCTGTGCTGGCCGAGGTGATTGCCGCCGAGGCGCTGCGCTCGGTCGAGCGCCATGCGGGCAAGGCCGATGTCGGCCTCGAGCTGGTTGGCTTGCGCGCCGAATTGAAAACCATCGATGCCAAGGTCGACAAGGCCGCGGCCGAAGTGAAGTCCGAGTTGGTCCGTTGGGTCGTGTCTGTCGGCGTCTTGCAAATGGCGCTGATCACAGGGCTGGTGCTTAAGCTGGCCAACTAGCCGTCTCTTCTTGAACGCCCGTTCGCGCCGTGGCCCCGGCGCGATGCCTCTCCCCCTTCCGTATTCACCGCTTAGTCTGACTGGTAAGGTTGTACGCTGGCATGCTATGCCATTGACAACTTACTTACTAGTCAGTATGGTGTTTTGCCATGACATTTGGGCAATACCCGCCCGCCAACCGATCACACCGAGGCCATGACATGACTGCCTATCCGCACCTGCTCGCCCCGCTCGATTTGGGCTTCACCACGCTGAAAAACCGTGTCCTGATGGGTTCGATGCATACCGGATTGGAAGAAACGCCGGGGGGCTTTGCGCGCATGGCTGCGTTTTATGCCGAACGCGCCGCCGGCGGTGTCGGCCTGATCGTCACCGGCGGCGTCGGACCGAACGCCGAGGGCTGCGTTGGCGAAGGCGCGGCCAAGCTGACCAATGACGAGGAGGCCGCGCACCACCGCGTGGTGACCGAGGCGGTGCATGCCGCCGGCGGCAAAATTTGTCTGCAGATTCTGCATAGCGGCCGCTACAGCTTTCAGGAGGGCTGCGTGGCGCCGTCGGCGTTGACGGCGCCGATCAATTTCTACCAGCCGAAGGCACTGTCCGAGGAAGATATCTGGCGCACCATCGGCGATTTTGCCCGTTGCGCGCGCTTGGCACAGCAAGCCGGCTATGATGGCGCCGAGATCATGGGGTCGGAAGGCTACTTGATCAACCAGTTCATTGCCGCCGCCACCAACAAGCGCACCGACGGCTGGGGAGGCAGTTTCGCCAACCGCATCCGCTTCCCGCTGGAAGTGATCAAGGCGGTACGCCAGGCGGTCGGGCCGAACTTCATCATCATCTATCGGCTGTCGATGCTCGACTTGGTCAACGAGGGCAGCCGCTGGGAGGAAGTGGTGGCGTTGGCCAAGGAAGTCGAGGCGGCCGGCGCCACGATCATCAACACCGGTATCGGCTGGCACGAGGCGCGCATCCCCACCATTGCCACCATGGTGCCGCGCGCCGGCTTCGCCTGGGTGACCAAGAAACTGATGGGGCAGGTGAAGATTCCGCTGATTACCACCAACCGCATCAATATGCCGGAAGTGGCCGAGCAAGTGCTGGCTGACGGCTGCGCCGACATGGTGTCGATGGCGCGTCCGTTCCTGGCGGACGCCGAGTTCGTCAACAAGGCCGCCGCTGGCCGCCGCGACGAGATCAATACCTGTATCGGCTGCAACCAGGCCTGCCTGGACCAGATTTTCCAGGGCAAACTGACCTCCTGCCTGGTCAACCCGCGCGCCTGCCGCGAAACCGAGCTGGTGTTCCAGCCGGCGCAAAAGACCAAGAAGCTGGCGGTGGTCGGCGCCGGCCCGGCTGGTCTTGCCTTCGCCACCGAAGCCGCCGCGCGCGGCCACGCGGTAACGCTGTTCGATGCGGCGGGCGAGATCGGCGGCCAGTTCAACGTCGCCAAGCAGATTCCCGGCAAGGAAGAGTTCCACGAGACCTTGCGTTACTACCGCCACCGGTTGCAAACCACCGGCGTGACGCTGCGTTTGGGCCAACGAGTCGCGGCTGGCGACCTGGCTGGCTTCGACGAAGTGGTGCTGGCCACCGGCATCAGCCCGCGCAAGCCGCCGATTGCCGGTATCGATCATCCCAAGGTACTGAGCTACCTTGACGTGCTGCGCGACAAGAAGCCGGTCGGCGCGCGCGTGGCGATCATCGGCGCCGGCGGCATCGGCTTCGATGTCGCCGAATACTTGGCGCACCAAGGCACGTCGCCGTCGCTCGACGTTGCCGCCTTCATGCGCGAGTGGGGCGTGGACATGACGGTGGCCGAGCCGGGCGGGTTGAAACCGTCCGGCCCGCACCCGGAACCGAGCCCGCGCCAAATCTGGTTGTTGCAGCGCAAGCCGGCCAAGCCGGGCGAGGGGCTGGGCAAAACCACCGGCTGGATCCACCGCGCGAGCCTGAAGATGAAGCAAGTGGAAATGTTGGGCGGCGTGCAGTACGAGCGCATCGACGACGAGGGTTTGCACGTCACCATCAAGGGCCAGGCGCAAGTGCTGCCGGTCGACAACGTGGTGATCTGCGCCGGCCAGGAGTCGTTGCGCGAGCTGCAAGCGCCGCTCGAAGCGCTGGGTAAGCCAGTGCATGTGATCGGCGGCGCCGACGTCGCCGCCGAGCTCGACGCGCGCCGCGCCATCGAGCAGGGCACGCTGTTGGCGGCGGCGATCTAACCGCGTTACCTCGCACTACCACAGGGGGCAGACTAGAATCGGCCGGTTTTCCTTGAGTGGTGGAGCACTATGGCTGCTATGTTCGAACGAGGGGGCGCACAAAGCAAGTCGTGCGTATGGGGCGATGTGCAGAGAGCTTGGCAAGATTATCTGTTCACGGGTTTACATCTGACGCTTGAAGAAACGGATAACTGGCTGCGGATATTGGAGGCCGGCGCTGATATTGAACCACCTTCGTGCCATCGATAAGGATGAAAGGCTTTTCCTATCATTGATGGTCTGGAAACACTGTTGATGAACCTGACCGTATGACTGTCGCCCGAGCATCGGAGCAGGCCTCCGTAGCGGGGAGAAGGCGTTACCCGTGTCCTCCTTCGAGCTGCCGCAAGGCGTCGGCCACGGGCAACACCTTCTCCCTTGCAAGAGCGGCGGCGAATTCGGCAAGCCGTTTAAGCGACAACGACGAACCTTCCCCAAAGACTTTATCAACGATCAGAAACGGCAACCCGCGGGTTGCCGTTTTGCTTTGCGCGTGGCGGTTACAGCAGGCTGATCAGCCGCTCCGTCTGGCCCTGCACCCGTAGACGCGGCGTGTCCAACTCGGCGTAGAGCTGCGCGGCCGGCGGCGACTCGCCGCGATTGTTGAGCCGCGCCTGGATCAGCCGCAAACTGCGTTCGGCGCGCATCAATTCTCGCGTCAGCGGCGGCAAGGTGTCGGTCAAGTGGTCGAGTAGCGGCAATAGTTCGTCGATGCCGCTGGCGAACAGCAACTCCGGACTGTATTGGCGCATGCGTGCGAAACGGGCACGGACGGTGGCAAGCGGGAGGGTGTAGAGCTCGGAAGCCATCTGAATCTCCTAACAAGATCGAGATTTCCGCCCAAGCAGGGGCGGGGGCTGTCCTTACGCTCTACACAGTGACGAGAAAAAGCGTCCGAGGGCCTTGCGGATTCCTCGCAGCCCCCGGTGAAAACAGCCGCGCGGCCAAGCTGTGCTTGGCCCGGGGACGTCACTGTGTAGATTCAAAGGAATCGTCAGCCTAAGGGCGCGCACCATGATCGTCCAACTTGCGCGGTTGGGGTATTCCACCATGTTCGCATAGCTAGGATTGGCGATCCTGATGTAAAAAACGGCAACCCTCGGGTTGCCGTTCGTTTACCTGCGATTGCTTGCCGCTCAGTACGGCCACGCCCAGTTCTTGATCTCCGGCATGTCGTCGCCATGGGTATGGATGTACGACTTGTGTTCGATCAGCTTGTCCTCGAACGCCTGGCGCACGTGGGCGCCGGTGCGGGTCAGCTTTTCCACCCGGTCGATGACGTCCATGGCCAGCGTATAGCGGTCGACCCGGTTCATCACCACCATGTCGAACGGCGTGGTGGTGGTGCCTTCCTCGACGTAGCCGCGCACGTGCATGTTCTCTTGGCCGCGGCGGCGATAGGTCAGGCGATGGATCAGCCACGGGTAGCCGTGGAAGGCGAACACCACCGGCTTGTCGGTGGTGAAGATCGACTCGTACTCGTGGTCGTCCAGGCCGTGCGGGTGCTCGCTCTTCGGTTGCAGCGTCATC
>NZ_JAFAND010000027.1 GCF_019232825.1 Paludibacterium sp. | reverse complement strand
CACCGCCATCAGGTGACGGTGGCGGTCGACAACACCTTCGCCACGCCCTATCTGCAAAACCCGCTCGATCAAGGCGCCGATATCGTCGTGCACTCGGCCACCAAATATCTGGCCGGCCACTCCGACGTGCTGTTGGGACTGGTGGCGGTCAACGACCCCGCGCTTTACCAGGCGATCCGCTTTATCCAGAGCGCTTCGGGCGGCGTGCCGGGGCCGCAGGACTGCTTTTTGACGCTGCGCGGCATCAAGACACTGGCGCTGCGCATGGAGCGGCATTGCGACAACGCCGAGCGGGTCGCGGCTTGGCTCGTTAAGCAACCGGGCATTGAAAAAGTGTTCTATCCGGGATTGCCGGAGCACCCGGGGCACGCATTGGCGGCACGGCAGATGAAGCGCTTTGGCGGTATCGTTACCGTGTACCTGAAGGAAAACACCCGCGATGCGGCGGGACGGGTGGCCGAGCGGCTGCAGTTGTTCGCACTGGCGGAGTCGCTGGGCGGGGTCGAGTCGCTGGTCAACCATTCGGCGACGATGTCGCACGGTGCCATGCCGGCGGAGCTCAAGCTGCAGCTGGGCGTGCGCGAGGGCCAGTTGCGGCTGTCGATCGGCATCGAGGATATCGACGATATTCTGGCGGACCTGGCGCAAGCACTGGCAGAATAACGCGGCCTTCACCCTTGGAATATAACAATGACGATTCTAGTGACCGGCGGCGCCGGTTTTATCGGTGGTAATTTTGTGCTCGATTGGCTGGCGCAGTCGGACGAGCCGGTGGTGAACCTGGACAAGCTGACCTATGCCGGCAATCTGCAGACGCTGGCGCCGCTGCAAGGCGATGCGCGCCACGTATTCGTGCGCGGCGACATCGGCGACCGCGCCAGTGTCGACGCGCTGCTGGCCGAGCATCAGCCGCGCGCAGTGATCAATTTTGCCGCCGAGTCGCACGTCGACCGTTCGATTCACGGCCCGGGCGAGTTCATCCATACCAACGTCGTCGGCACCTTCCAGCTGCTGGAAGCGGTGCTCGGCTACTGGCAGGCGTTGCCGCAGGCCGACAAGGCGGCGTTCCGCTTTTTGCATGTGTCGACCGATGAAGTGTACGGCTCGCTGGCGCCGCAAGACGCGCCGTTTGCGGAGACCAACCGCTACGAGCCCAATAGCCCCTATTCGGCCAGCAAGGCCGCGTCGGACCATTTGGTGCGCGCTTGGCACCATACCTACGGTCTGCCGGTGCTGACCACCAACTGCAGCAACAACTACGGTCCGTACCATTTCCCGGAAAAACTCATTCCGCTGGTGATCCGCAACGCGCTGGCCGGCCAGCCGCTGCCGATTTACGGCGACGGCCAGCAAGTGCGCGATTGGCTCTACGTCGGCGACCATTGCAGCGCGATCCGCCGCGTGCTGGAAGCCGGCCGACCGGGCGAGACCTACAACGTCGGCGGCTGGAACGAAAAGGCCAACCTGGAAGTGGTGAACACCATCTGCGCCACGCTCGACGCACTCAAGCCGCACGCCGATGGCCAAAGCTACGCGAATCAAATCACCTTCGTCACCGACCGGCCCGGGCACGACCGCCGTTACGCGATCGACGCCAGTAAGCTGATGCGCGAACTGGGCTGGCGGCCGGCGGAGACCTTCGATAGCGGCATCCGCAAGACCATCGAATGGTATCTTGCCAACCAGGATTGGGTACAAAGCGTGGAAAGCGGCCAGTATCGCGAGTGGGTCGCCAAGCAATACGGGGAAACGGCATGAGCCGCATCCTGCTGACGGGAATCAACGGCCAGGTCGGCTTCGAGCTGGCTGACGCCTTGGCGCCGTTGGGCGAGGTGGTGGCGGTGTCGCGCGCCGAATGCGATCTGACCGATGTGGCGGCGGTCGAGGCGCTGCTGGCGCGGATCGGTCCAGATATGATCGTCAATCCGGCGGCGTATACCGCCGTCGATCGCGCTGAAAGCGACGAGACCACGGCGATGGCGGTCAACGTCGCCGCGCCCGCGGCGATGGCGCGCTGGGCCGCCGCGCATGGCGCGTTGCTCGTCCACTATTCGACCGATTACGTGTTCGACGGCGATGGGGCCGAGCCTTACCGCGAAACCGACCCGACCGGGCCGCGTTCGATGTACGGCCGCAGCAAGTGGCTGGGCGAGGAGGCGGTGCGCGCCGCTGGCGGGCGCCATCTGATCTTGCGTACCAGCTGGGTATTCGGCCGCCACGGTGCCAATTTCCTCAAAACCATGCTGCGGCTGGCCGGCGAACGCGAGACGTTGCGCGTGGTGGCCGATCAATTCGGCGCGCCGACCTCGGCCGCGCTGATCGCCGATATGACCGCGCGCCAGCTGCAACGCTATTTGTCGCAGCCAAACAGCGCGCCGCTAGGCACTTATCATCTGACGGCGCAAGGCCGCACCAACTGGTGCGATTATGCCCGCTACGTCATCGACGGCGCACGGAAGCGCGGAATGACGTTGAAGGTGACGGACATCGAGGCGATCGGCACCGCCGACTACCCGCTGCCGGCGCCGCGCCCGGCCAATTCATGCCTGGATTGCGGCAAGCTCGAACGGGATATCGGCATCACGTTGCCGCCTTGGCAGGATGGCGTCGACCGGGTGTTGGATCAGTTGATAGCCCCGTAGG
>NZ_JAFAND010000028.1 GCF_019232825.1 Paludibacterium sp. | reverse complement strand
GCGCGTTTGTTCGGCGGCATTCATGGCGATCTCGTGCAGCGCCGCGTCGCGGCCGCGCCATTCGGAGAATGTCTCGACCGCCGTCTCCATGTCGAACGGCACGTAATGCTCGCCGGGGGTGAAATGGCGGCGGATGTCGTACTCCGGGTCGTCGAAGCGCCCGGTGCAGACGAAGATGCTGCCGCCGCTGCCCATGCACTCCAGCACGCGCGAGTGCATGCCGAAGCAGCCGTTGTGCACGTTGAATTGCGTGCGCCGATACACGTCGGCCAGTTCCTTTGCCCAGCGCAGATTGCCTTGGTAATACGGCAGATACGTCGGCCAGTAGCGCCAGAAGTCCGGCCCGTAGATCTGCAGGGACAGCTCCGCGCCCAGCGTGGCGTTGGCCAGCGTCAGGCGGTCGTTGACGCGCGGCATCTCGGTATCCAACAGTTGCAGATAGGTGATCTGGTCCATCGAGGTGACGAGGTCTTGTGCCGTGATCTGGATATCGAGATAACGGCAGATTTCGTCAGCGATCATCTGGTGTATCTGTGGGAACGTGTGTTGGCAGACCGACGCTTTGGCCTTGTTGAGCAGGAAATTGGCCATGTAATCGGCGCGCACCTGCCGGCCCTTGTTCCAGGCCATGACGTGCTGCATGAACTCGGTGTTGAGCGCATGCAGCGGCAAGGGGATGTAGCCGCAGATGGCGGCGCTGTTCGGCTCGGGCAGGATCTCCGGCATGGCGTGGTGAATGCGCGGGTCGATGCCGGTGTGCAGCCGGCCCCAGACGCCTTGCGCCACGTGATAGGAGAAACCGAAATAAGCCGGGTCGACCAGCGTGTAGATCAGCTCGCTGCCGCCGAAATTCGCGTCGCTATAGTGCAATTGCGGCAGCTCGCCGTGCTTGGGTTCGCGCCAGCCGTCCTGGATCCAGGCCACGTGGGTCATGCCTTCGGGAATGGCATCCGGCGTCTGTCCGCGCGTGCGGTTGATTTCGAAGATGAAGTCGGGTTTGAGCTCCTCCAACAGCGCCTTCACCTCTTCCGGCTCTTTGCCGGCATCGACCAACTGCGTTTCCACCCCTTCGTCCAAAAATGCCTGGGATAGGGCGCGCATGATGTTGAACAGATAACTGTTGCGACTGAAATTGACCAGCAGTGCAATTTTGTTGATGGACATAAGACGCCTTAGCTGACAAAGACGGGCATATCGTCGCGTTTGAAATGCTCGACGTAACGGTCGATCATTTGGCGTAGCTCGTCTTCTTCCTCCACGGAGCGGATCTCCGGGATGATGAAATCGCGTACCGGCTGGCGGCAGAACGACTGCCACACGTCGTATTCGAATCGTCCCTCGCGCAGCAGCTGCTCATAATACGGCGTTTCCGCCAGCGGCGAGAGCAGGTTGAAATAGGGCAGCTTGATGCCTAGGTCGCGGATGCGGCCAGGGAGCGTGCGCCGGTATTCGGTGGTTTCACCCGGCGCGCCGACGATGAAATAACCCAGAATATCGATGCCGTATTTGTCGCACAGCTTGCAAAACTGCTCGATGTGCTTATAGCGCGAAGCCTTCTTGAAGGTGGCGAGAATGTCGTCGTCGAGACTCTCGATGCCGACGTGCAGCCGGCGGCAGCCGGCGTCCGCCAGGTCGGCAATGACGTCCTCGCGCACTTCGACCGTGCCGCGGGCGCTCCAGTCGATATTGATGTTTTCGGCGATCAATGCGCGCGAGATATCGCTGACCCGCGCCCGATTGACGTTAAACGCGTCGTCAAGAATGTGAATCGACGTGGCGCCCAGGCGGATCAACTCTTTGAACTCCTCCACGCAGCGTTCGGCCGACTTCATATTGAATGTCTTCTGCTGCACGTCGCAGTAGGTGCAGGAGTAGGGGCAGCCCTTCGAGCTGAACATCGGCAGCCGCAGGCTGCCGACATCGAACAGCAGATCTTCGTTTTTTTCGATGCGGTAGATATCGATGTCCAGCAAGTGGCGCGCCGGCAGCGGCAAGGCATTGAGGTCGACCTGACCGCCGAAATACACGCCCGGCGGGCGGCCGGAATCCAACCATTCGGGAAAGATGACTTCGCCGTCGTCGACAAACACGGCGTGCGCGCCTTGCTGCAGGATATAGCGGTAGTTCTTGGTGGCATGCGGCCCGCCGACCACTTTGCACGGCGCGCTGGTGCGCTTGAGGATTTCGGTCATCGCCCAGGCGCGGTAGGTGACCACCGACAAGCCCAGCACATCCGGCGCCCAGTTTTCGATGGCTTCGATGGTCTCGTCCAGCGACAGTCCCAGACTCGCGGCATCCAGCACTTGAACGTCGTAGCGGTCGACGGGAATCGTGGCGGCAATGCTTAGAACGCCGAGCGGCATGTATTTGACGGCTTTGTTCTTATAAAACTTGGCCGTGACCCTATCGAGTACTTCGCCTTCGTAGGGCATCACCACGAACATGATTTTTTCTTTTTTCATGCTTCCCATCCACGTCACATCAAGGTTGAGCGAGCCCTAGGATTCCCAGGTTATCGATGACGCCCAGTTAAGTTCGCCCATCTTTACATGCATGCGGCCAACTGTTCAATGTTCTTCGTCATCGGTGGTGCGCGCTGAATGATTACCGGTTGAAAGCTTATATCGGCCAGGGTGGCGCGAGCTGAATAGGCGGTACGTCGATTCGACGCATTAGTGTTTGTCCCGAAAGGAAAAAAATCTTGAACCTGTCCTAAAGTATGGCGATGACATGCCGATAACCATGGCAAGTGGGGCACGAAACCTGATCCTGTCCCAAAGCGATTTGCCTGCCGCACATATATCCGATCAGGAGGGAGGCTTACCATGGCTATCTACGTAAACACCAATACCGCGTCGTTGAATGCTCAGTTGAACTTGTCCAACTCGACGCAATCGCTGCAGACGTCGTTGCAACGCCTGTCCTCCGGTCTGCGTATCAACAGCGCGGCGGACGATCCGGCCGGTTTGGCGATTTCGCAAACCATGACCACGCAGATCAACGGCAACAACCAGGGTATCCGCAACGCCAACGACGGTATTTCGCTGGCGCAAACCGCGGAAGGCGCGCTGGGCCAGATCCAGAACAACCTGCAGACCATTCGTCAGATCGCGGTGCAGGCGGCCAACGGTACCATCAGCAACACCAACCGTTCGCAGCTGCAAACCGAAGTCGACCAGCTGACACAGGAAATCTCGCGTATCGTTCAGACCACCAACTTCAACGGCACGCTGCTGTTGTCGGGCGGCCAGAACATCACCTTCCAGGTGGGCGCGTCCGGCGTGTCCAACAACCAGGTGGTGGCGAGCGGCTTGGACCTGACCTCTGGGCTGTCGAGCTACGCCTCGAGCCTGACGGCGACCGGCACGATCAACATCACCACCTCGGGCGGCGCCTCGGCGATTCTGTCGGCGCTCGACTCGGACATCAACACCATCTCCAACGACCGTTCGCAACTGGGCGCGATCCAGAACCGCTTCCAAGCGGTGGTGGCGAACATGTCGAACTACGTGCAAAACCTGTCCGACGCGCGCAGCCGGATCGTGAACACCGACTTCGCGGCGGAAACCGCCAACCTGACGCAGCAACAGATTCTGCAACAGGCCGGTACCGCGATTTTGACGCAAGCCAACCAACTTCCGCAGGCCGCGCTGACGCTCCTCAAGGGCTAATGACGGCTTGACCGGGCGGTAAAGCAAGGGCCGAACGCCGACATAAGCGGCGTTCGGCCCTTGTGCTTTGGGGGCGGCCGCAGCGGTAAATAACTTGTGCCGAGGGGCCTTAATAATTGGCAATGTATTTCGATAAAAACAGACATTTTTTCGATGGCGTTTGCGGGTAACGAACCGATAGCCAAGTTAAGGGCGGCGATATGGCGTCCGCCTTCGGCACCGCGATCTTGTCGCAAGCCAACCAGTTGCCGCAGGCCGCGCTGACGCTCCTCAAGGGTTAATGACCCGGTCTTCGATCGATCCGGCACGCCCTCCACCTAGCGGGGGCGTGCTTGATTTCCAACAGAATGCAGAAAAAGACGATTTTTTTCTAAAGTTTTGGATTGGTGCGTCGATAGAGAATCAGGTGCGGGGGCTTTTCGTCCGCCTTCGGTGGTGTTGCTGAGGCAGGAGCCGCCGAGTAATAGACTCGATGGAGAGAAAAAATGGCTATCTATGTAAACACCAACACCGCGTCATTGAATGCGCAGTTGAACCTGTCCAATTCGACGCAATCGCTGCAGACGTCGTTGCAGCGCCTGTCCTCCGGTCTGCGTATCAACAGCGCGGCGGATGATCCTGCCGGTTTGGCGATTTCGCAAACCATGACCACGCAGATCAACGGTAACAACCAGGGTATCCGCAACGCCAACGACGGCGTGTCGCTGGCGCAAACCGCGGAAGGCGCGCTGGGCCAGATCCAGAACAACCTGCAGACCATCCGTCAGATCGCGGTGCAGGCGTCGAACGGCACCATCAGCAACACCAACCGTTCGCAGCTGCAAACCGAAGTCGACCAGCTGACGCAGGAAATCTCGCGTATCGTTCAGACCACCAACTTCAACGGCACGCTGCTGTTGTCGGGCGGCCAGAGCATCACCTTCCAGGTGGGCGCGTCCGGCGTGGCCAACAACCAGGTAGTGGCGAGCGGCTTGGACCTGACCTCTGGGCTGTCGAGCTACGCCTCGAGCCTGACGGCGACCGGCACGATCAACATCACCACCTCGGGCGGCGCCTCGGCCGTACTGTCGGCACTCGACGCGGACATCAACGCGATCTCCAACGACCGTTCGCAACTGGGCGCGATCCAAAACCGCTTCCAAGCGGTGGTGGCGAACATGTCGAACTACGTGCAAAACCTGTCCGACGCACGCAGCCGGATCGTGAACACCGACTTTGCGTCGGAAACCGCCAACCTGACGCAGCAACAGATTCTGCAACAGGCCGGTACCGCGATCTTGTCGCAAGCCAACCAGCTGCCGCAGGCTGCACTGACCCTGCTCAAGGGTTAATCTGATGTAAATTTGGTCACCACGGCATGACAACATGTCGTGGTGCCTTGCCGTTTTCATCGCAAAACTTGCGTTTATGCGAATCTGCTTGTATTGTTCACCATGATGGCGGTACGTGTAATGACTGTCTAAATCTATTGGGTTATGCCAATAGATGTCTCCGTAAGGACGGGGCTGGGCAGTCGTGCTAGTGCAGTGCTGGCAAAGTCCGCCGGGTTAGCGCCTGACTCGATGGAGAACAATAAATGGCAATTTACGTCAATACCAACACTGCGTCGTTGAACGCGCAGCTTAATCTGTCCAACTCGACGCAGTCGTTGCAGACGTCGTTGCAACGCCTATCTTCCGGTCTGCGCATCAATAGCGCGGCCGACGATCCGGCGGGTCTCGCGATTTCCCAGTCGATGACGACCCAGATCAACGGCAACAACCAGGGTATTCGCAACGCCAGTGATGGTATTTCCTTGGCGCAAACCGCGGAAGGCGCGCTGGGCCAGATCCAGAACAACCTGCAGACCATCCGCCAAATCGCGGTACAGGCGTCCAATGGCACCATCAGTAACGTCAACCGCTCGCAGCTGCAGTCGGAAGTCGACCAGCTGACGCAAGAAATTTCCCGTATTATCCAGACCACCAACTTTAACGGCACGCTGCTGCTGTCGGGTGGGCAGAGCATTACCTTCCAGGTGGGCGCGTCCGGCGTGGCCAGCAACCAAGTGACGGCGAGCGGTCTGGACCTGACCTCGGGTTTGTCGAGCTACGCTTCGAGCCTGACGGCGACCGGCACGATCAATATCACCACCTCGGCCGCCGCCACGGCGGTACTGTCGGCGTTGGATGCGGACATCAACCTGGTGTCGAACGACCGTTCGCAACTCGGTGCGATCCAAAACCGCTTCCAGGCGGTGATCGCCAACATGTCGAACTATGTGCAGAACTTGAAGGATGCGCAATCGCGGATCGTCGATACCGACTTCGCGTCGGAAACCGCCAACCTGACGCAGCAACAAATTTTGCAGCAGGCCGGCACCGCGATCTTGTCGCAAGCCAACCAACTGCCGCAGGCTGCGCTGACCCTACTCAAGGGTGGTTAAAAAACCTGGGGTTAGTGATTGAGCCACGATGCTTGACGGTTTCGTGGCTATTTTATTTCTGGGGCATGCGCCGCGTTTTGCAAAAAAACGTGGCAGGCCCTAAAGTTATGCGGGGGATGGCCGATAAAGAGTCAGGCGGGTTGCGCCCTGCGCGCCCGAAAGGAAATGGAGTGGCTACGATTCGGCTGGAAATTCTACAATAACGCTTGCTCGAACCCTTGCTGGTGGGTCATCGAAGCAGAGGCCTGGTGTAGCCAGCCTCCCCTTTGGGCAGTGCATGATGCCCGGGGAGGCAGTGCAAACTGACGAGACGCCCCGGATTCGGGGGCCGGTCTTGCGATAGGAGGCCATCATGCAAGTGAACCCGTTGTTGAGCAATGTGGCTCAGACGCCGCAGCCCGTGCAGCCCCCTGCGCAAGCAGCCGCGAGCGCACAGCAGGCCCCGGTGCAGGCACAGACCGCGGCCGCCGTTGCTGCCGTTGGCCAAAGTCAGGATGCGTCGACTCAGGCGGACAGCACCAAAAAGCAGAAAGTCGATGAGAAGGCGCTGTCGAGCGCGGTCGATCATCTCAACGATACTGCGAAACTGTTCAACACCCAGTTGCAGTTTTCGGTTGATCCCGCGACGGGGCGCCGGGTCGTGAAGGTCACCGACAGCACGACCAACGAAGTGATTCGCCAGATCCCGGCCGAGGATGTGTTGCGTTTGTCCAAGGCGTTGGATGATTTCAAGGGATTGCTGGTAAAAGACAGTGCCTGAAGCGCCTGGCGCTGATTCAGGCCGGAGAGTGTGATGGCAACTTCCACGATAACCTCGGCGAGCGGTCCGCTCGACGTGCAGGGGCTCGTTTCGCAACTGATGAACGTGGCGAAGCAGCCCCTGAACCGCATGAATCAGCAGGTGTCGACCTACAACAGCCAGATTTCGGATCTTGGCGCGTTAAGTTCGGACCTGACGGCGTTGCAAGGCACGCTGACTTCGCTGTCCTCCGGGCAGTTCATCAATACCTTCAAAGCGACCAGCAGCAACACGTCCGTCTTGTCCGCCACCGCGTCGCAGTCGGCCAATCCCGGCATCTACAACGTTGCGGTGAACAATCTGGCCACGGCCCAGAATCTGGCCTTCAATGGCCAGGCGAGCGAAAGCGCGAGCCTGGGCAATGCCGCCGATACGTTGAATTTCACCTTCGGCGGCGGTAAAACGGCAACGGTCGCCATCTCGGCCAACAGCTCGTTGGACGAAATCAGCAATAGCATCAACGCCGCCGGTATCGGCGTCAGCGCCAGCGTGGTGAAGGCCGATAATAGCGCCGCGCCGTACCGGCTGGTCTTGACCGGCGCCGGCGTCGGCGCGGCGCAGTCGTTCAGCACTTCGACCGCCGGCGGCCAAGCCAGCTTGTCCTTCATGACCTTTGACGCGGCGGCGGCCGTGGACGGCTCGGGCAATATCACCGACAGCCGTTTGACCGCGCGTGCCAAGGACGCGAGCCTGACCGTCAACGGCCTGACGCTGACGAGCAGCAGCAACACGGTGACCTCGGCGATCAACGGCGTGACGCTTTCCTTGACGCAAGCCGGTTCCACTGCGCTGTCCGTGGCTTCCGATTCCGCCGCCATCCAGGCGAAAGTACAAACTTTCGTCGATGCCTACAACAAGGTTGCCAGCGATGCGCAGACGTTGTACAACGGCAATCTGAAAGGCGATTACACGCTGGTCCATCTGCAGACCACGCTGGCCAAGCTGCTCAATACGCCGATTTCGGGCGCGGACGGCTCGACCACGATTGCGTATCTCGCCCAGGCGGGGGTGTCGCTGCAGAAGGACGGCAAGCTCAAGCTGGATGCCACGGCGTTGAACGCAGCGATCGCCAACGATCCGGCGGCGGTGGTCAATCTGTTCGGCAACAGTAACAAAGATGGCTTCGCCCAGCGTTTCAACAGCACGATCAACGATTTTTTAGGGCCGAGGGGCCTGGTCACGACGCGCACCAACACGCTGAACGATCAGGTCAAGACGATGAAGGACAAGGCCAATCAGGAACAAACGCGCATGAGTGTCGTGCAGGATGGGTATTTGACGTTGTACACCAAGCTCAACTCGTCGCTCATGCAGATGCAGCAGACCAGTTCGTCGCTGACGTCGATGCTGGCGCGGATAACGTCGTCGAGCAAATAAGACAAACGGACCAGAACGCGGCGATGCCGTGATTTTGCGCTGGCCCCTCACGATCAGGAATATTGGGTAGACATGAAGAACACCCTTGCAATGCAGCAGTTTAAGAAGGCCTACCAAGACGACGCGCTGGAGGTGGCGGTGTATGGCGCAAGCCCCGTCGGGCTGATCGTTCTGCTGTACGAAGGCGCGATCCGCGCCATTCAGCAAGCCAAGGTGCTGATGAAGAATGAGCGTCACTCGGAAAAGACTCATATGATCAACAAGGCCTCCGATATCGTCGAAGGCCTGCGCGTCGCGTTGGATCATTCGCACGACGCCAATTTGTCGATGAACCTCGAAGATCTGTATATCTACGTCAAGTTTCGCCTGGGGGTCGCCAATATGAAAAACGATCCCGAGATTCTCGACGAGGTGGCCAACCTGCTTAGCGTGATTTTGCCCGCCTGGCAGGAGGTGGCCAAGACGCAACATGCCAATCAGCTGTCGTCGCAAAAGACGGCGCCTTGAGGGCGACGGAACATTCGTTATGGATTTGGATCGTCTGCGCAATGCCGCTCAGCAGTTCGTTCTCTACACCGACGCCATGCTGGCGGCGGCGGAGCAGGGGCGTTGGGAAGAGCTTCTGGTGGTTTTCTCCGCACGGGAAGAGCAAATGGCGCTCATGATCACAGAAGCCGGAGAAACCGTGCTCAAGCAGTTGCCGGATTTGCTCGACCCGTTTCGCGATGCGCTGCGGAAAAACCAGCGCATCGAACTGATGATGGCGGCCCGGCGCGACGAACTGGGCGAAGATCTGTCCTCCGTCCAGCAGGAACGGCGTCTGCGCATGACCTACCGCTAACGTGAGTGGTGGTTTTCCTAGGCTTTTCCTTGGGTTATTGCCACAGGCCTCTTAGAATCAGAGAAAGATTGCCTGGGGAGGTTGTCCATGTCCGCGTTCGCTCTCTTCGCCAGCAACATCATCATGTTCGGCGTCATTCTCGCCCAAGCCTGGTATTTTCATCGCCGATTGCGGCGGCTCGAGCGAGAAGGCGATCGGGTGACGGCGCTGTACATCGAGCAATTGCAGCATCAGATCAGCGTGCAGCAGCGCGATCTGCTGCATCTGGCGGACCGTGTCGAACGCCAGCAGGCGAAGCCTTCGGCCGAGGTGGCCGCCGCCTCGCCTTACAAGCAGGCGATCGAGCTGATCCAGCAGGGTATGGGGGCGGCGGATGTCGCGCATCGTTGTGGCATCTCCCGTAGCGAAGCCGAGCTGATCCTATCCCTGTACCGAAATAACTCTACCTCATGATTCCTGTTCAGCCTCCCAATCTCAGTAATCCGCTGAGCCCCGGCGCCATCTCGCCGCTTCGGCTCTTGACCGAGGGCGACAAGGCGCTGCTCGACGTCTCCGTCCTGCCCGCCCGGCTGCCCAATCTTGTGATCGGCGAACAGGTCAGCGCGCGGATTGCCGAGCAGCTCAATGATAATCAGGTGGCGGTGCTGATTAAGAATGCGCTGTTCACTCTGACGCTGCCGCCGGGCCTGCAGCCAAAAGGGGATACGCTCAATCTGCGCGTCGTCAGCCTGAAACCGGGGCTGAGCTTCGCGCTGCAGGATGGCGAGGGGGGCGAGGAGGCCAAGGACAGTTCGGTTCAGGTGGACTTGAGCCCCGCTTCGCGCTACTTGACGCGGTTGCTGTCCGCCGCGGACCAGAACGATGCCGGCGATGCCGGCCAGCCCGGTTCAGGCCGGGCGGGGGCATCGGCGCTAGCCGACGCGGCGGGCTTGGCGGCCAAGGCCGCGTTGGCGGCGGACGAGGCCGGCGGGGCGCCCGCTTCCAGCCTGCTGGCTCAAAAAGCCGTGGCCGGCGAATCCGGTCAAAACCCCCTGCTGAAGCAGATGCCGGCGCAAGCCAGCGAGCCGGTGGCCCTGGATGCGCGCGACCAGCCGCCCGCCCAGATGGCGAACTCGCTCAAGCAGGGCGTGGAAAACAGCGGCTTGTTCTACGAGTCGCATCTGAAAGCTTGGGATCTGGGCAAGCTGCCGTTGACGCAACTGCAGCAGGAGCCGCAGAGCAAGCTTGGTCAGGCCCTGATGCAAGATACGTCGTCGGCGCGCAATAGCGCGCTACCGCAGCTAGGCAATCTGGTGCAGCATCAACTCGATACGCTGGAGAGCCGGCAAGTGCCGGTGCAGGGCTTCGCCTGGCCGGGGCAGCCGATGCAAATGCTGATCCAGTCGGAAGAAACCGATGAACGCCAAGGGCATGGTAAAAGCGAGGCGCCGGCCTGGACGTCGCATTTATCGTTGAATCTGCCGGTGCTGGGCGGTATGAACGCCCGCGTTCGTCTGGTCGGCAAGGCTGTCCAGGTGTCGTTCACCACCGAGGAGACGGCCGCGGGCGACATGATTCAACAAAATAGTCAGAAGCTGGTGGATGGCCTGTCGGCCGCCGGCCTGGATCTGGCGACCCTGTCGGTCAAGCATGAAGAAACCACAACCTAATCCGGCATTGGATGCCGACCGCCGCTCGGCGGTCGCCGTGAGCTACAAGGAAGGCGCGCGCGCGCCGCGCGTCGTGGCCAAGGGCTATGGCCAGACCGCGGAGCGCATTATCGAGCGCGCGCGCGCGGCTGGCGTGTTCGTGCACGATTCGCCTGAGCTGGTCTCGCTGTTGATGCAAGTCGATCTGGATCAACAGATTCCCCCCGAGCTCTATCGCGCGGTGGCTGAAGTACTGGCCTTCGTCTATTACCTGGAAAAACAAGCGGAAGGCAAAGGATTTGAATTGGATGCCTGGCTGAAGCCTTCCGGTCCCTCGATTTTGCCTACCCCCTGATACGGATAGCGCGCGCGCCGGGATATACTAGGGCCTGTCTGCAAACTATTTGTGAACTGCGCTGACCTGGCAAATGGCCAGATGCTAGGCGGGGGGCGCCGGCCTTAGTCATTCTAAGGCCAAGCCGCCCAACGACGCAGATGGCCGTTTACCAGGCCAGCCCTTCGGGGCCGGTATCAGCCGGCGCATCGCGTTGTCGCTTGTCCCTTGCAGTGAATGACACTGCGGCGGGACGCGCTTCTAGCGCTGCATCCGACTGATGCCGGCCGCAGCCGCAAATAGTTTGCAGACAGGCCCTAGTGCATCAATGAATATCCCTCGTCTTGGAAAACATCATGCTGAAAGTCGGTTATATCGGTTTGGGCATCATGGGGCGACCCTGTGCCCTGAATTTATTGCGCGCCGGATTCCCCGTCGCCGTCTGGGCGCGCCACCCCGAACGCGCCCGCCCGGTGCTGGACGCGGGCGCCACCTGGTGCGACAGCCCCGCTAAGCTTGCCGGGGAGGTTGACGTGCTGATTACCAATTTGTCGGATACGCCCGACGTCGAGGCGGTGCTGCTGGGCGAGGGCGGCTGCGTCGACGGTGCCCGGCCGGGGCTGGTCTGCATCGATATGAGCACGATTTCGCCTTTCGGCGCGCGCCGCATCGCCGAGCGGCTGGCCTCGCATGGCGTCGATTTTCTTGATTGTCCGGTGTCGGGCGGCGAAGTGGGCGCCATGAATGGCACGTTGACGGTCATGGTCGGTGGCAAGGAAGCGGCGCTCGCGCGTGTCGAGCCCGTGTTGGCGGCGATGGGGAAGACCATCACCCGCATCGGCGACTCTGGCGCCGGACAGGTGGCCAAGGCTTGCAACCAGATCGCCGTTGGCGTCGGCGTGGCGATGGTGGCCGAAGTCATGAAGCTGGCGCAGGCCTGTGGCGTCGACCCGGTGCCGGTGCGGCAGGCGCTCCTGGGCGGATTTGCCGCCAGCCGGGTTTTGGACGTGCACGGCCAACGCATGATCGACGACAACTACGCGCCGGGTTTCAAGGCGGCTTTGCACCTCAAGGATATGGGCATCGTACTCGACTGCGCGCATGAATTGGGCATCAGCCTACCGCAGGCCGAGCGTGTCGCCGGCTTGATCCAACGCCTGGTCGATCAGGGGGACGGCGAGCTGGATTCCGCCGCCATCGCGCGTTTTATCTTGAATAGCGAAGTATCCCACGGTGAATGAACTGCCTCTTCCGTCCGAGCGCCATCACTTGGATTGCGCGCTCGCGCTGGCCGCTTACGCCCGTCAGCATGGCGAAGCGCCTGAACGTGCCCGTGCCGATGTGAATCGCGTATTTGGCCTCGGCGCCGGCTTAAACGACGATCTGCTCTGCTATGCCATGCTGCTTTTGGCGGCTGGGCGTCTGGTCGACGCGCGTGCCGTGCTGACGCAAGTGGCGTTGGGGGATCCCGACAAGTTTCCCGCCGCGTATGGCGTGCTGGCGGCGGTGTTCAAGTATTTTAACGCGGGTTTGCCGATCGCCGAATTGGCCGGGTTCGCCATCGACGCCATGCTGCAGATTTATCAGACCTATCCGCAGCGGCCGGACGTGCAGTCGGCCATGCTCGACATGCTGTTGTATCTCGGTTTGCCCAATGAATGCGAACAGGTGCTGTCGCAAGCCGATCCGGGGCAATTTGCCGTCGAGCGCGCCGAGCTGGCCGCCTATCGCGCGCGCCTGAACGAGGCGCGGGGCGATTGTCGTTTATCGGTGGTGCTGCTCACCTACCGCCGTCCGGCGCTGCTTCGCCATACCCTGCACGCGTTGCGCGAGGCATTGGCGGAAACGGATGTCGAGCTGGTGGTGGGGGTCAACGACGATTGGCCGGAAACGCGTGAGGTGTTGCGGCAGGAGGGCGTGAACCGGGTTCTGATCAATACGGCCAACACCGGCATCGAGTTCTATAAGCAACTGTTCGACGCCGCGCGCGGCGAATTCTTGATCGAAATCGATGACGATGTCGCGCATTTTCCCGCAGGTTTCGATCGCCAGATCATCGATTGTCTGTCGGCCCGGTCCGATCTGGGCCTGGTCGGCCACTGGCCGGTGGGATTTGTCGACGTGCAAAGCGGCGCCGCGATTCCGCCAGCACCGGCCTTGCATGCCAAGGATAGCGTGATCGGTCTGCCGTTCGGCTTCGGCCCGGTGGCGGGCGCGTGTGCCGGATTGCGTCGGCGCGATTTTCTCAGCATCAACGGTTTTTCCCGTGGCGCGCTGAGTCATGTCTCTGGGGAGGAGCCGCAACTCATCCGCAAATTGGCGTTGCACGGCAAGCTGTCGGGGGTGATTTTCGATCAAGGACTTCAGGTTTATCAGAACGGTTAGGCCAGTCTCAGACCGCTAAGGACCCTCTGAACCCGTTATTCGCCGCAGCGGTAAATAACGGGTTCAGAGGGTCCCTAAGCCGGCGGCGCTCCGTATGCGAATAGTCGTTCCCGAACAGGTTTTACTTGCACATAATTAATCTTTCCAATAAATTGAATATAAACAAACTAAAAAATAATGGTTTGTTTGATGCAGGTCGGAAACATGACAAGGGTGATCGCATGAAAGTGAGACTCGCCGAAGCGCTGCACCAACACTTGCCCGCCATGAAGGTTCATCTCTTGGTCGTGCGTGCCGTCAAGCTGGAGGTTTTGCGTTATTTCCAGGTCGAACCGCCGGCGCTCGACCCTGAGCGTGTGGAAACGCTGATCGTCCGTTGGCGCGCGCTGTACCGTCCTTGGCTGGGCGAGGCCGCCGAGGCTGGCGCGATGGAAAGCCTGTTGCGTTGTGTCATGAACCAGCGGTTTGTGGCCGAGTGGCCTTTGATCGACATGGCGCGCTATGCGTCGTTGTTGTCCTGTTCGCCGATCAGCGCCTATGCGCTGGAGACGCTGCACGATGGTCTGACGTTGGATGTTGTGCCGGAGGAACTGCGGGTGCCCGCTTGGCTGGATGGCCGTGGACAGACCGTCAGCCGGGTTGTCGGCGCGGCGCCGCACGAGGCCAATCGGTTGCGGGCGAGTACCAACCATATCGTGTTCATCGGGGAGCAACCCGATACTTCCTTCCCTTCTCCTGAGCGCGGCATGCGCTATCTCCAAGCAACACTGGGGCCGCTATGTGACAGTCTGCAAGGCGGCTTGCTGGACCTGGCGCACGGTCCGCGCGAGTTCGACGCCATCTAAACAATTCATCTTATTTTGAACTATTAAACAAAATAAGACTCTTAATTGCCTTTCATATGGCTAGGCCGTCATCGTGGCCGGTTCAGCCTTTCTCTGACGATTAAGATTGGATGGTATGACATTTCGCATATTCTCTTTTTCCGTGCGCGCGGCCCTATGGGCCGGCATGCTGTCAATGTCGGCGATGGCGTTTGCCGACGCCTCGGCGCCGGCGGCTGAGAACGCGCCGCGTGACGGCTTCTGGCAGCAGGCGCAAGAGACGGTGCGGCAGACGTGGGACTCGGATCAGTACGAACTCTACGTTCCTCTGCACACGTGGCATAACCGCCGCATGTATACGGCGGAGAAAATCGCGGAATACAACGAAAACCCCTGGGGGCTCGGCGTCGGCAAATACCGCTTTGACGACCAGGGCAATTGGCATGCCCTCTATGTCATGTCCTTTCAGGACTCGCACAACCGGTTCGAGCCCATCGCCGGCTACGGCTATCAAAAAATCTGGCACCCCGGCGGCGACTGGCGGCTTGGCGCCGGTTTCACCGCGGGCGTGACGGCCCGTCAGGACTATGAGTATTACCCGCTGCCGGTGCTATTGCCGCTGGTGTCGGTCGAATATGGCCGGTTTGCCTTGCAGTCCACCTATGTGCCCGGCTCCAAGGGCAACGGCAATGTGCTATTCACTTGGGCGCGTTGGCAGTTTTAGGCGCGCGGCGCCGGCTGGTCGTCGTCATGGCGCTGTCGTACCGTGCGTGTCTGTGGCGCACTGCCTTCGGCGAGTGCGCCCTACGCGAGCGCGTATCCGGGGGTAGGGCGCAATCGCCGCGCAACGCGCGGCATTGCGCCAACGCCGCCGCGAGCTTATTCGATGTTCTGGATTTGCTCGCGCATCTGTTCGATCAGCACCTTGAGTTCCACCGAAGCTTGCGTGGTTTCGGCCGACACCGATTTGGAGCCCAGGGTATTGGCTTCGCGGTTGAGTTCCTGCATCAGAAAATCGAGGCGCTTGCCGGCTTGGCCGTCGGCCTTGAGGATGCGGCGTACCTCGGTCAGATGCGTGGTCAGGCGTGACAGCTCCTCATCGACGTCGATCTTTTGCGCGAACAGCGCGAACTCTTGCTTGATACGATCGTCGTCGACGCTGCCCAGCGCTTCGCGCAGGCGGCCTGACAACTTGGCCATGTAGGCATCGAGAATTTGCGGCAATTTGGGTTTGACCGACGCCACGATGCTTTCCATGCCCGATACGCGCTCCAGCAGCAGCGCCTTGAGTTTGTCGCCTTCGCGGGCGCGTGACGCGTTGAAGTCGCCCAGCACGGACGCGAGCGCTTCCAAACAAAGTTGCTGCAGGACTTCCGGCGCCAATTGATTGGATTTCAAGACGCCCGGCCAGCGCATCAGCTCACCCACGGAGAGTCCCTTGCCGGCCGTTGCCAGCGATTGCACTTCCTCGGCGACCGCCAGCAGCGTGCGCAGGTAGTCGGTGTTGATTTCCAGCGTCGGCGCGCCGCTGTCGAGCTGGTTCAAGCCGACGCGGCACTCCAGCTTGCCGCGCGCCACTTTGCCGGAAATGAGTTCGCGCATCTGTGGCTCGATGACACGCAGTTCCTCCGGCAGGCGCATCTGAATATCGAGGTATCGGTGGTTCACCGCACGCAGTTCCAGGCTCAGCATGCCTCCGGGAAATTCACGATTGGTCGAGGCAAAGCCGGTCATGCTCAGGATCATTTTGGGCTCCCGCTTAAAGCGTTCTTTGAGATAAAAGGTCGGGCCCGAATGGCTTTTTGCAACGTGAAGCAATCCGGGCTTCAGCACTATAGCAAGGCCCCCGGGTCGACTCAATCCATCCGCGGGAAGCAGACGGTATAATCTATGTGATTTTTTTGCATAGAGAAGATATTCATGAGAGCCGACGACCGTTCCGATGCCGCTTTGCGCCCCGTGCGCTTGACCCGCCATTTCACCCGCCATGCCGAAGGATCGGTGTTGGTGGAATTCGGCGATACCCAGGTGATCTGCACCGCCAGCGTCGAGGAGGGAGTGCCCGGGTTTCTCAAGGGCAAGGGTCAAGGGTGGGTGACGGCCGAATATGGCATGCTGCCGCGTTCGACCGGCAGCCGGATGCGGCGCGAGGCCGCCGCGGGGAAGCAATCGGGCCGCACGCAGGAAATTCAGCGCTTGATCGGCCGTTCTTTACGCGCCGTCACCGCGCTGGATAAGCTGGGCGAGCGGCAGATCGTGATCGACTGCGATGTGATTCAGGCCGACGGCGGCACGCGGACCGCCAGCATCACCGGCGCTTATGTGGCGCTGGCCGATGCCATCGGCAAGCTCATGGCGGAAGGCAAGCTCGGCGAAAATCCGTTGCACGATGCCGTCGCCGCGGTGTCGGTGGGTATTGTGGACGGCCGGCCCGTGTTGGATCTGGATTATGTGGAAGACTCCGGCTGCGAGACCGACATGAATGTCGTCATGACCGGCAGCGGGCGTTTCGTGGAAATTCAAGGCACCGCGGAGGGCGAACCGTTCAGCCGCGAGGAAATGGATCGGCTGCTGGCGCTGGCGGAGCAGGGCATTGCCGAGCTGATCCAGTTGCAAAAGCAGGCGCTCTCCTGCGACTGAGCGATGACGATAAAGCAACGGGCGCCGCGGCGCCCGTTTGTCATTTGTTTTGGATGAAGCGCTGGAGCGAGTTGTAGAACACCGGCGCCGTCAGCGACATATTGTCGGCACGGTAGCGGTCGCGGGCGTTCGGCGCCGAGCTTTGGATGGCGATAATCATGGTTTTGCCGTCCACCGTCGCCAGCATCGGCGAACCGCTGTCTCCTGGCAGCGTGTCGCAGCGATGCCCCAGGCGGCCGTCGCGATGGAGTTCCGTGGCCAGGCAGTTCTTGTGCGCCATCAGAATGCCTTGCGTGTCCTCGGGATAACCGACGTGCACCATGCGCTTGTTGATGCCGGCCAGCGCCTTCTTCAGCGCCGTGCGATCGCCGCCGAAGACCGGCAGATAGCCATAGGTGTTGCCCAGCGGTTCGGACAGGCGGACAAACGCGTAATCGTAACGCGCCACGCTTTCCGGCACGTAAACGCCATCCCGTTTGTGTATCAGCCCGCGCAGCAATTGCCGGTTGACCATGACCTTGGTGATGGTGACGCGCTTGGCGTAGCGTTCGCCTTGGAGGCCGATGGTGAAATCCTGCGCCGGGTCGAGCTGGCCGCGTGGATTGACGAAGCAGTGGCCGGCGGTCAGCGCGACGTCCGGCGCGACCAGCGTGGCGGTGCATTGCAAGCCGCCCAGGGTTTGCAGGCGGCCGATGGTTTGCCAGGGCATGCCCGACGGGCCGACGGCGACACGATCATCCTTGCCGAAGAACAAGGTGAGTTGTTCGCGGGTGAGTTTATGAGCGCTGGCAGGCAGGCTGCTTGCGACCGCCACCAACGCCAGGCCCAGTAAACGCAATTTCATGCAGAACTCCGAAACGAAGGGACAGGGCGCGCGCCATGCCCGGGAAGCTTAATGGGCAGAGGATGCGGCCGGTTTGCTGGTAGCCATGCTCGGTTTTGCCATGGGCTGCTTGACGACGCGATGCTTGGCGGTGGTGCGGTGAATCGGAACCGGCGCGGAGGTATCCTCCGCCATGGCTGTCAGGGACACGCACGTCAACAGGGCGATAACGCCGAGCGCGAGTTGCTTCTTCATCGGGCAGAATCCTCTTGTGAAGGCCTGCCGACACCCCCGCAGGGTATTCGGCACGATCGGTTCATGCTAATCATCGGTTCCGGGAGCGTCTAGGCGCTGTTTGTTTCCCCGTGTAACTGAATGTAAAAGCAGTCCTTCCGGCCAAGTGAAGATGAAGCGCGCGCCGCCTTCCGGCGAGGTGTCGATGCGCACCTGGCCGCGGTGCGCGCGTGCGATGCGTTCGACGATCGCCAAGCCCAAGCCATGCCCGCCGGTGCTGCGGTGTCGGCTGCTATCCAGCCGCACGAAAGGCGAAAAGACCCGTTCGCGGTCCTCCTGCGGAATGCCGGGGCCGTCGTCGTCGACGATCAGCACGTGTTGGCCCTTCTCCAGCCGCAGCGATACGCGCACCAGGGTATTGGTATAGCGGCGCGCATTGGACAATAGATTGTCGAGCACCCGCGTCAGAAGATGGTGGTCGGCGGTGATCACGGCGCTGCCGGGCTCCAGCGGCTGCCGCATCCAGGAGAGCGTCGGCGCCAGCGACATTTGACCGGCGATGCGATCGTCAAGCCAGCTCGCCGCATCGAAGGTGCTCGGGGTCAGCGGCGCCTCGGGGCGGTCGAGTTTGGCGTGCAGCAGCAATTCCTCGATCAGTCGGTCGATTTCATCCAGATCGCGCGCCATGGCCTGATGCGCCGGGGCATCGGCGTCGTCCAACAGTTCCAGCCGATAGCGCAGCCGGGCGAGCGGCGTACGCAATTCGTGCGCGACGGCGTTGGTCAGCGCCTTCTTGCTCGCCAAGAGCTCGGCAATGCTGTCGGCCATGCGGTTGAAGGCCTGGCCGACCCGGCGCACACCGGAGCTTTCAGGCAGCCGGGCCCGGGCGGAGAAGTGGCCGTGGGCCAGCCGGGTGGCGGTTTGTTCCAGCGTCATCAGGTCGCGCCAATGCGGCCGCATCCATAACAGCACCGGAAATGCCAGCGACAGGCCGATCAACGCCAACAGCGCGTAATCGAACCATTTGAGCTGATGGAGAAAGAACAGATAACGCAATGGGCCGGCCACCAGCACGTAATCGCTGTTTTCGATCTTTTGCAGGAACAGATAATTGTTTTCCAGCATGACGATCTCGCCGCGCGCCAGCGCGGCGCGCGAGGCGTCGTCGAGGTCGTAGGCGCTTTCGCGCTCCAGCTTGACGTGGAAGGTGAAGCGATGATCGTCCTGCGACAGCTTCTCCTGCCATAACTCCTGCGGCACGCCGCGCAATTCGGTTTCGATCAGTGAAAGCGTGGTGCGCAGGAGATCGGACAGATAGCGTTCACCCACCTTGTCCACTGCCTGCTTGTACACGACGCCAACCAGGATGACGGCCACCAGGAAGCAGCCAATCAGCAGTAGATAGAATTGGATGAACAGCTTGCGCATGCGGCGCTTACTCCCAGCCGGATAGCGAGAACAGGTAGCCCTTGTTGCGCACGGTCTTGATGCGGAACGGCTCGTTGGGGTTGTCGCCCAGCTTTTTGCGCAGGCGCGAGATGGCGACGTCGATACTGCGGTCGAGGCCATCGTAGCTGACGCCGCGCAGGGATTTCAGCAGTGTTTCGCGCTTTTGGATTTCGCCTGCGTGGCTCGCCAGAAGCCAGAGCAGATCAAAATCCGAGGTGGACAGCACAATTTGCTCGCCCGCGAGCCAAACATCGCGATTGATCGGGTCGATGGTCAGCTGACCGAAAAGGCGTTTTTGCGGCAGCTTGGCCGCCGGCTCCGCCGGGGCGGGCATGGCGCTGCCGGCATGGCGGAGCTGGGCGCGGAGCCGAGCCACCAGCACCGAGGGCGGGGTGGTTTTGAGGATGTAGTCGTTGGCGCCGAGCTCGAGGCCGAGGATCTGATTCATGTCGCTGTCGAGCGACGTCAGCATGACGATCGGGCCGAGGAAATTCGGGCGCAGCTCGCGGCAGATGGTGAGGCCGTCCTTGCCGGGCAGCATGATATCGAGCAGCACCAGGTCGGGTTTCTCGCGCTCGATGACGGCCATGGCGGTATCGCCGCGCGCTTCTACGATGACTTCCATCTCATGGCGGGACAGGAAGTCGCTGATCAGCCCGGACAGCTCCGGATCGTCCTCGACAAAAACCACGCGGTGAGCCATCTCGTCCTCCGGCCATTGCAAACCTTGCAAGTATGGCGCGAGTGGCCTGCCGGCTCAACCATTGCGGACAAATAAATACAAGGGATGCCGGGCGATGGACCCGTGTATGGGCGCTGAGCGATGTTAAGGATTTTTCCTATAGCCGATGCGGCGATGCAACAGCACGCTGAAGAGAAATGTAACAAATTGCAACGGCAATGATTTTTTGTCGGACAGCGCGCCAAGCGGTTGAGTTTGTTATGCTTGCGTAAGTTTTTGCTGTTGATTTACGTCAAACGTTCTGACGGTTTTTGTTGATTTTTCCTGCTTGTTTCTGGTTGCGCGCTCTTGATAAGACTAGTTAGAACTGGGTTAATACGCGGAAACCGGTAGATATATCACGACAGTGTCGAAGGGAAAAGTGGCTGAGCGATCGGCCCGCGCGCTGCCACGGGATGTTCGTGTTTGCCGAAATGCTTGTAGCGAATCGTTACACCGTTGCCGTCATTGGCGATGAATTTTCTGCTGTCACGTCATCAACGGATAAGCGCCGACAGCGCGTCCGATCTTAAATTCTTCCCGCGTGTGCGCGGTAGAAGCCGGCTAAATAAGAATACGCGGCGGGGGCTTGGGCCCCGCTGCCGCAATGTCCCCTGGGAAGCAAACAGCAAAGCCCGCGATTTCTGTCAGGTTCTGACGCGACGGGCTCTGTGCCCTCGTGCGTCAAAGATTTTTTTTAACCTGTGAAGTCGCAAGATGAGAAACTGTAGCTCTTCCCGCTTGGTGCTGTGGCTCTCTCCGCTCGCGCTCGTTCTGCTCACCGGTTGTCAAGGCGGCATCCTTGATCCGAAGGGCCAGATCGCAGCCGACGAGAAGTCCCTGATCGTCACGGCAACGCTGCTCATGCTGCTGGTCGTCGTGCCGGTCATCGTTCTGACCCTGGTGTTCGCCTGGAAGTACCGCGCGAGCAACGTCAACGCCACCTACGCGCCGAAATGGGCGCATTCCGCCAAGATCGAGGCCGTGGTCTGGCTGATTCCGATCATCATCGTTTCCTTCCTCGCCGTATTGGCTTGGCGCACCACCCATGCGCTCGATCCGTATCGTCCGCTGGATTCCGACAAAAAGGCGGTCAAGATCGACGTAGTGGCGCTCAACTGGAAATGGCTGTTCATCTACCCTGAGCTGAACATCGCCACCGTCAACCAGATTGCTTTTCCCAAGGACGTGCCGGTGGATTTCCGCATTACCTCCGACACAGTGATGAATGCGTTTTTCATTCCGCAACTGGGTGGCCAGATCTATGCGATGGCGGGCATGCAGACGCAATTGCATCTGATTGCCAACGCAGCGGGCACCTATGACGGTTTCTCGTCCAATTACAGCGGCGCCGGCTTCTCCGGCATGAAATTCAACGCCATCGCCACCGCCACCCCGGCCGATTTCGACAAGTGGGTCGCGCAGGTGCGCGCGGCCGGGCAGCCGTTGGACATCGATGCCTACCGCCAGTTGGCCGTGCCGAGCGAAAACCACGCCGTGGCCTACTACACTGCGCCGACGTCGCGCCTGTTCGATGCCGTCATGCATAAGTACATGGCTGCGCGGACCTCGCTCGCCCTGTCGGAAGAAGATATCAAGCTGGACGCGCTGACCAAGCGGTTGTGCGCCCCGGCGGCTGCAAGGAGTGTCAATTGATGTTGCTCGGTAAATTAACGCTTGATGCCGTCCCCTACCACGAGCCCATCATCATGGCGACGATGTCGGGCGTCGGTCTGATCGGTCTGGTGCTGGTGGCATTGATCACCAGATACGGCAAGTGGGGCTATCTGTGGAAAGAATGGCTCACGTCGGTCGATCACAAGAAAATCGGCGTGATGTACATTGCCGTCGCGCTGGTCATGCTCTTGCGCGGCTTCGCCGATGCGCTGATGATGCGCGGCCAGTTGGCCATCGCGACCGGCGGCCACCTCGGTGTGCTCCCGCCCGAGCATTACGATCAGATCTTCACCGCCCATGGCGTGATCATGATCATCTTCATGGCGATGCCGTTCATGACCGGGCTGATGAATATCGTCGTGCCGCTGCAGATCGGCGCGCGCGACGTGGCTTTTCCGTTTCTGAACTCGCTCAGCTTCTGGCTGCTGACCTCGGCGGCTGGGCTCGTCATGATGTCGTTGTTCGTGGGGAATTTCGCCCGCACCGGCTGGGTAGCCTACCCGCCCTTGTCCGAGTTGAGCTTCAGCCCGGACGTGGGGGTCGACTATTACATCTGGGCGCTGCAGATTTCCGGCTTGGGAACGACGCTGACCGCGATCAACTTCCTTGTTACCGTGCTCAAAATGCGCGCGCCTGGCATGAAGCTGATGCAGATGCCGATTTTCACCTGGACCTGCACCTGGGCCAACGTGTTGATCGTCACTTCGTTTCCGATTTTGACCGGCGCCTTGGCGATGCTGTCGCTCGACCGTTATCTCGGTTTCCATTTCTTTACCGCGGAAGCGGGCGGCAACGCCATGATGTACCTGAATCTGTTCTGGGCCTGGGGTCACCCCGAGGTGTACATCCTGGTGCTGCCGGCATTCGGTATTTTCTCCGAAGTCGTGTCCACCTTTACCGGCAAACGGCTGTTCGGTTACAAATCGATGGTCTACGCTAGCGGCGCCATCTCGATCCTGGGCTTCATGGTTTGGCTGCACCATTTCTTCACCATGGGTTCTGGCGCGAATGTCAACGCCTTCTTCGGCATCGCCACGATGGTGATCGCGGTGCCGACCGGCGTGAAGCTGTTTAACTGGCTGTTTACGCTCTTCCGCGGCCGTCTGCGTTTCGAACCGCCGATTCTGTGGACGTTGGGCTTCATGGTGACGTTCACCATCGGCGGGATGACCGGCGTGCTGCTTGCCGTGCCGGGCGCTGATTTTCTGCTGCATAACAGCCTGTTCCTGATCGCCCACTTCCACAACACCATCATCGGCGGCGCGGTGTTCGGCTACCTGGCGGGTTTTTCTTTCTGGTTCCCCAAGGTCTTCGGCTTCAAGCTGAATCCGCGTTGGGGCAAGGCGGCATTCTGGTTCTGGCAGGTCGGCTTTTATTTCGCCTTCATGCCGTTGTATGTGCTGGGCTTCCTCGGCATGACCCGCCGCCTGAACCATACCGATAATCCGGCTTGGACGCCGTGGCTCTATCTGGCCTGCGTCGGCGCGCTGTTGATTGCCTGCGGCATTGCCTGCCAGTTGGTGCAGCTCTACGTCAGCGTGCGCGACCGTAAGCAGCTGGCCGATCCGACCGGCGACCCGTGGAACGGTCACACGCTGGAGTGGTCGACCTCGTCGCCTGCGCCGTTCTACAACTACGCCAAATTGCCGGCGGTGCACGATATCGATGCCTTCACCGACATGAAGGAAAAGGGTGTCGCCTACGTCGTGCCGACGTCCTATGAGCCGATTCACATGCCGAAGAACACCGCAGTGGGCATCGCCATCGGCGCATTCACCACGGCGTTGGGCTTCGCCATGATCTGGCATATCTGGTGGCTTGCCGTCGCCGGTCTGATCGGCATTATCGGCAGCATGCTGACGCGCGCGTTTGACGACGACCTCGATTACTACGTGCAGCCGAATGAGGTCGAGGCCATCGAACGCGAGCGCTTCGAGCGCATGGGCATCGATGTCGATGCGTATAGCGAGCGCGAACCGGCGCGCAAGCCTTCGAGCGGCGTTAAGCCCGCCACTCTGGTGTAACGGTTGGAGTAACCATGACTAGCTACGCAACCCCGGCGCACGGCCACGACGGCCACGCGCATCACGACAGCGGCGAGCAAAAAGTGCTCGGTTTCTGGTTCTACCTGATGACCGACTGCATCTTGTTCGCCACCGCCTTCGCCTCCTACGCGGTGCTCTTTCGCAATACCGCGGGCGGCGTGTCGGGTAAGGATATTTTCGAGCTGCCTTACGTGCTGGTGGAAACCGCCGCGCTGCTCTTGTCCAGTATTACCTACGGCTTCGCCATGATCGCCGGCCAGCAAGGCCGGAGAACGGACGTGCTGGCCTGGCTCGCGGTGACGTTCCTTTTTGGCGCGGCCTTCATCGGTTTGGAGCTGAACGAATTTCACCACCTGATCGTAGAGGGCAACGGCCCTGGCGCCAGTGCCTTTCTGTCCGCGTTCTTCGGTTTGGTCGGCCTGCACGGCCTGCATGTGACCGCCGGCCTCCTGTGGATGGCGGTGATGATGTTCGAGGTGATCAAAACCGGCCTGACCGGCCGGGCGTTGACGCGCCTCAATTGCCTGAGCTTGTTCTGGCACTTCCTCGACATCGTCTGGATCTGCGTCTTCACCGTGGTCTACCTGAAAGGAGTGCTGTAATGGCGCACGCGCACGCACACGCCGCCGAGCATGGCAGCGTCAAGAGCTATCTGGTGGGCTTTGCCTTGTCGGTGATTCTGACGGCGATCCCGTTTGGGATGGTCATGAGCGGCGCCTTTACGCGCCAAGCGGCAACGCTCGGCATCGTGGTGTTTGCCGTGGCGCAGATCCTGGTGCACCTGAAATATTTCCTGCACCTTCATCTGCGTACGCCGCAAGGTAAGCTCAACACGTTCTCCTTCATCTTCACCGCGATGGTCATCGTTTTGCTGGTCGCCCTGTCGATCTGGATCATCACCAGCGCCGACGTGTTGATGATGCGCATGGTCGAGTGAGGCCGGTCGTGAAGCTCAAACGTTATTGGCAGGTGATCAAGCCGGGCATTCTGTTCGGCAATCTGATCTCGGCTGCCGGCGGCTTCCTGCTGGCGGCGCAGGGGCGAATCGACTTCGGTCTGATGGCGGCCACGTTGATGGGGTTGTCGTTGGTGGTGGCTTCCGGTTGCGCGTTCAACAACTGCATCGACCATGACATCGACGCCAAGATGGCGCGCACGCGCGCCCGCGTGCTGGTGACCGGCGCCATGAGCCGCAAGGCGGCTTTGGCGCACGGCGCCTTGCTGGGCGTGGCGGGCTTTCTATTGCTGTGGTTCGGCGCCAATCCGTTGGCGTTTGTCTGCGCGTTGGGCGGCTTCGTCATCTACGTGGGGGTCTACAGCCTGTATATGAAGCGCCATTCGGTGTACGGCACGCTGGTGGGCAGCCTGTCCGGGGCCGTGCCGCCGGTGGCCGGCTACTGCGCGGTGACCGGCCGCTTCGACAGCGGCGCGCTGATCCTGCTTTGCATGTTTAGCCTGTGGCAGATGCCGCACTCCTATGCGATCGCCATTTTCCGTTTGCAGGACTATGAGGCGGCGCGCATCCCGGTGTTGCCGGTGGTGAGGGGTATTGACCAGGCCAAGCAGCAGATCGTGCTCTATATTCTGGCATTCTCTGTCGCAACGGTGATGCTGGCCGTCGGCGGCTATGCCGGTTACGGCTACTTGGCGGTGGCATGCGCAACCAGCCTGTGGTGGCTGAAGATGGCGTTGGCGGGATATCGCAAGAGCATCGATGAGCGGGTCTGGGCGCGGAAGGTTTTTTTCTTTTCCATCATCACGATCACCGCACTGTCGGTGATGATGGCGCTCGATGGCCAACCGCACGCCATGACCGCGCTGATCGCTGTCTGACGGTGTATCGCACCCTAGGGCCTGTCTGCAAAC
>NZ_JAFAND010000131.1 GCF_019232825.1 Paludibacterium sp. | reverse complement strand
GCATTGCTGGCGGTCATCAGCTATAAGCTGGCCTATTGGGAGGACACGGCGGCTCGGTAACGGGGATAGTCGTTTATGGCGTGCCGTTCACATTGACGGGTGAACGGCTTGTTGCTGTTTTGAATGATTGCATTGATTGCAGCTCCTAACTATGACGCAATCAATGCAATCGTTTTGGGGTGCCAGATGGTGGCTAACTTGGTGGTGAGGAATGTCGATGAAGAAGTGGCGGCGGCGTTAAAGCGTCTAGCGACGGCGCATGAGCGCAGCATGGAGGCCGAGCATCGTGCCATTTTGCGCGCGGCGTTGGCGACGCCTAAGCGGCGTGCCTTCGTGGATGTTTTGGCGTCCATGCCCGATGTGGGTGACGACGCGGACTTTGAACGTAGTCGGGGGTAAGCTTGTATCTTGTGGATACGAACGTCATCAGCGAGGCGCGTAAAGGGTTCAAGGCAAATCCGGGCGTTCGAACTTGCGATCGGCTGGGTGATTGGTTTGATTCGATTCGCTATTAGCTAGGCGCATTGCAAATTGCTGATATTTGCAAGATACTACATCTGTTATTTTTGACGAAATTGGCGTTTATGATGGCTGCCCATGAAACCATTGACCATGTAACCTTGACCCATTTGGTCGAAGCCGGAGCGGTTCGCGCCGCGCACGTCATTGGCCAGCTGGGAGGCTGGGCCGTCGTCGTCGAGTATGGCATGGTCGAGCGGGCGCTGGCGGCGCAACGTTCGCGCCAGGTGCGACTATTCAAGAAGATGGAAACACTGATCGGCTACCTCAGTGGTGTGGGTATTACGCGCTTCGACGTAGACGCTGCCAACTATGACCCGGCCACGATTAAAACCGTGAGCCGCCCCGACAGTCGTGCCGCGCTCAAGAAGGCGCATCAGGCGGCGGCTTACGATGAATGGTTCCGCGCTCAGGTGGAGATTGGCCTTAAAGAGGCCGACGATCCAAATACGCAATGGGTGTCGAACGAGGACGCTAAAGCAGGCTGGGCCGCTAAGCGGGCCGCACTGGCCAAGCGTGCCAAGAGGGGCGCGAGTTGATTCTGGTTTGGCTTCCTCGTGCACTCAAAGATCGTGATGAGCAACTCGATTATATTGCCCAGGATAATCCTCAAGCGGCTATCGAGCAGGGCGATCGGTTAGAACAACACATCGACCTTTTGGTGGAACACCCTGAAATAGGCCCTGCAGGCCGGAGGAAGTCCACGCGCGAGATGGTGATTAGCCGCACGCCTTTTGTCGTGGTATACCGACTCAGGCCAAAGCTGGTGCGTATTGAAATTGTACGTGTGCTGCATTCCGCCCAGCAGTGGCCAAAATCGAAAGATACTTGATGGATCTGGGTTGCGGGCGTGAGCAGGATTGGCGAGGCACAGGGTTTATCAATTCTTGGTGCGTTGCTACGCGAACGCACCCTACGACGCATCATGGCGTGCCTTTGTTCGCCGACGAAAAAGATCAGTAGCGAGTCAGGCCAAGAAACGGTTCGGATAGATCTCGTCGATCAGCGTGCGGCAGTCGACGACGCGCAGGTCGTTGTCGCGGGCGAAGTCGGTCAGGTACTGGAACACTTGCGGGTGGACCTTTTCCAGCTTCTTGTCCACCGCCACGCAGCGCACGCCTTCCAACAGCATCGGCCGCACATAGGCGTGGTAGGACAATTTCTTGTCGCCGAACGATGCCAGTACGCCGCACAACCGCTCGGCCCAGTCGCTAGGGCGGAAGGTGCGGCCTTCGTGCGTCAGGCCTTGGATGACGATTTCGTAGGGGTTGCAGATCATGTTCCGCCTTGTGCCGCCTGTTATTGATATTGCATGGGGGGTGTTAAACCGCCCCGGTTGATTTTATCACAAACTATATACGTCTGAAGGGTGGCAATGAGGCGAGCATTTTCTTGCCATAGCTCTGTCGAACCAGGCGATTATCCAAAATAGTTACTCGGCCGTAGTCGCGTTCACTGCGGATCAAGCGGCCGACCGCCTGCACCAGCTTGATCGACGCTTCCGGCACGGTGAGCTCGGTGAATGGATTGCCGCCGCGTTTTTCGATCCAGCGCGACAGCGTGCGGCCGACCGGGTCGTCCGGCATGGCGAATGGCAACTTGGCGATGATGACGTGCACACAACGCTCGCCGGGCAGGTCGAGCCCTTCGGAAAACGAATCCAAGCCAAAAATTACGCTCGACTGGCCGGCGTCGAGCCGTTGCTGATGCTCGGCCAAGAGCGCGCTCTTCGGCCATTCGCCTTGCACCAGCAGGCGGTCGCGTAGCGCCGTCGGCACCAGCGCCGCGACTTCCTGCATCTGTTTGCGGGACGAGAACAGCACCAGCGTGCCGACCGGCTCGGCGACATCGATCAGTTTCGGCAGCCACTCGGCGATCTCGCGCGTATGCGCGGCGGCGTCCTTCGGGCTTGCCAGCAATGGCGGCAGGTAGAGTTCGCCCTGTTCGCTGAAGTTGAACGGCGAGTCGAGCGCGATGCAGCTCACCTGCGGCAGCCATTTGAGGCCGGTTTGCGCCAGCAGCAGGTCGAAGGCGCCGAGCGAACGCAGCGTGGCCGAGGTCAGCAGCGCCCCGGCGGCGCGGCGCCACAGGGTGCTGGCCAGGCTCGCCGCCGCGCTCACGGGCGAGGCGCAGAACAGGTAGTCGCCCTTGCCCAGGCTGGTGCGCGCCACCCATTTGGCGATCGGCGGCTCGTCGCCGCCGGGTTGTTTTTCGAACAAATCCCACAGCGCCATCAGTTGTTCGGCACGTGCCACCAAAAATCCCATGTCGCTCGATGCCTTGTCGATCGCCGCCGCATCGCTGCCCTTGTCCTTGCGGATTTCCGCCAGCGCGTCGGAGAGCTGCGACAGGTGCTTGAACACCATGCGCGCCGAGATGGCCATGTTGGCGGCCGGGTCACGTAAATGCTCGGGCAGTACGCCGTCCTCGATCAGCCACACCGGTTCCAGGTTGTCGCTATCGAGCGCCAGCGCCTTTTCGCCTTCCAATAGCCACAGCCATTCGGACAGGGTCTCGGTGCAGGCGGCGGCGGCTTCGGCCGCCTGGGCGGCCAGCTCGCCCTTGTCGGTCAGCGCGGCGGCGCGCGAGGCGGTGACGTCGACCTTGTCGAGCCAGGCGAGCGCCACGCCGAGCGAATGTTCGGCGGCGAACTGGTTGATCGCCTTCTTGGCCAGGTGATGCGCCTCGTCGATGCAATAAAAGCTTTGTTCCGGCGGCGGCAGAATTACGCCGCCGCCCATGCCGATGTCGGCCAGCATCAAATCGTGGTTGGTCACCACCACGTCGACGGTTTCCAGCGTTTCGCGCGCCAGGAAGAACGGGCACTCGGCGCGGTTGGGGCAGGCGGCTTTCAGGCAGCCGTGGCGGTCGGTGGTGACGCGCGACCATAAGCCGTCCTCGATGACCTCGGGCCATTGATCGCGGTCGCCGTTCCAGCGCCGCGCCTCGAAAGCGTCGGCCAGCGCGCGCAATTGATCGAGCTCGGCTTGCTCCGGCTTGCGGTCCCAAAGGAAAGCGGGGTCGGGCGCCAGGAGTTCGGTTTGGGCGAAGTCGCTGGTCAGTTGATAGACGCGGTAGGGGCAGAGGTAACGGCTGCGGCCCTTGGCGATGGCGTAGGTCAGCGGTAGGTCGCTGTTGTCGACGGTGAAGGGCAGGTCACGGTTGATCAACTGCTCCTGCAAAGCCACGGTGGCGCTGGAAATGATTAGTTTTTTGTTGCGCGAACGCGCCATGACGCCGCCGGCCAAGAGGTAGGCCAAACTTTTGCCGACCCCGGTGGGTCCCTCGATCACGGCGATGCTTTCGCCTTCGCGTTGCGGATCGGTCTCGCCGTTTTTCTCCAGCGTGCGCGAAAAGGCGTTGGCGATCTCCGCCAGCATTTGCCGTTGCGCGGGCCGCGGACGGAAGCCAGGCAGATTTTGGGTCAGGGTGCGGTAGTGGTGGCGAATCGCCTCTTTTTCAACATCGGTCAGCATGCGGCGGATTGTACCTGAAGGCGCGGCAAGGCGCTTGCATCGGTATATTAGATAATGGCGCTAATGTTGCTATGCAAAAAATTTATGCCGACATCTTGTCAGGCGCGGAAATTTCCGATACATATAAAGGCGTGTCGCAAATTTGTACGTTTTTGGCGCTGCCAGGAACGTTGCCTTGCGGCATGAATGACTTGAGACCAGCGTGTACTTGTGAGCCGTTGCGCGCATTACCCGATGTGCGCGATGGCACCTTTTTGGAATGTAACCATGACGGAAACCATCAAATATCCAACGCATCGCAGCCAGCCCCACGCAGAGACCAAAGGCCTCTTCGTGCGACGACTGGTGCGCGCGCGACGATATGGGCTTCTGTCGAAGGTGGCATTGCTGGGCCAGGTCCTCTCAAACGTCCAGTCCAACCTTTCCGCCGGCAGTTCCGCCCAAGCTTTGCGACGAAGCCGATAACACAACTCAGTCCTTTGCGCGCCTGACGGCGCACCAAACGATGGTTTGAATCACGGTCTTCCGTGATGGTTGCGTACGACTTTAGCAAATGTGGGGAATGAATCATGTCGGACATCAATAAAGTAGTTTTGGCTTACTCGGGCGGTCTGGACACCTCGGTGATCCTCAAGTGGCTGCAGGACACCTATCAATGCGAGGTGGTGACTTTCACCGCCGATATCGGCCAGGGCGAAGAGGTCGAGCCCGCGCGCAAGAAGGCCGTTTCGCTCGGCATCAAGCCGGAAAACATCTACATCGACGACCTGCGCGAAGAGTTCGTGCGCGATTTCGTGTTCCCGATGTTCCGCGCCAACGCCATTTATGAAGGCGAATACCTGCTTGGCACCTCGATTGCGAGGCCGCTGATCGCCAAGCGCCAAATCGAGATCGCCACCCGAGTCGGCGCCGATGCCGTGTCGCACGGCTGTACCGGCAAGGGCAACGATCAGGTGCGGTTCGAGCTCGGCTATTACGCGCTGAAGCCGGACGTCAAGGTCATCGCCCCATGGCGCGAGTGGGATCTGCTCTCGCGCGAAAAACTGCTCAACTACGCCGAGGCCAACGGCATCGACATTTCCAAGAAGCGCAACGGCGGCAGCCCCTACTCGATGGATGCCAACCTGCTGCACATCTCGTATGAAGGCGCGGTGCTGGAAGATCCGGCCAAGGAGCCGGAAGAGAGCATGTGGCTGTGGACCAACAGCCCGGAAAACGCGCCTAACGAAGCGGAATATCTGGAGTTGGAGTATGCCGGCGGCGACATCGTCGCCATCAACGGCCACGCGATGAGCCCGGCCGCGGTACTGACCGAGCTCAACCGGCTGGGCAACAAGCACGGCATCGGCCGGCTCGACTTGGTGGAAAACCGTTACGTCGGCATGAAGTCGCGCGGCTGCTATGAAACGCCGGGGGGCACGATCATGCTCAAGGCGCACCGCGCCATCGAATCGATCACGCTCGACCGCGAAGTGGCGCACCTCAAGGACGAACTGATGCCCAAGTACGCCAATCTGATCTACACCGGCTACTGGTGGTCGCCTGAGCGCAAGATGATGCAGCAGATGATCGATGCCTCGCAGGCCTCGGTAAACGGCTGGGTGCGGTTGAAGCTGTATAAGGGCGCGGTCTACGTGGTGGGCCGCGATTCGGCCGATTCGCTGTTCGATGCGCGTATCGCCACCTTCGACGAAGACGGCGGCGCCTACAACCACGCCGATGCCGCCGGCTTCATCCGCCTCAATGCGCTGCGCATGCGGATTGCCGCGCATCACCGGCAGCTGAAGAAATAAGCCAGCCGGGCCGTTTCGCGAGGAGCGGCCTTTTAATTTGGCAACCGTTTGATTAATATTGTCCTTTTTTTGCTTGCGGGATTGACGATGGCGATGTCGGAACAACAATTCACCAATATCAGCATGGGCGTGTGCTTGACGGTCCTGATGGTGTTCATGGGTTTCATTATTTGGGATCTGGGCAAGAAATCCGGCGCCGGCCGCTTCGGCACGGCGATGCTGTTTCTGGTGTTGGGCGTCGGCGTCGTCGGCTTCGTGATCAAGGACGTGATGATCGAAGTGATGTCGCGTTAATTGAATGTCAGTCGGCTGCCGGTGGCGATGTCCTCGCGCGCCGGCAGCCAATATCTTCCCCATCCGCTGCAGTGGCAAGCCGCCACCCGCGGCGCACCCAATTGCCTGAAATACGTTCTGGTCCGCCATAGATCGAACGGCCCGGCGCTGCGCAAATGAAAGCCGCCGAGCACCGCTTGCACCGCCGCATCGCCCGTGGCGGCGCGCGCGGCTTCGGTCAGGTTGCAGATGCCCGAGTGCGCGCAGCCGCTGATCACCACCAGCCCGTCTTTTCCTTGCCAGACCAGGCCGGAGTCGTCGTCGATATCGTCCGGTGCCATGCCGTGATAGGCTTGCTTCCAACCGAGCCGCCGGCCGCCACGGTAGGCCGGCAGGCGCGCGATGTGACCGAGGAAATGCATGCGTCCGCCGGCCAAACCGTGGGGCGTGGCCGACAAGTGCAGATCGAAGCGGGCTTGGGCTTCGTCAAGCGAGAGCGGGGCGCCCAGCTCCCGCAGCGACCAGCGCCAGCGTCCCAAGCCAAGCAAGACACGGCGACGGACGAAGGCGCCGGGGTGCGCGATCAGCCGCGGGCGCAAGCCGCGCGCCGCATACCAGTCGGCCAGGGCCGGCAGGCCGCCGCTGTGATCGTAATGACCGTGCGACAGCACGATGGTGTCCACTGCCGCCAAGTCGACCCCCAGGCGTGCGGCATGACCGATCAGGCGCGCGTCCGGTCCCGTGTCGAACAGCACGCGTCGCTCGCCGTCGTCGAGAAACAGCGATAGCCCGCGCGCGCGGGCCAGGTCTGGCTGCGTCGTGCGGTTCTCCACCAGAACGGTTACGGTAAGCGGCATGTGGGCTCGGGTTAGTTTGCGCGCGTATATCGTGCATAATGCGAATTGCTATTGGCGTCCCATGCTATAGCGGTTTTTAGTCGAGTGAAACAGCTGTGTTGCGCAAGGATCTGGCATGGACCGTAAGTGCTTGTTTTTTCTGGTTGGCGTCCTGCTGGCGCTGCCCGTCGTCGCGGCGAACTTCACGCCGTCCTATACCGTGCTGCGTTCGGTGGCGGTTTACGATGTCAAGCCGGGCGGCGGCTATACCGAGGACGTCACCGAGGATCTGCGCGTCAATACCCAAGGCGGCGTCGACGATCTGAGCCAGTATCCGATTCAATTCAGCAGTTCGTTGCAGTCGGTCGAGGTGCTGTCGGCGTACACGGTGAGCGCCGCCGGCAAGAAAATTCCGGTGGGTAAGGATGGCATCCTGCTGCAGCAGAGCAGCGAAAGCGCCGACGCGCCGATGTTCGACGATTCCAAAGTGCTGAACGTGATTTTTCCGGCGCTGTCGGCCGGTGCGCAAATTCATGTGCATTTCCGCCGCGTCGCGCATGAGCCGTTGTTCCCCGGGGTGTTCTCGATGCAGGAGTTCTATTCGCGCAACGAGGCGCGCGAGTCCTCCGATTTGTATGTGCATCTGCCGCGCGGCATGAAGCTGGACGTCGAAACCATCGACGTCCAAGGCGGCGAGATTGCGCCGATTCGCGCCGGGTACCGCAGCTGGCACTGGCATGTGGGCCGTAATGTCGCCGAGGCGCCGGAGAGCGACGCCATCAGCGAAGTCGATTTCAGTCCGCGTATCGCGATCTCGACCTTGTCGGGCTATGACGAGCTGGCGCGCGACTATGCCGCCCGCGCCAACCCCAAGGCGGCGGTCACGCCCTATCTGCGTCAGCTCGCCAACGACATCACCCGCGGCATCAGCGATCCGCGCGCGCAGGCTGAGGCGTTATACCGCTGGGTCAGCAACAACATCCGCTATGTCGCCATCTACTTCGGCGTCGGCGGCGTGGTGCCGCATGATGCCGAGACGGTGGCGCGCGCGCTCTATGGCGACTGCAAAGACCACGTCACGCTCTATCAGGCGCTGCTGGAGGCCAAGAACATCAAGAGCAGCCCTGTCCTGATCAACGCCGATCAGGGCTGGTGGTTGTCGCGCGTGGCGGTGCCGACCGGCGCCTTCAATCACGCCATCACCTATCTGCCGCAGTGGAACCTGTTCGTCGATACCACCGCACAGTTCGCGCCATTCGGCATTCTGCCGGATACCGAGGCGGGCAAGACGGCGTTGGTGATGGATGACGGCAAGGGCTCGCCGCAGCTGATGACGCTGCCGATTTCCACGCCGGAGCAAGACCAGGTGAAGATCGATAGCCAGTTGTCGCTGTTGCCGGATGGCAGCATCAAGGGCGGTAGCGTGATTCGCTTGAAAGGGGTCTACGATTTCATGGCGCGCGCGGCGCTGTCGGGGGTGTCGCCCGGTACCGAGAGCGACGCGGCCGGCAAGATGCTGGCCAATCGCGGCCTGCAGGGCAGCGGCACGCTGATGCTGGGCGATATGTACGACCTGACCAAGTCGTTCGGCTATCAGTCGGCGCTGACGCTGCCCGAATATGTCGATTTGAGCGGCCCGACCGCCGTGGTATTGCCCACGGGCGGCGACACGGTGGTCGGTCTGGCTTCGTTCGTCAGCTGGGGCGGCGCGCAGCCGACGCGGCGCACGCCGACGATGCTCGATAACGGCTACTACCAGGAAACCGTCACCTTGCAACTGCCTGCCGGCATCGACGTGCTGGCGTTGCCGCGCGCCACCCGCACCGAGTCGCCGCTGGGGTATTACGAATCGGCGTATCGGCGCGTCGGCCACGCGGTGGAGGTGCGGCGCGAACTGGTGCTCAAGGATAATGCGCCGGTGTTGGCGCCGGAGCGCTATCCGTTGCTCAATCAGCTGGTGCATGCGGTGGCGCGAGACCTGCGCGCGCAGATCCTGCTGCAGCCGACGCGCCAACCCTAGTCAATCACGCCTTGCGCGCTCAGACGCTCGGCAATGGCGCCGGCGTCGAGCGCGTGTTCGAATGCCAGCCGCTGCCGGCGGCCATCCCGGCGCCAATCGATGCCGTAGCAATCGATGCCCAGCACCTCATGTCCCGGTTTGACCCGCGCCAACAGCGCCGCCTCGTCGTCTGGCGACAGCACAGCAAGCTCAGCCCAATCTTGCGCCTCGACCCAGCCCATTTGGCCGAATCCCGCCACCATGCGCAGGCGTCGCGGCTGCAAACGGTAAAAGGCGAAGTCGCCCAGTGCCAAATAGCGCTCCGCGCCGGGCTGGTAACGCAGATAGCGGGCAACCAGCGCCGGGTCGGCCGCGCAGGCGGCGACGTCGCCGAGCAGGGTCAGACGAGGGCTGGCTTCCGGCTCTGCCGTGTCGGCCGGCTGCAATAACAGGCTGGCGCGCGCGTCGGCGCGCAGGTTGCGAGTATGTTCCGCCAGCCCGCTGATCAGGAACACCGGGCAATGGGCCGAGTCAGGCACGAAGGGCAACGTGCTTGCAAACGGATAACCCGGTAGGGCTTGTGAATGGGTGGCCAACGCCGCCGACGGATTGTCGTGCAGCAGAAAGATGATCGGTTCAGTCGGCATTCTCATGGCTTTTGTCAGATTTCCTCATGATTTCATCAGGTTATTCTTAAATTTTGCCGGCATAATTGCACTATTATGTCAAAAAAAATCATCATAATCTGACCGCTTATCATCGGTGATCGGAGGAGAAAAGAGAAGCCTATGCTGATTAATACCGCGATATGCGACGACCACCCGTTGGTGTCGTTGGCATTGAAAACCGTTTTACGCGGCGATCCCGAATTCAACATCGTCGGCGAACCGGCCTCCGGCCCTGAACTGATCAAGCTTTTGCGCGAACAGCGTTGCGATCTGGTGATACTCGATTACTCGATGCCCGGCGAGCTCGACGGCATTGCCTTGATCCAATACCTGTCGCGCATGTTTCCCGATACGCGTCTGTTGGTGTTTTCCGGCATCGCCTCGGCGGCCTTGGCCAGCCGTTGCATCGAAGCCGGCGCCAACGGATTCATGCGCAAAACGCAAAGCGGCGACCTGCTGCGGGAGGCGGTGCGCAGCGTCGCTCAAGGCTCGCTGTATATCGACCCTTCCTTGCAGGGGGATTACAAGCGCGCCTCGGGCTTCGAACAAGCCTTTCTCAGCCTGTCGCCGCGCGAGATGGTCGTGGTGCGGCTGTTGTTGGCCGGCCAGAGCGTCAGCGAGATCTCCGCGCGGCTCAATCGCAGCATCAAGACGGTCAGCACGCAAAAACAAACGGCTTATCGCAAGTTGAACATCCAGAGCGATGCCGAGTTGTTCCGCTTGGCCGGCGATCTGGGCGTTGCCGACGGCTCCGCCGCCGATCCCTCCCCGTAATGCGCGAACAAGACGATTTCGATCCCGGTTCGCTTGCCCGCGCGGCCAGATTGCTGCGCCGCGGCGGTGCCATCATGCTGTTTTTGGCCATGCTGGCGGTGGCCCTGGTGGTGTACACCAGTTATCAAGCCCGCCTGCAGCTCGTGCATGCCCAGGCGTACGACCGGCTGATGCCGGTGCAAGAGACGCTCGATTACGAAAGCGCGCTCATCGACGTTTATCTGCGGCGTATTGCCGGCGGGAATTATGACGGACCGAGCCTGCGCGCCTCGGCGCGTTATCCGGCCGCTGACGGCTTTGAGGCCCTTGGCCTGGCGCCGCCCGGTCTGCCGAAACAGGCGCTTGCTGTCTTGTGGCGCCGCGGCGGCGCGTCGGTCGATCTGTCGGAAATCGGCCGCGTCATGTCCCAGGCCTACGGCAAGATCAAGGTGCTGCCATGGCAAGGGTCGCTGATGCTGATCGATCGCGGTGGCGACTATCTGTCTGTTTACCCGGCGGCACAGGGCCATGCCTTCTTGCCGAATATGCTGACCTGGGCGCGGCAGCTGCCGCCCATGCCCGCCGACAAGACGCAGTGGACCGTGTTTCGGCTCAACAATCAGCAAGTGTGCGATTGCGTGGCCGCCTATATCGGCCTGGTAATCGGCGGGCGCGAAGCGGTACTGGTTCAGACCATACCCCTTGCGCGCATCGACAATCTGTTCGCCGGGCAGGGCTGGTTTGCGCTGCAGGACGGCGATCGCACGCTATACGCTTCCGAAGGCGCCGAGTTGCCGCGCTGGGCCGGGCTCACCGCCGCGAACCAGGCGGGCATGACGGAAACCGCGCATCGCGGCGGCAAATTGCTGCTGAAACTGCAGTTGACCCAGTTGCCATGGCAGTTGCTGTACTCGCCGTCGCGTGCGGGCGAACCGGGCGTCGAATGGCGCGAGCTGGTGCCGCATGCCTTTGTCGGGTTGGCGGCGCTATTGGGGTTGCTTTGGTTTTACTTCGCCTTGCGCCGCCTGATGCTGCGTCCGACGGAGAATGCGCTGTCGGCGGTGCTGCGCTATCAGCAAGCGCTGCATGCCAGCAACCGCTCGCTGCAAGAGGCGAAGGAGCAGGCGGAGCAGGCAAGCCAGGCACGCTCGCTGTTTTTGGCGGTGATGAGCCATGAAATCCGCACGCCGCTCAACGGCGTCATGGCCATGCTGGAGCTATTGGAGCGCGAGCCGTTGACGGCATCGCAACGCGAGTCGCTGGCGATGATCAAGACATCGAGCAGCTTATTGCTGCATGTCATCAGCGATGTGCTGGTCTTTACGCGTCTGCAAACCGGCACGGTCGAATTCGCGCCCGAGGCGGTGACGATCCGCGCACTGGTCAGCGACTTGCTCGATGCCCAGCGTGCCGCCCTGGACGTGGCCGATAAACCCGTGACTTGTCATCTGCAGGGGCCGGCCGACGCCACGCTGACCTTGTCGCTCGACCCATATCGGATGGGCCAGATTATCGGCAATTTGCTGTCCAACGCGGTCAAGTTCACGGATCAAGGGACAATCGTCGTGCGGCTCGATTATGAGGACGGCTGGCTGCAGATCGACGTGGAAGATAGCGGCATTGGCATGAGCGAGGCGCAAATGGCGCGGCTGTTCATGCCGTTTTCGCAGGCGGACGCCTCAACGGTGCGTCAGTACGGCGGCAGCGGGCTGGGGCTCGCCATTATCAAGCAGTTGCTTGACCAGTGCGGCGGCACGGTAACCGTCGTCAGCCGGCTCGGCGCGGGCAGTTGTTTTCGCGTGCGCCTTCCCTGCGAGGCGTTGCCGCCGGCGGCCCTTGCGCAGAACGCGCCCGCGGCGCCCGCGCCGGTTGCGGCGCCGTTGCGTCAGGGCGCGGTGTGGGTGGTCGAGGATCACCCGATCAATCAGGCAACCCTGCGCGCGCAACTGCGGCGCTTGGGCGTCGATGCCCGTTTCGCCGCTTCCGGCACGGAGGCGCTGGCACAGCTGCGTCAAGCGGATCAGGTCGCTCTGGTTCTGACCGACATCGCCATGCCGGAGATGGATGGCTTTGAATTGACTCGGCGCCTCAAGGCGGATACGGCGCTGTCCGCGGTGCCGATCGTGGCGCTGTCCGCGCACGCCTTTCCGTCGGATGTTCAAGCCGGGCGGCAGGCGGGGATGGCCGATTATCTGACCAAGCCGGTCAGTCTCGTCACCTTGCGCGCCATGCTGCAACGCTTCGGCATTCCTCTGCGCGAGGAAGGCGGCGCATCCGTCGCGCCGGCTGACGAGGGCAGGGCGAGCGGGCCGGATATCGACGCGCTGCTGGACATGTTCGAGAACAGTCTGGCGGACGTTCGCACGTTGATCGAGCGTTATGTGGCGTGCGACGAGGAAGATCTGACCAAGCTGCGGTCGGCCTGGAAAGAACGGGATCACGCCACGCTCGCGCGCATCGCCCATCGCATGGGCAGCGCGGCGCTGTACGTCAATGCGGGTTACGCGGAGCTGTTGTATGCGCTGGAGGAGCGCGCCGCGGATCCCGATACCGCCGTGTTGCACGAACACATGACGGCGGTGGGCGAAGCCTCGTCAGCGCTGGCGGCGGCCTGCCGCTGCTGGCTTGCCCGCACGGTCGCTTAGACGCCGACCGGGCGTTTCAGTAGGCGCAGCGACACGGCGGTGATGGCGCTGCCTAGCGCGACGTTCATGCCGAACAACAGCGGTTCCGAGACCAATTGCTTGAACGGCAGGATGAAAATGCCGCCGTGCGGTACGCATTGTTCGATCGCCATGCTCATGGTCAGCGCGCCGGCCGTCGCCGAACCGACCATCAACGCGGGAATGACGCGCAACGGATCACGGGCGGCGTACGGAATGGCTCCCTCGGTCATGAAGGCCATCCCAAGAATGGCCGTGGCTTTGCTCGCTTGACGCTCCTCCTCGTTGAACCGGTCGCGGAACCACCAGGTCGCCAGCGCAACGCCCAACGGCGGCGTCATGCCCGCCGCCATGGCCGCGGCCATGGGGCCGCAAACGTTGGCGCTGATCAATGCGGTGCCGAAAGTGTAGGCTGCTTTGTTCACCGGGCCGCCCATGTCGAAGGCCATCATCAAGCCGATAAGCGAGCCCAGCAATACGGCGCTACCTCCCTGCAGCCCGGCAAGCCCCCGGGTCAGGGTTTCCATGATGAAGGCCACAGGCGTTCCAATGACGTATACCATCAACAACCCTGTCAGCAGGGTTCCCATCAGCGGCAGCAGCACGATCGGAATCAGCCCCGCCAGGTGCCGCGGCAGCCGAAGATGCCGCGCGATCCAGTCGGTGCCGTATCCGGCGATGAACCCCGCGGCAATGCCGCCGAGAAAGCCGGCACCCATGTTGGCGGCGATCATGCCGCCCACCATGCCCGGAGCAATCCCGGGGCGGTCGGCGATCGAATAGGCGATGTAGCCGGCGAGCGCCGGTACCATGAGGGCGAATGCCGCCTTGCCCCCGATCTGGAAGAGCGACCAGCCGAGCGTGCCGCGGTGGCTTTCCTCGTAGGCATAGATGCCTTCGAGGCCAAAAGCCATGGCGATGATCAAGCCGCCGGCGACCACGAAGGGCAGCATGAAGGACACCCCGGTCATCAGGTGCACGTAAGGGGTGGCGCGTCCGCTTGGCGCGCCATGGGCCGCAGGCGCGTTCTCGGTCTCTGCGGGGGTGGTTGCCGCGAGCGGCGCCGCTTCCGCAATGGCTTTCTCTATGACTTCCGCGCCGCGGTTGATCGCTTGGCCGGCCGAGGTGCGGTACACCCGCTTGCCGGCAAAACGCCCCAGCATGACCTGCGTGTCGGCGGCGATGATGACCAGATCCGCCGCGGCAATTTCCTCGGCGGTGAGGGGGTTCTGCTGTCCGACCGAGCCCTGGGTTTCCACTTTGATGTAGTGCCCCATTGCCTTTGCCGCGATCTCAAGCCCTTCCGCAGCCATAAAAGTGTGCGTGGCGCCGACCGGGCAGGAGGTCACGGCGACGATCGTCAAGCCCAGCGGCCGGCTGGGAATAAGGGCGATGGCCGAAATCAACGCGCGCGAAGGGTCGGTCAGCGCGTCTTCCGGCGTGAGCGTCAGCGCGGGCGGCGCGCCCTCGGGCAGTGGCGTTTGATCTCCGATCAGGAGTACGGCATCCGCGCGGCCGAAATGTGCCGGCAACAAGGCCTCCGCGGAGGGTAGCAGGGTCAGTTCGACCGCGTAATCGACGGCCGCGCGACGTAAGGCGTCAGCCACCAGTTCCGTCATAACGGGCTGCGACGGGCAGCGGATGACTACTAGAAGATGATGCATGAGCGATCTCCTTATCAACCATGATGAAAGCAAACATCAAACAGGCAACCGGGTGAGCCGCACGGCACGGGCCAATTCCCTTACCGCGGGCAAGCTCGGTAGGTGCGGTCCGACCCGGCCAAGCTTGCCGGTCGCGAAAGCCAGCGCGAGCCGCATGGCATCCTCCAGCCCTCGTTTTTGGTGCTGCGCGGCGAACCACCCCGCCAACAGCGCATCGCCCGCGCCAACCCTGCCGAGCACCGGAACCTTGGGGCTTTGGGCCATCCAGGCCTGCCCCTGGACAACAAACAGCGCGCCTTCCGCCGCCAGCGAGACAACCACTTGTTCGACGCCGTGCCGGTGCCAGCCGATCGCTGCCCGCAATACATCCTGGATGTCCGGCAACGGTAGCCCGATGGCTTGGGATAATTCGTGCCGGTTGGGTTTGACGCAAAACGGGGGTGTCGCGAGCACCGCATGCATCAGTGCGGGGCCGCCGCAATCGAGCGCCACGCGGGCGCCTTGCCGCATCAGTCGGGCGGCTAGGCTCGCGTAGGTCGTGTCGGGCAGGCCGGGCGGCAGCCGGCCGGATAACACCACCAGCACGCCGGGCGCGCAGAGTTGGTCGATTTGCCGTAAGCAGGCCTCGAATGCCTGGGGGTGAATGGCCAGTCCCGGTTGATTGATGGCCGTGGTTTGACCATTGGCGCGGTCGACAAGCTTGATCGTGCTGCGCGTGGCTCCCTCTTGCAGGACGAAACGGTTGGAGATGCCCTTCGCCGCGAACAGCGAGGTGAAGGGCGCCGCGTTTTCCATGCCGAGCACGCCGGTAGCAATGACGGGCAGCCCCCAATCCGCCAGGCAACTGGCGACGTTGATGCCCTTGCCGCCCGGGGCGATATGGCTGTTTTCCGCTTCGTTCACCTCGCCGGGGCGCAGTATGTCAATGTGCAGCGTCTGATCCAGCGCGGGGCATAGCGTGACGGTGATGATCGGATACATCAGCCATCCTCCCGCACGAGCGCGCGCACGGCGGCCAGGGTGTCGGCTTGCAGCGCTTGATCGGCCAGCGCGGTCATCGCTTCGGCGTCTTGGTCGCCCAATTCGGCGCTGGCCAATGCCAGCTCAGCGGCGGCAATCGATAGCGTACGAACGCCGAGACCGTACAAAAGCCGTGCGCCGCCTGGCTGACCCGCCAGCGCGCCGCAGACCGATAGGGGGCAGCCGCGCGCCTGCGCGGCGCGCGACGCTTGGGCGATCAGCCGTAGCACCGAGGGATGGCGGGCATCGGCATGGCTGGCGAAAAGCGGGTGCTGCCGGTCCATGGCCAGGACGTATTGCGTCAAATCGTTGCTGCCGATCGACATGAAGTCGGCGTGCGGCGCCAGCCGGTCCACCAACAATGCGGCGGCGGGGACCTCGATCATGGCGCCGATGGGCAGTGTCGGCGCTCGCAGCGTGTCGCGGACCGTTTCGCAGATGGCGCGCAAGGCCAACATTTCGTCCACCGCGGTGATCATCGGGAACATGAGCGAGAAGGGCCCATGACTGGCGGCCCGGTAGAGGGCGCGTAGATGCGGCTGCAGCCGTTCCGGATGCGCCAGCAGCCAGCGCGCGCCCCGCAAGCCAAGCGCGGGGTTGTGCTCCTCGCTGTGCGTCAATGCCGGCCATGCCTTGTCGCCGCCCAGGTCGAGCGCCCGAATCACCAACGGCCGGCCTTCGAGCGCTTCGATCATGGCGCGAAAGGCTTGATATTGCGTTTCTTCATCCAGCCATTGCTGCTGGCCGAGCAGCAGCGTTTCGCTGCGCATCAGGCCAACGCCCTGTGCGCCTAGCGCGGCGGCTCGCCGCCATTGCTCGGGGGTGTCGGCATTGGCCAATAGCGTGACGTCTTTGGGGGGCGGTCCGGCCAGGCGCGTCTCCATCTGGGGCCGCGCCGCGGGGTGCAGTATCAGGCTGCCGCGCGTGCCGTCCAGCAGCGCCGGGGTGCCGTCCGGTACGGCCAGCAATGCGTCGCCGCCGGCCACCATGCAGGGGAGTGCGAGCGCGCGGGCCAGAATGGCGGAGTGTGCCTGCGGCCCGCTGCCGGCAAGGCATAATCCGAGGATGCGCCCCGGCGATAGCTGCGCCATCTGCGACGGCAGGATGTCGTCGGCGATGATGATGCTGTCCGCCGGCAGCGCCGCGGCCCAGTCATGCGCGGACGGGGCTCCCAGCGCTTCCAGAACCCGGCGTCCCATGTCGCGCACGTCGGCGGCCTTGGCGCGTACCGCCGGCTGATTCGACGCCGCCAAGACGCTGGCCTGGTCTTCGATCGAGACTCGCCATGACCAGGCCGCGCTGTGCCCTTGCGCCATGTGCCGGCAGGCTGCGGTAATCAACGCCGGATCCTCTAACATCGTGCGTTGCACCTGAAGGATGGCGGCGGCGCTCTCGCCGAGCCGGTCGGCGCTGCGGGCGATCAACAGCGACAATGCTTGCCGGGCTTGACCCAGCGCTTGTTCCAGGCGGCGGCCTTCCTCCAGCAATGAGGTGAATGGCGCGTCAATGCCCCCGGCGCAAGTCGGCAGGCGCCAAGTCGGCGCGCTGACCGTGCCGGGACAAGCCGGTATGCCGGCAATGGTGGCGCCGTCGTCTTCATTGCCGAGCGCTGCGCAGGCAAGGAAGGGCGCGCTCTCGAGCGCGCTTTGCCGCTGGAGGGTGGCGCGCAATGCACGCAACGCTTGCTCGGCTTGCGGCCCGTCGGCGGAAATCGCCAGCAAATCGCCTTGTCGCGCGCCTAGTTGCAGCAAGGCAAGCAATTGCCGGCCGTCAGCACTGGCGCTGCCCAGGCGCGCACGAATGACTGCATCGAAGCGCCGTGTGGTCTCGACCCAGGCATTGGCGGGGCGGGCATGAAGCCCGTTCGGATAATCCACGCGCCAATGAAAGCGGTGCGGCAGATCGTCGAGAACGGGCTGTGCCGTGGCGGGAGGCGCATCATTGAGGAGCGTGCAAAAGGTGCCGACATCGGATGTGGTGAACAGCGGCGCCAAACGAGCCGGGTCGTTGAGCAGCCTCGTCAGCTGGCGCAGCAGCGGTAGATGAGCGTCGGAGCGCGCGGCGATGCCAAAAGCCAAATGGACTTTTCCCGCGCCCCAATCGACGCCGGCCGGCATCTGCAGCACCACGACGCCGGTTCGTTGGACCCAGTGCCGGTGCTGCGGCATGCCGTGAGGCACGGCGACGCCATGACCTAGCTCGGTGCTGGTGACGGTTTCGCGCAGCCACAGACTGTCGGCATATTCGGGCAGAGCCAACCCGCATGCCGTCATGCGCTCAGCGATCAGGCCGATTGCCGCCTGCCGGTTCTCTGGCGAGGCATTGAGCTGGATGTGCTGCGGAAGAAGAAGCGCGGTGGTCATGGCGACGGATTCCAAGATCGAAGTGGGCGAAATTGGAATCGATCGCAGGCGCGGGGGTCAATTTGACGCGGCTGTATTGAGCGATGCCAGTCTATTTATGAGACTGGCATCGTGAGAAACGGGGTTTGGCGCAATGCCGCGCGTTGCGCGCCGATTGCGCCCTACGCAACGGGACATGCCTGCGCGTAGGGTGCACTCGCCGAAGGCAGTGCGCCACCCTCTTAGGACGATCCTAAATCAGTGAGCGACCGGCAAGCCGTTGCAATATCGCCAGCGGCGCGCGCTCAGGTTCGGCCATGTCCTGAGGTTGGAGAAAGAAGGTTTGCTCCAGCATGAACTGACCTGACATGACCGCGTGAGAGGCTTGATCGGAGAAACAGATCCAGCCTGCGCCCGGCGCAAAGGGGAGGGTGATCTGCGCGCATGAGCGCTGATAGGCCATGTCGGCTTTCATCGCGTCGTGCAGGTGCATCATGATGTGATCGTAGCGGCTGCGGCGGCGTTTGGTGATGCCCAGCGCATTGAATAATGCGGCAGAACCCGGCCATTGCCGCGGTAGCCGCGGCAAAAAGCGCCTTGCCACCGTTTCGAAATCTTCGCCTACGCGCCAAACGCGGGGTTCGCCATGGGGATTGATGTTCATGAAGACGCGCAAAATACGCTCGCCTTGATTCGGGCGCGAGGGGAAGGCGTCCACGTGCAAACGGCTGTCGTCTTTGCGCCAAGAGGTGTGGCGCGTTTCGACGCGATGCAGGCGCAGGCTGGTCGGCGCCGCGATAAGATGCGCGCGGTAGTGGGGGAAGAGCGTATCGATCCAGAGCCGGGCGGCGTTGGCGTAACGGGTCACTAAACCCAGTAAGGTGGCGTGCGCCGGATCGGCCGGCTCGACGCCGATCAATGCCGTGCCGGCGGGGGGCAGGCTGATGTTTTTACGGCCCTTGACGGCGTGGGCGGGGTCGAGCGACGCGCGCTCGTCCGGCGTCAGCTGGAAAGGTAGAGTGGGTACGTGCAACACCGAGCCTGTTTCGAGCGAGCCGATGAGTCGGTCTAGGTCGTGCGTCGGGGCGTCGAGATCGACGGAAACGATTTGGCTGTCTTGAGTCATGTGCAACAGTTTAATACGCGCCATTTTTAATGACAACGTGCTTGCTGCGCTGCGCATCGCGTTGTTGCTTGCAGTGAATGACACTGCGGCGGGACGCGCTTCTAGCGCCGCATCAGGCTGATGCCGGCCGCCGCCCCGAACACAGTGGCAAATAACTTGTTCAGAGGGTCCCTAGCCATGCGGCGGCATGGTGAAGTTGTAGTGCTTGATCGCTTCCAGTACCGCGCGTCGGAAGTCGAGCGTGATTTCCGTGCGCAGGCTGGCGCGGGGGTATGCCAGCACATAGCCGTAGCTCGGCGCCGGATCGAAGGGGCGGATGGTCACGCCGTGCGCCTGCCATACCGTATAGGCGAATGGTTCGACGATCGAGATCCCCATCCCGTTGGCCACCATCGCGTAGCGTGTATGCGAATTGTTGGTTTCCACCGTGTAGTGCGGGTGAATGCCGGCGCCTTCGATGATCGAGCGCTCGACGCCAAAGGATAGCGAGCCTTTAGGCAGCCAGCCGATGACGTTCTGGCCTTCGAGGTCTTGCGGGGTAATCATCGTCTTGGCTGCCAGCGGATGATCGCTGGGCATGGCGCACATCATGCGCGTCTCGAAAATCGGCTCGATTTCGATGCCGGCGATTTCGGCGAACTCCAGCGACAGCGCGACGTCGGTCTTCATGTCCTGCAGACGCGACATGATGTCCCCCAGACTGCAGGGATCGACCTTGACCACCACGTCCGGGTGCGCCTGGCGGAACACTTTGAGCACCAGCGGCAATAGCGTGGTCGACAGTACGGGCAGGCAAGTGATGTTCAGGCTTTCGGAGGCTTCGCTGCGGATGGAGTCGGCCACCTGTTTCAGGCGCTCCAAGCCGAGAAAGTTCTCCTCCACCGCACGGTAAAAGCGCAAGCCGGCGACCGTCGGCTCGAGGCGTCCCTTTTCACGGCGGAACAAGGCGAAACCTAGATCCTCCTCCAAGTCCGAGATCAAGCGGCTGATCGCCGGCTGGGTGATCTGCATGCGTTTGGCCGCGGCGGTGCCGGTGCCGGTGATGATCAAATGGCGAAAGGCTTCTATTTGGCGGAAACGGATCATGATATGGTTTGGATTCGGAGATGGCGTTGGGTCTGGAGTCTCGCTCGGCGTTCTATGATATCTCAATTGTCGAAGATTATTTTCATTTGTTAGTTAATATCACTATGAATGTTGCGACTCTGCCCTGGTCGACGCTCGCTTTGATTGCTTTGGCCGGCCTCTATGCCGGCACACAAAATGTCTTGGCGGGCGGAGGATCGTTCATTACCTTTCCGGCCTTGTTGTTGGCGGGACTCAACCCGCTGGCGGCCAATATGACCTCCACCATCGCGCTGTTTCCCAGCCAAATCACCTCCGCCGTTGCCGGGCGCCGGTTGGTCGAAGGCGTCGGCCCGTTGCGCTTCCGAACGCTCTTCCTGCTGAGCTTGGCGGGCGGCGTGCTGGGCGCGTGGCTGCTGCTGTCTACTCCGGTCAGCGTGTTTACGCACTTGGTGCCTTGGCTCGTGCTCTTCGCCACCACCGTGTTCTTCTGGGGTAGTTTCCTGCGCAAATCGGGCCAACAGCAGGTCACGTCGATGCCGTCCGGCGCATTGATGGCGATTCAGGGCGTCATCGCGCTCTACGGCGGTTATTTCGGTGGTGGTATCGGTATTTTAATGCTGGCCGCGCTGACCGTTGCCGGGCAGCAAGTACGTACCGCCACCGCTACCAAGAACGCGCTGGCGATGACGATGAATGCGTCTGCGGTGGCGATTTTTGCGTTCTCGCCGCAGATCAACTGGCTGGCCGCATTGGCGCTGGCTGTTGGCGGGATAGGCGGCGGGGTGCTTGGCGCCTGGCTGATGCATCGCCTGCCGGAGAAGTGGCTACGCGGTTTCGTCGTCTTGGTCGGGGTTGTGCTGTCCGTTTGGTTGTTTGCGCGCTGAACGGAAGCGGGTGATAAATTTACGTACTTATTCCATGCAAAATACGCATGGGGTAGGCGGGCGCTTTGACCGAAAATAATAGGATTTCGCCCTACGCAAAGAAAGATCACCGCATGCCCGCCTCTTCGTCTTCGAGTGCCGCCCATCCCTCCGCCGGACCGTTGAATATCGAAACCGAATTGCGTCAGCTTGACGTGCTGTCCAATCCGTTGCTCAACAAGGGGACGGCTTTTACCGAAGCCGAACGCGACGAGCTGCATCTGCATGGCTTTCTGCCGCCTTCGGTGCAAACGTTGGAAGAGCAGGTGGCCCGCCGGCTGGAGGCTTTGCGCGCGCTAGGTAGCGACCTGGACCGCTACGTCATGCTGCGGGACCTGCAAGACAGCAATGAAACGTTGTTTTACGCGCTCTTGACTCAGAACATCGAGGAGATGCTGCCGCTGATCTACACACCGACCGTCGGCGCCGGTTGTCAACGATTCAGCCACCTGTACCGCCGGCCGCGCGGCCTGTTCTTGAGCTATCCGTACAAGCACCTGATTCGCCAGATCCTGGCCAATCCGATGTTCGACGCGGTAGAGGCCATCGTCGTCACCGATGGCGAGCGCATTCTAGGCCTTGGCGATCAGGGCGCGGGCGGCATGGGCATTCCGATCGGCAAGCTTGCGCTGTATGTCGGCTGCAGCGGGCTCAATCCGCGTACCACGCTACCGATCATGCTGGACGTCGGCACCGATAACCCGGATTGCCTGGCCGATCCGCTGTACGTCGGCTGGCGCCATCAGCGCGTGCGTGGCGCCGAGTACGATGCCTTCATCGAAGAATTCGTAGCCGCCGTGAAAGAACGCTGGCCGCATGTGCTGTTGCAGTGGGAAGACTTCGCCAAGCACAACGCCAGCCGTCTGTTGGCCAAATACCGCGACGATTTGTGCACGTTCAACGACGATGTCCAGGGTACCGCCGCCGTTGCCACCGGCACGCTGCTCGCCGCCATCAATGTCACCGGCGTACCGCTGACCGAGCAGCGCATTGCGGTGCTCGGCGCCGGCTCCGCCGGCTGCGGCATTGCCGCGCTGATTCACCGCGCGCTATGCGAGGCGGGGCTTTCGTCGGAGGAGGCCGACCGGCGTTTCTGGCTCGTCGACCGCCAGGGGCTGCTCGTCGAGGGTATGCCGTCCTCGGTGGGCCTGGAAAACTTCCAACAGCGGTTTGTGCAACCGGCTGCCGCGGTGGCCGGCTGGGCGCCTGAGCGCGCCGACTGCATCAGCTTGTTGGATGTGATGCGCCATGCCAAACCGACGGTGCTCATCGGCGTTTCCGGCCAGCGCGGCGCATTCAGCGAGCAGGTGGTGCGCGAAATGGCCAAGCACGTGGCGCAGCCGGTGATTTTCCCGTTGTCGAACCCCACCTCGAACAGCGAGGCGCGCCCCGTCGACCTGTTGGCTTGGACCGCCGGCCGTGCCGTGGTCGGCACCGGCAGCCCGTTCGAACCGGTCGAGCGCGATGGCCGGCCGTACAAGATCGACCAGACCAATAATTCCTATATTTTCCCGGGGGTCGGCCTTGCCGCGGTGGCGCTGAAGATCCGCACCATCCCCGACAGTCTGTTCATGGCCGCCGCCAAGGCGTTGGCCGCGATTTCGCCTGCGCGCGCCAATCCGCGCTGCAACCTGCTGCCGCCGGTCAGCGATTTGCGCCGCGTGTCGTATAGCGTGGCGCTGGCCGTGGGCATGCGCGCCCTGCACGAGGGGCTGCTGGACGAATCGATGACCCTCGACCAGATCGAGGCCCGCATCCGTGCCCACGTATGGGAGCCGCGTTACCCGATTTTGCGGCATGTCGCCTCGGCTTGACGCTTGCCGCGCGCGTCACCGCCCATGAGGCGAGGGCGCGCGCAACAGCGCGATCACATGCTCGGCCAGGATGGCGTGCGTGCGGGCGGTCGGATGCAGCGGGTCCCAAAACAGGTAGCGGTCGGCGTTGGCGCAGGCCGGCGATGAGGCGTGCCGGAGCAGATAGGGCCAAGGCAGTTTGCTCGCCGGTTTGATCGCCAGGCAGTTGTCGCTGATGTTGTCGATCTGGTAATTCGCCGGATGGGCGATGATGTCGTTAAACAGCGCATGGGTGTCGAATAGCTGCAGCGACACCGCGGCGCCGTACGTCTGCTGCAGTGTCGATACCATGGTCGCCAAGAGTGCGTTGTACATGTCGGTCTGCGCCGTCAATTTGGCGCTGAGGCCGCGCGCCTGAGCGATGGGCGCCCGTCCCAGGTCTGGCAGGTTGAGCACCAGCAGGCGGCGCGCGCCATGGGCAATCAGCTGCTGCAGCGAGGCCTGCATGTCGTCGACCACTTGCGCCGGCGTGCGATGATAGCTGATCAAGTCATTGCCGCCGACCCATAAGGTGAATAAGGTGCGTTCCGGCCGGTATGCCGGGTCGTCACGGGTATAGGTTAGCCAAGACGCGATCTGTTGGCGTAGCCCCGGCAGGATGATTTCACGATGACCGGCAGCGCCGCCGATCGCCCAATCGTACAGCGGCAAATCGAGCGCGGACGCCAGCCGTTCCACCCATACCGGTCCATTACTGAAGCGCCCCAGAAACCAGGTGGGGTTTTGCGGCGCCTTCCACTGTGAGATCGCATACATGTTCTGGATGTCGGACAGGCTGTCGCCAAAGGCGATCAGACGCTCGACGCCGTCCCCCGGCGCGGTGTCGGCCAGAGTCCAAACGGCATGATTGTACGACAGCGCGTTGTTGGCGGCGGCGACCATCGCCGGCTCGCGGCCGGCGGCCGTCGAGGCCAGTGTTTGGCGGCAGATGTCTCGCAAGGCTTGCTGCGTCGCGGCGCTATAGAACATCGATTGCCAAGGCAGTAAGCCGCCATTGCGCCAAACGCCATGCAAGCGATAGTAATCGTTGGCGGCCGGGTCGCGTGCCCAGACGTAGTCTGTGGCGGCGATATTGGGGTCGTTGCTGACCCGGTAGTAGCAGCGTAGATAGGTATAGGTTGGTTTGTCGTAGGGTTGCGCCGGCGGCGTTTCCCGCAGCGCCTCTTCCGCGGATAGCGGCCGCGCCGGAGAAAGTACCGTGTCGAAGTGCGCGTCAGGCGGCGCGACCGGTTCGGCCAGGGCCGTGGTGGCCAGCAAGGCTAAGCACAGGCCTAGAAAACGGGTCCCTTGTCTCATTGAATATCCCTTGGTGTGGTAGGCTGCCGTAGCCATAACGGGTTGAATTGCTTTTTCTTCTATGTTTAATGCATAGTGAGGCAGTCCGACCTTTGCGGCGACTGGCTGGCCGGTCAGGCATGGGGCCAAGACGGGTTCAAAATGGTTGCGATGGTGTTAAGCGTTTGATTTTGAATTGTCTTCGTCGCGGCAGAACGCTTGCCACCGCCCCGTGGTGACTCCTACAATGCCGCCACGCACACGGCCCGGTCCCGGGCCGTTTCTTCAATGATTTATCCGTTCCGCCGTCTCGGAACACTGCATGGAGTGCCGGTTTGTCAGATCAAGACGATCCAATGCTGGCGATGTCACGCGAACTGCGGCATTTGCGTGCCGTGCTGGACAATGTGGGCGCCTATGTCTTTACCAAAGACCGGGAGGGTCGCTACACCTATGCCAATGGCCAGGTGTGCGCGTTGCTGGGCGTGCCGCTCGCGCAGTTGCTCGGACGCGACGATGGCGCTTTCTTCGATCCGGCCTATTCCGACCCGCGTCATCAGCATGATCGCCGCGTGATCGAGCAGGGCGAGACCTTGCGCGTCGAGGAGGAGGTCGTGTTGCGCGGCAGTGCCGAACGGCGCGTCTACTGGACGATCAAAGCGCCGCTTCGCGATGACCAAGGACACATCATCGGCATGTGCGCCATTGCCGACGACATCACCGAGCGCAAGGCGCTGGAAAAAGATTTGCGTCGTCAGCGTCTACTGCTCGACACGGTGTTGAACCACGTTGACGCCTATGTCTACATCAAGAGCCCCGACCGGCGCTACCTGTACGTCAATCAGCAAACGGCCGCGCTGTACGGCGCCACGCCGGCCGATGTGGTCGGCCGGCGCGATGTCGACCTGATGCCGGAAAACGCCGTGGAAAATTTTGGCGAGCTCGATCGCAAGGTGTTCGAGCAAGGCGGAAAACAGAGCGGCGAGGAGTCGATGGTCGACCTGCAGGGGCGCGTGCGTCACTATTGGACGGTCAAGGTGCCGATCGCGCTGCCGGGAGAACCGCAGGCCTTGATCGGTTTTTCCACCGACATCACCGAATTGCACTTGTTGAAGGAAGAGCTGAAGAATCAGGCGCTGACCGATTCATTGACCGGCGTCAGCAACCACCGGCACTTCTTTCAGGCCGCCGGTCGCGAGATGACGTTGGCGCGGCGCCATCGTCATCCGTTGTCGGTGTTGCTGATCGACCTCGATCATTTCAAACAGATCAACGATCGCTACGGCCACCAAGCGGGCGACAAGGTGCTCAAGGCCGTGGCCGAGCATTTTCAATCATGGATGCGCGCCAGCGACGTGCTGGGTCGGATCGGCGGCGAGGAGTTCGCGGTATTGCTGCCGTCGACCGCGCAGGATGCCGCCTGCCTGATGGCTGAGCGCATGTGCCGCGCCTTGCGCGTGCTGCGGGTCGACGCCGGCGAGGGTGACGTGGTTGCGCCGACCATCAGTGTTGGCGTGGCGAGTCTTGCCGACGACGATCCCTCGATAGACGCGGTGCTGCGCCGAGCCGATCGCGCCATGTACCAAGCCAAGGCCGATGGCCGCGATTGCGTGAGAACCGCCTGACGTTTTACGGCTGTTTCAACACCGCGCAATCATGATCCTGAATGTCTCCCTCGGCGGAAGCGACATCGCCGCTTAGCAGGTCCGCCTTATCCGCCAGGAGATAAAAGCCGTCATTGCCGTCGGCAAAGCGCGTAGCCACCACCGCCAGCGTATAGTCGCCCATGGCAGCACGCGCGCCGGGTAGCGACGCGGCCAGATCCTTGATCGGGTCGATGCCGTCGAGATCGGCGCCGGTCACCCGGCGGGCCTGGTAGGCGTGACCGTTGAGCCCGCCAGGCAAAGGCTGCCAGCGAGGGCCGATCTGGGTTTGCAGCGCGGCCAAGCGGTTGCGCACCGCGGGGTTGATGCAGGAAATATGAATGTGCAGCTGGTTCTGGCTGCGGCCGCCGGGCGAGTTGACGGTCAGCGCGATGGCGCTGCGGTCGATCGGCTGGCCGAGCTTCCGTGCCATGTAGCCGCGTGCGCGCCAAGCCTCGGCGAAGAAATTGGGTGTATCCGCCGCCAACAGCTGTGCGCTTTCGATGCCGCTGATCTTGGCGGTGGGCATCAACAGGTATTGCAGCGGGCCGTTGCGGTCCTTGAGCACCACATGGCCGTGCGCTTCGTCCGGCGCCAGCGTGACCTCGGCGCAAGGCGCGGGCTGGCCATGCTGCCGCTGGTTGGGCACGCATTGTTCGTGCACGATCTGCCACAAGGCGTCCGGGTTGGCGCAAGCACCGAGCGGCAACAGCAGGATCAACGCGGATAAAAGACGTAGCCATGTTTGGCGGGTCGTCGTCATGGCAACCTCCTGGCAAGACTTCAAGGCGGATAAGCTTAAGTTGCGACCTCTTTGAGCGTCAACGGCAAGCCGGCGATCAACATGACCACCCGTTGACAGCGCTGTGCCAACGCTTGATTCAGACGGCCCGCTTCGTCAGCAAAGGCGCGCGACACCGCCCCCCACGGCACGATGCCCATGCCGACTTCGTTGCTGACGAGCAGAATGTCGCCCGGCAGCGTCGGCAGCGTCTCCAACAGCGCCGCGCGTTCGGCATGAAAACGCGCCGGCAGCGCAATCTCACCGACTTCGGGATAATCCTCGCCTTCGGCGAACAACAGGTTCGACAGCCACAGCGTCAGACAATCGACCAGGATCAGATTGTCCGGCCGGCTGTGCGCCGCGAGCGTCGCCGCCAGGGACAAGGACTCCTCCACCGTTTGCCAATGCGCAGGCCGGCGCGCGCGATGGTGGGCGATGCGCGCCGCCATCTCGGCGTCGCCGACACGCGAGGTGGCGATGTAAATCACCGCCTTGCCGCGGGCGATCGCCTCGCTTTCCGCCCAGGCGCTTTTGCCCGAACGCGCGCCGCCCATGATTAATGTGCAACTCATCGTATTCCTTCCTCCGGGGTGTCGAGCGTCAGCAACGCGCCATAGGGAATGTTGTGCGTCTCTGCCGCTGCGGCTTGCGGCGGCAGGCCGCGGCTGATGGTGTCGAGCAGGCGGATGGTGCCGGCGTGACAAACTACCGCGGCTTGTTCGACCCCGTCATGCCGCAAGGCGTGGCAAAACGCGGCGACGCGTTCGGCCATTTGCGTCAGGCTCTCGCCCCCGCCTGGGCGGTAGTGCGGGAGATCCTGCGCCCAGGCATCGACCTCGGCACGGGCGATGTCCTGCCAGTGCCGCATCTCCCAGGCGCCGAAGTCCATTTCCATCAAACGCGCGTCGTAGCGAACCGCACCCGGCGCCAGCGCCTCGGCCAAGCAGGCACAGCGTTTCAAGGGGCTGCTAAATAGCGGCACGCCCGACGGCAGGCGTGGCGCGAGCGCGCCCACGGCGGCGGCCAGCGTATCGTCGCCGACCCCGAGGTCGCTCCGGCCATAACAGATGCCGGGTTCGACCTCGGGGCGCGGATGCCGGATCAGCCAAAGGCGCATACGCTTACATGCACTGTTGGCTGACAGCGGCCGATTCGAAGGTGGCCATCTGACGCAGGAAGCTCACCGCCGCCTGCACGATCGGCAGCGCCAGCGCGGCGCCGGTGCCCTCGCCCAAACGTAGATCCAGATGCAACAGCGGTTCGGCGCCCAGCTTGGCCAGCATGCGTGCGTGGCCGTTTTCGTGCGAGGCGTGGGCGAATACGCAGTAGTCGAGGATCGCCGGTTGTACTTGTGCCGCTACCAGCAAGGCGCTCGTGGTGATGAAGCCGTCGATCAACAACAGCTTGCGGTCGGCAGCCGATTGCAGCATGGCGCCTGCCATCATGGCGATTTCGAAGCCGCCGAAGGTTGCCAGAACGGCAAGCGGATCGCACAGCGTGCCATGCTTGGCCATCGCCGCCTCGATCACTTGCTGCTTGCGCGAAATGCCTTCCGGCGTCAGGCCGGTGCCGGCGCCGACGCAATCGGCCACCGGTACGCCGGCGAGTTTGTGCATCAGCGCCGCCGCCGCGGTGGTATTGCCGATGCCCATCTCGCCAAAGCCGACCACGTTGCCCGGTACGTCGCGCGCCAGCGCCATGCCGCGCTCCAGCGCCTGGGCGCATTGCGCTTGGGTCATCGCCGGCCCTTGGGCGAAATTGGCCGTGCCCGGCGCCACTTTGCGATCGATCAGGCCGTCGCGCACGCCGAAGTCGTGATTGACCCCGGCGTCGACGACATGCAAGGCGCAGCCGGTCTGGCGGGCGAAGACGTTGATGGCGGCGCCGTTGGCCAGGAAATTCTCCACCATTTGCCAGGTGACGTCTTGCGGATAGGCGGAAACGCCTTCGGCGACCACGCCGTGATCACCGGCGAACACCAAGATGGCCGGGTCACGAATCTCGATGTCGGCGGTGCGCTGAATCAGGCCCAATTGTTTGGCCAAGGATTCCAAGCGGCCGAGACTGCCGACCGGCTTGGTCTTGTTGTCGATGGCGTGTTGCAGGCGCTGGGCCAACGCGGCGTCGTGAGTGGGGGCAATGTGGGGGATCTGCATCGTCATGGCTCCTAAGGTGGGAGTGGATTAATGGTTCAACATGGCCAATAGGCCGAGATAGACGGCAACTTCACTGACTTGCTGCACAGCGCCCAGGCAGTCGCCGGTATAGCCGCCGATACGGCGCACGAACAGCCGGGCGAGCCACAGCGTGGCGACAAGCGCGAACGCGCAGGCCGCCGCCAACGCGCGGCCGGTCAGGCCGAGCCAGGCGGCCAGCGCCAGCGTGGGCAGTAGCCCGGCGCAGACGGCCAGGGCCACGTCGGCGCCGCTCATGTGCTCCGCCACGGCGCGCGCCTTGCTCTCGCCCGGCCGGGCATAGTCAAGGCGCCAGATCAGCAACGTCGCCATGAAGCGCGATAGCGGATGCGCCAAGAGAAGCGCCGGCACGAGCGCCGTGGCGGGCAGGGTGGTCAGGCAGGCGAATTTCAAGCCCAGCATCAGCAGCATGCCGGTCAGGCCGAAACTGCCGACACACGAATCCTTCATGATCGCCAGCACGCGCTCTCGTTCCCAGCCGCCGCCGAAGCCGTCGCATACGTCGGCAAAGCCGTCTTCGTGCATGGCGCGCGTCAGGTAGGCGCCGGCGGCCATCGACAGCACAATGGCGACCGGCAGCGGCAACCAATGCGCGCAGACCGCGAACACGGCGGCGGTAAGCGCGCCGACCACGAGGCCGATCAGCGGAAAGAACCCCGCCGCGTGCTTGAGCCAGTCGGCCTCGAAGCCGACCCAGCGCGGGATCGGGATGCAGGTAAAAAACTGCAGGGCGATGAAAAAGCGCCGAATCAGCGCACTCATGCCAGCGCCTCGCTGACCGCGGCGGCTTCGAAGGTGGCCATCTCGCTGAGGAAATTCACCGCTGCCTGCAGATACGGCAATGCCAACGCGCAGCCGGTCGCCTCGCCCAGACGCAGGTTCAGATGCAGCAACGGCGAGACGCCGAGGTATTGCAGCATCTGCGTGTGACCATGTTCGTCCGAACAGTGCGAGAACACGCAGTAATCGATCAGTGCCGGTTGCAGTTTGAGCGCCACCAAGAGCGCACTGGTGGCGATGAAACCATCGACGAGCACCACCTTGCGACGGGCGGCGGCGGCGAGCATGCCGGCTGCCATCATGGCGATCTCGATGCCGCCGTAGGTGGCCATCACCGCCAGCGGATCTTGCGGATAGCCGTGCCGCGCCAGCGCGCGCTCGATGACCCGCTGCTTGTGGGCGATACCTTCGCGGTTGAGTCCGGTGCCGGCGCCGACGCATTCGGCGAGCGGAATGCCGGTCATCAGGTGCATCAGCGCCGCCGACGGCGTGGTATTGCCGATGCCTTTTTCACCGAAGGCCACCACATTGCCCGCTAGACCGTCGACTACCGCCTTGGCGCGTGTCATCGCCAGCGCGCATTCGTCGTGCGTCATCGCCGGTTCGTGCACGAAATTGCGACTACCATGACGCACTTTGCAGTCAACCAAGTCCGCGCGTGCGCCAAAATCGTGAGCGACGCCGCCGTCGACGATGACCACCTCGAAACCGTTCTGCCGCGCCAGCACACTGCTGGCCGCGCCGCCCGCCAGGAAATTCTCCACCATCTGGCGCGTCACGCAGGGCGGGTAGAGGGAAATGCGTTCTTCCGCCACACCATGATCCGCCGCGTAGATCACCATGGCCGGCCGCTCGACCGTGGGCGTGGCGGTTTGCTGAATCAGGCCGATTTGCAGCGCTAATCCCTCCAGCCGGCCGAGACTGCCCAACGGCTTGGTTTTATGGTCGATGGCGTGCTTAAGTTGCGCTGCCAGCGCCGGGTTGTGGATGGGGGTAATCTGCTCAATCAGCATCACAACGTCCTTCAGTCGAGAAACAGCCGGCTTGTGGCCAGCGGGTTGGAGGGGAACCACGCATGCAGGTAGCTCGCGCGTACGTTTCCCTGGCGATAAAACGCTTCGCCTGCCGTCCCTCCGACGGCGCGTGTGGCGCGCGCGGCGACGGTCAGGGAGGTGGCAAGGGTCGAGTAGTGAAAGGTATGGCCGCGTAACCGCTGGCCATCGAGTTCGATCTGTTGCAAACCGAGCGCCGCCAGCCGCCGACCGAGCGTCGCCTCGCCGGGCAGCAGGCCTAGCATCGCCGCGCGCTGGCCATGCTGGTCGGTCAGATGCTCGAACAGGTACAGCATGCCGCCGCATTCGGCGTAAAGCGGTTTGCCGGCGGCGACATGCGCGGCGAGCGCCGCGGCGCAGACGCGGTTGGCGGCCAGCGCCTGCAGATGCAGCTCCGGGTAACCGCCGGGCAAGTAGAGCGCGTCGCATGCCTGCGGCGCCTCGTCGGCCAAGGGCGAGAAAAACGTGAGCGTCGCACCGAGATCACGCAGACACTGCAAATTGGCCGGATAGAGGAAGGAAAAGGCGGCATCGCGGGCGACGGCGATGTGGCGGCCCGCGAGCAGCGGCGGCATGGCCGGCAGCGCAGCCGGGGGGAACGGTATCGCCGGCGGCAGCTTGGCCAGGCCGGTGGTGGCCATTTGCCGCGCCGCGCGATCGAGCCGCGCCTCGAGGTCGTCGATCTCCTGCGCCTGCACCAATCCCAAATGCCGTTCCGGCAAGCCGATATCGTCTTGACGAGCAATATATCCGCTATAAGGGATAAATGGTGGTAATCCCTCACACAGCATATCAGCATGGCGTTGACCCGCCACCTGGTTGGCCAGCATGCCGTGGAAGCGCAGCTGTGGCCGCAAACTCGCCAGCCCCAGCGCCACGGCGCCGAAAGTTTGCGCCATGCCGGCGGCGTCGATCACCGCCACCAGCGGCAGGTCGAAGCGCTCGGCCAGATCGGCGCTCGACGGCGTGCCGTCGAAGAGGCCCATGCTGCCCTCGACCAGGATCAGATCCGCCTCTCCGGCGGCCTGATAAAGCCGGGCGCGGCAATCGTCCTCGCCGGTCATCCACAGATCGAGCGACTCTACCGGCGCGCCCGAGGCGCGTTCCAAAATATAGGGGTCGAGAAAGTCCGGTCCGACTTTGAAGACGCGCACGCGCCGCCCTTGGCCGCGATGAAAGCGCGCCAAGCCGGCTGTCAGCGTGGTCTTGCCCTGATGCGAGGCCGGCGCGGTCATCATCAAGGCCGGGCAGAAGCGCGTCATATCAGAACTCCACGCCGGGCTGGGCTTTGATGCCCTGTTCGCGGTAAGGGTGCTTGACGAGCCGCATCTCGGTCACCAGGTCGGCGGCGTCGATCAACGCCTGCGGGGCATGACGCCCGGTCACCACCACGTGCAGCGTGGCCGGGCGCGCCGACAGCTTGGCCAATACCTCGTCATGCGGCAGGTAGTCGTATTTCAGAATGACGTTGAGTTCGTCCAAAATCAGCATGTCGTACTCGCCGCTGTCGATCATGGCGCAGACCTGTGCCCAGCCTTGGCGCGCGGTGGCGATGTCGGCCTCGCGGTTTTGCGTGTTCCAGGTGTAGCCTTCGCCCATGGTGTGGAAATCGCAATTGTCGAAGCAGGTGAACACATCGCGTTCGGCGGTATGCAGCGCGCCTTTGATGAACTGCACCACGCCCAGGCGCATGCCATGGCCGACCGTGCGCAATCCCATGCCGAACGCGGCGCTGGATTTGCCCTTGCCGGTGCCGGTGTGCACGATCAACAGGCCCTTTTCCTTCGTGGCGGCGGCCTTTTTCTTTTCGAAGCCGGCTTTGCGTTTCTGCGTCATGCGCAGGTGGTCTTGCGGGTCGGTTTTCATCGCCAAGTGGTTCCTGTCAGTTCGGTGAGCCGTTCGACGATGGCCGGCCGGCTCGGGTGGTAACCGATGAAGACCAGCTGTGCCTTGCGCGCCGGCATATGCGGCGCGCGCGTCAGTTCGACGCGGGTGCGCACAGCCTGAATCAGCAGCCGCTCTGGGCTGTCTTGCGAGGCGGCGAAGCCCTTGACGCGCAGCAGCGGCTGCTCCCGCGCGATCACGGCAATCGCCGCGCGCAGGCGCTCGCCGTCCTGCGCGTGGGCGCTTTTGAGCATGAAAGACTGCCAGCCGGGATCCTGCTCATGGAAATGCTTATGGGTCGACAGCCCGTGGCTGTGCGCCGTGCCGCCGCCATGGCTGTGGCCGTCGAATACCGCCTGGTCGGTGAGCGGACGGAAGCCCGGTCCGGGCAGGCTGGCGATGGGGCCGTAATGACGTTGGCGGTCCGCGGCCGCCTCGTGCAAGCGCAGGCCGAGCGTCAGCCGGGTGTCGAGCTTGGCTTCGAAGGCCAGCTCGATAAAACGGACCGAAGGCGCGGCCGCGCGCACGCGCGTCTCCGCCGCCAATAGCGCTGCGTCATCCAGCGCGTCGATCTTGTTGAGCACGACGATGTCGGCGAACGACAGCTGCTCGCCGAACAAGGCGCCTGTCGCCCCGGTCGAGAAATCGTCAGAGAGCATCAGTGGCGTATCGACCACCGCCAATGTCGCGTCGAGCACGAAATAGGGCGCGAGCGCCGGGCTTTGCAGTTGGGCCATGACCGCGCTGGGCAACGCCAGACCGGAGGTTTCGATCAGCACATGGTCGATCAGCGCGCGGCGCTGCCAGATGGCCTGCATCGCCGGCAGAAAGTCCTGGTCGTCGTCGTAGGCGACGAGACCATTGGCCAAGTCGTGAATTTCCACCTGGCTCGATCCCGTGTCACGCAACAGCGCGCCGTCGATCGATACTTCGCCGAACTCGTTCACCAGGATCGCCAGCCGGCGCTGGCGGTTCTGGTGAATCAGGTTCGACAGCAGGGTGGTCTTGCCGGCGCCGAGAAAGCCGGTGACCACGGTGACCGGGATGCGCGGCTGACTCATGCGTCAAGCCCCGCGAGCACGGCGTCGAGGCTGTCGGCGCGCGCCGGGTAGTCGATGCGCGGGCGGTCGACGACGATGAACGGAATGCCCATCCGCGCCGCCGCCTCGGCCTTGGCACGGTAGCCGCCTGCCTCGCCGGACTCCTTGCTGACCACGCAATCGATGCCCCAGTCTCGCCACAGCGTTTCGTTGGCTTCCTGCGAGAACGGTCCCTGCATCGCGCACAGATGGCCGCGCGGCACGCCCAGATCGAGCGCGCGCTGCAATTGCAGCGGATCGGGGGCCATGCGCAGGAACCATTGCTTGTGTTCGGCGCCCGGCGCTTGCATGAAGCGCGCCAGATCCTTCGAACCGGTGGCGAGGAAAATCCGTCCGCCAAGCCGCATCGCCAGTTGAGCCGCTTCATCCATGTCGGCCACGCGCCGCGCCGGGAAATCCGCAATCTGGCTCGAACGCTCGAAGCGCAGATAGCGCAGGCCGAGCTGCGTCGACAGCTCGATCAGCTGTTGCGAGATCTCGCTGGCGTACGGGTGAGTGGCGTCGACGATGGCGCGCGCGTGGGCTTGGGTCATCAGTTCGCGCCGGCGCTCAAGCCCCAGCCGGCCGGACACGGTGGTCACATTGGGGCAGGATAGTTGCGCCTGTTCGGCGCCGTATTCGCTGGCGCTCGACACCACCACAGCTTGCCCGGTTTCGGCAAGCTGCTGCGCAAGGCGGTTGCCATCGCTCGTGCCGGCAAACACCCAAACGGCGTTGTCCGGCAACTGCGCCGCTTTGACGGTGTCCGGCGTGTCTTGCCAATTGCCATAGCCGCGCGGGGTGAAAATCCAGTCACGCTTTTTGCGGGTGAAGCGGTTGCCGATCACGAGCGTGGTGAACATGTCGAACTGGCGCGTGCGCAGTTCGCCCAACGTCATGATGTCGTGCGTCTGATCCTCGCGGTAGGCGTTGCGTACGATGCCGCACAGCGTTTCCGGCCGTTTGTGTTCCAGCATGATGTCCAGAATGCGGTAGACGCCTTCCTGGCGCTGGCGGCTTTGCACGTTGTAGAACACCGCCGCCAGATCGGCTTGCGCGATGTGGCGCGCACGCTGTTCGATCCAGGTCCAGGGGCACAGCAGATCGGACAGCGACAGCGTGGCGAAGTCGTGCGACAGCGGCGAGCCGAGGATCGAGGCGCAGGCATTGGCCGAGGTGATGCCGGGGATCAACTGCACGTCGAAGTCGTCGGTCTCCAGCATGTCTTCGAACGCCAGCGCGGCCATTGCGTAGATGCCGATGTCGCCGCTGGAAAGCAGCGCCACCGTATGGCCGGCGCGCGCCTTCTCCAGCGCCAGCTGCGCGCGGGCGCGCTCTTGGGTCATCGGCGGCGTGTGGATCTCTTTGCCGTCGACCCAGGGCCGTACCCAGGTCAGATACAGCTCGTACGAAACGATGACGTCGGAGGCCGCCAGCGCCTCGCGCACCATCGGGGGGATCAATTGCGTGGTGCCCGGACCGACCGAGACCAGATAAAGTTTGCCGCTCATGCCTGTGTGTGTTCCTGTTCAATGCTGTCTTCGACGACGGCGACCGTAACGCCGTCGCGGGCGGTTTTGGGGATGATCAGCCGGCCGCGCGGGCTGGCGATCAGCGCGCAGGGCTCGCACACGCCATCGACGCCGACGTTGTGCCGCACCCAGGCGGAGGGTTTGTCGGTCCAGCCGCGCGCGGCGACGTCCGTTTGGGCAATGACGCGCAACGGCAGGTTGTGACGCGCGCAGAAGGCCAACAAGCCCGGCTCGTCGGCCTTGAGGTCAATCGTGGCGACTTCGCGCACGGCGCTTAGCGGGCGATGGCCGAGCGCGGCGCGCACCGCCAGCTCGATGGCCTCGGTGTCTTTGCCGCGGCGGCAGCCGATGCCGAGCGTCAGGGGTTTGAGCGCCTCGCTGGCGGTGGTGATGACCGGCTGCGCGCCGCTGGCGCGCGCGACGGCGTAGGCCAGGGCATTGGCGCCGCCTTCGTGGCCGCTCAATAGCGCGATGGCGAAGCGTGCGGCCTCGTCCAGCACCACCACCGCCGGGTCGGACAGCTTGCTTTGCGGCAGGCCATCCAGATAGCGCACGGCGATACCGCTGGCCATGACCAGCAGCCATTGCCGCCGCGCGCGCCAGACGGCGTGGAATTGCAGGCGCGCGTTGGCCTCTGGCGTTTGCCATGGGCGGTAGAGTTCGCCGCCGAGCGCGGCGGCCAGCCGCTGTCCCAGCGGCTCGGCTTCGGGGCGCACCAGCCAGATGCCGAGTTCGCTCACTTAGGCGTCCCCGGCATTGGCCGCCTTCTTGGCCTTGCGCTCATCGCTGTCGCGGAAAATGTGCGTATAGCCGGCCGAATACAGGCAAGATTCGACGCCGTCCTCGCGCGACAACGCGTCGCCGATCAACAAGAGCGTCGTCAACAGCCAATCCTTCTGTTTGATCTCGCCCAGCAATTGTCCCAGCGTGCTGCGGTGGGTGCTCTGGTCGGACCAGCTCGCGCGCCGCACGAGCGCCACCGGCGTGCTGTCCGGATAATGCTTTTGCAAATCGGCCACGGTGTCCTTCAGCCGTTGACCGGAAAGAAAAATGCACATGGTGGCGCGATGCGCGGCGAAACGCTCGATCGACTCCAGCTCCGGCACGGCCGAGGCGCGGCCGGAGACGCGGGTGAGGATGATCGACTGCGAGACTTCGGGCTTGGTCAGCTCGCTGCCAAGCGCGGCGGCGGCGGCGGTGAACGACGACACCCCAGGCACGACTTCGTAATCGATGCCCAGCTTTTCCAGTCGGCGCATCTGCTCGGCGGTGGCGCCGTAGATCGCCGGATCGCCGGAATGCAGCCGCACGACGTCTTGACCGGCGTCGCGCGCACGGCGGTAACAGGCTTCCTGCTCGTCGAGCGACAACTCGGCGGTATCCAAGAGTTCGGTGTCCGGCCGGCAATGCTGCAACATATCGCGCGGCACCAGCGAACCGGCGTACAGCACCATCGATACCTGGCCCAGCAGGCGCGCGCCGCGCACCGTGATCAGATCGGCGGCGCCGGGGCCGGCGCCAATGAAATACACTTTCATAGGTGTCTCTTTTCTCGCGCCGTACGGCGGATCAGCAAGGTGGACAGGTAACCGACGGCATCTTCGGGGTCGAGCGAGTCGACGCGCTCGCACAGCACTTGATCGGCGAGCCCGATGCGGCGTGCGTAGGCGCAGTGCTCGGCGATGTCCATTTTGGTCAGCAGCGCCAACACGTCGTGCAGACGCTGGCCGATCTTCATTAGGATGACGATGTCGTGGCTTAAGATATCGGCTTCGAGTGCCGCCATGTCATCCGGGCAGGGCAGGATCAGCATGCGTTCCTTGCCTTCACCCAACGGCCAGGACAGCGCCGAGGCGGTGGCGGCGAAGCTGGTGATGCCGGGCCAGGTCTTGTGCTCGACCGCCGGCAGTAGATCGCGCACCGCGGCAAGGAGATAGCCGTAAGTGGAGTAGGTCATGGCGTCGCCGATGGTCAGATACGCCACGGTGCGCCCCTGGCGCAGCTCGTCCACCACCGTCGCCGCCAGTTCGCCGTAGTGGCGCGCCAGCACGCCACGATCCGGGTCCATATTGAACTCCACCTCGCGAAAACGCGCCGGATCGATGTCGAGTCCGGCGAGTGTCTGGCGGGCGATGGAAATGTCGCTCGAGCGCGCGCGCGGCAGGTAGATGATGTCGGCGCTTCGCAGGTCGGCCAATGCCGCCACGGCGATCAGGCCCGGCGTGCCGGGGCCGACGCCAACGCCGATGAAACGTCCCAGCGTCAGGCTCATGCGGCTTCTCCCAACGGCGTGCCGTCCATGCTGAATAGGCGCACGGCCAGCGTGTCCACACTGGACACGCGCGCGTGCATCATGGCGGCCAGATGCGTCTCCAGCGCGCGCCAGAAAGCTTGCGCGCGCGCATCCGGGCGCAGGATTTGAATCACGTTTTCCACGGTATTGGCTTTCTCGATCTGAATGACAATGTCGGGTTCGAACCCCTGCGCGGCGGCGAACTGCGCCACGCCGCGCATCGCCATGCGGCTATGGGACGAGTGGGTGTTCCACGAGCCGTCCAACAGCTTGGCGAGCTTGCCCGGATGGCCCAGCACCCATAGCGTGCCGAGCCGGGCGTCGTGCTCGCGCAGGATGGCCTCGGTTTGGTCGAGCGAATCGCCGACGAAGTTGGCGATCTGCACCACTTGGTGTTTTTTCAACTGCAGCGTGTCGGCGGCGAAGCCGCGGCCTATCTTGCCGGGCGTGAAGGCGATCGCCGGCGGCGCATCGCCCAGCGCCACGCGGATGTAGACCTCGATCGAGGCGATCCATGCCGCGAGCGACATCGGCTCGACAATGCCGCTGGTGCCGAGAATGGAAATGCCGCCGACGATGCCGAGCATTGGGTTGAACGTACGCTTGGCGATTTTGGCGCCGTCGACACAGCCGATGGCCAGGTCGAAGCCCGGGTCGTGCCGGCCGGCCAGCACTTCATCCACCGCCCAACGCATCATCTGCCGCGGCACGGGATTGATCGCCGGCTCGCCCGGGGGAATGCGCAAGCCGGGCGCGGTGACCATGCCGACGCCCTCGGCCGCCAAAAAGCGCAGCGCGCCGGTGCTGTTTTGCCGTACTTCGGCGAAGAGCGTCGCGCCGCGCGTATTGTCCGGGTCGTCCCCGGCGTATTTGATCACTTCGGCGCGCACCGCGCCGTCAGGCAGCGGCACGACGCGTTCCACCGGCACCGGCAGATAAAAATCCGGGTCCGGCAGACTGACTTCGACCTCGCTCGCGATCACGCCGTCGAGCATGCGCATGAGCGCGGCCTTGACCGCGGCGGTGGCGCAACTGCCGGTGGTGCGGCCGCGCAAGAGCCCGTTCGGGGCCGGCACGGCGAGGTCGAAGACGCGGCGCTGGCTCATTGCGCCTGCTTCTCGCGGTAGACGTGATCGATGGCGGCGATCATCAGCGCGTTAACCACCGTGGCGGCCCACGGCGAGCCGCCGCGCGTGCCGCTATTGGTGATGCGCGGCACCTGCATCAGTTTGCGCAACGCGTCCTTGCATTCGCGCGTACCGACGAAACCGACCGGCAGGCCGACGACCAGTTGCGGGCGCCAGCCGTGCTCGCGCACCAAGCGAACCACTTCCATGATGGCGGTCGGGGCGTCGCCGATGGCGATCACCACGTCGTTGCCGAATTTCTCCCAGGCGCGGCGGATGCCCGCGGCCGAGCGGGTGAGCCCATGCGCCTCGGCCACCAGCCGGGTTTCCTCGTCGTGCACGCCGCACCAGGTTTCCACGCCAAGTTGCTTGAGCACCGCGCGCTTGAGACCGGTCTCAACCATGGTTACGTCGGTCACGATGCGCTGACAGCGCAACAGCGCGCGCATGCCGGTTTCGGCCGCGCCGGGCGAGAAGAACATGTCGTCGACACAGGTGAAGTCGCCCGTGGTGTGTACCAGCCGCTTGAGCGCCAGATGCTGATCGGTCGGGTAGATCGACCAGTCCCGCCCGGCGGTGATGATGCGCATGCTTTCGGCTTCGATCGGATGCGGCGTATAGGGCGGCCAGTTAATCTCCCCGGCGGATTGGGCATCCGCGCGCGCCTTGAGGTGGTGAGCCTGCTGCGGCATGCCGACCTTGTGCTCCATGCCGACGATGCGCACGCGATATTGGCACAGTGCGCAATTCATATTGGCGTCACCGTTCACGCCTTGCTCGGCGCGTTCGAGCAATACGTCGGCCACGCGCGCGTCCACGCCCAGGTAGCCGGCTTTGAGTACTTCGATTTCCGGCGCGCGCGCGGCCAGGTCGTCGGCGGCTTGGTAGATGCGCTTGACCAGCACGCCGTCGAACAGAAAGTAGGGCAATACCACCAAACGCTTGCAGCCAAGGCGCGCCGCGCTCGCCAAGCCATCGGCCACCAGCGGCTGGGCCGTGCCGGAATAGCAGACGAAGCTCGCGCCATAGCCCATGCCCTCGGCGAGCATGCGTGCCAGTTTGTGCACGTCGCCGTTGGCATCCGGGTCGCTGGTGCCGCGGCCGACCACCACCAGGCAGGTGTCGGCGCGTGACACGGTGGCGGACGATTGCGTCTCGGAGGCGATCAAGCGCTCGCGGCACACGGCCAATAGTGTCGGATGCAGATTCATCGTCGCGGCGAACTGGAAACTGACTGCCGGATAGTCGCGTGCCAGGGCCTGCAATTCGCTTGGCAGGTCATTCTTGGCGTGCATGGCCGCGAGCAGTACGGCCGGCGTCATGACGATGCGCGTCGCGCCGCCGGCGATCAGCCGCTCGGCGGCTTCCGTCAGCGTTGGCCGCGCAAACTCGAGAAAGCCGTATTCCAATGCCGCGGGATGCTTGTCGCGCATGATCGCCGCCAGCTGGGCAAACTCGTCGACGCCGTCCGGATCGCGGCTGCCGTGTCCGGCCAACAGCACGGCGACGTCTTTCATGTCGCTCATGCCACGGCTCCCGGCGGCGGTTCGATCTGGCTTGCCATCGGGGTCTTGCAGCGGATCAGCATGATGCTCATGTCCGAACAGCGATGCTCGGCGCATTCGGCCAGTGTGCCGTGCCATTCGGCTTCGTTGCGGGTAAGGTTTTCCCATACTTCGGTTTTGAGCGTCGGGTCGATGCCGTTTTCCATCAGGTATGCGGCAATGTGCCAGGGCATGAACGAGCGCGCCTCATCCCAGGGGCAAGGAATGACGATGGCGTTGCGCTCGTCTTGCAGTACATGCACCAGATGGCGCTTGAATGGCGTCAGATCGCCGCGGCGGTGCAGCGTGATGAAACTCGTTTCGTCGAAGCACACCTTGGCGCGCGAGGCCAACACTTGCGCCGAGGTGATGCCGGGCATGGTTTCCACCGGATGGCCGCAAGCGCGTTCGACACGCTCCAGATATTGGAAACCGCTGAAGTGGATGTCGCCCATGAACACCACCACGCAACGCTTGCCGGCGTGATGCAGCGCGGCGACGCGATCGAGCTGCGCCACCTGATCGCGATACCCCATCTGGATGACCTCGGCACGCTCCGGAATCAACGGCCGCACCACGTCGACCACGGCATTGAAGCCGGCCACCACGTCGGCGTTGGCCAACAGTTCAGCCGAACGCCGGGGCAGGTAGCCAATATCGCCGGGACCGGCGCCGATGCAGATAATCATGTCAATTCCTTGTGTTGCGTCGATGGGATGAATGAGGCGGCGTCCGCCAGGCTAACGGTGCGGCCGATGACCAAGAGCGCGGGGCTGCCGATGCCTTGGTTTTTCACCGCGTCGGCAAGCGTGGCCAAAGTGGCCAGTGCCTGACGCTGCTCGGGCCGGGTGCCGTATTGAATCGCGGCGGCCGGCGTGTCGGCGGCCAGCCCGCCGGCGATGAGCGCGTCGGCGATGTGGCTGACATGGTTCAAGCCCATGTACACCACGAGCGTCATGCCGCTTTGCGCGAGCCGCGCCCAGTCCGGCTCGTCGCCGTCCTTGTGGCTATGGCCGGAGACAAAGGTCACGCCGTGCACGAAGTGGCGATGGGTGAGCGGAATACCGAGCGTGGCCGGCACGGCGCTGCCCGAGGTGATGCCGTTGATGACCGCCACGTCGATGCCGGCGGCGCGCAGCGTCAACATTTCTTCGCCGCCGCGACCGAAAATGAAAGGGTCGCCGCCTTTGACGCGCGCCACAACGCGGCCGGCGCGCGCGGCATCGACAAGCAGCGCCTCGATCTCGTGCTGCGCCGCCGAATGCGCGCCGCAGCGCTTGCCAACATGAATCACCTCGACCCCGGGCGCGGCAAAGCGCAACACATCGGGGCTAGCCAGGTCGTCGATCAGCACCAGATCGGCAAGCCCTAGGCAGCGTACTGCCTTGAGCGTCAAGAGTTCCACGTCGCCAGGGCCGGCGCCGATCAAAAATACCTTGCCAGTCATCGGCCAAGCCTTTCGCGAATCGTCAAAGTCAACTGTTCGCTGGAGAGCGCTTCCAGCGGCAGGTATTCGGCGCCAAGCGCCTGGGCGAGCGCGCGTGCGCGTCCCATGCGCACGAAGCCGGTTTCGGTGTCGAGCACCAGCGCGGCATGGCCGTGTTGCGCCAATTGCTCGGCGGCGGCCAGCGACTCGCGCCACGGGTCCTGCCCCTCGGTCAGCGCCACGTTGGCACGGCCGTCCGACAGAATGACCAAGAGCGGGGCCAGATCAGCCGCCTGGCGCGCCAGCGTCTCCCCGGCCAATGCCAGCGCGTGCGGAAGCGGCGTGCGCCCGCCGGTGGGCAACTGCTCCAGCGCGGTATGCGCTTGCTCGACCTGGCGCGTGGGCGAGAGCACCAGTTGCGCCTCGCGGCCGCGGAAGGCGATCACGCCGACCTGGTCGCGGCGCTGATAGGCATCCGACAGCAGTCCCAACACACAGCCCTTGACCGCCGCCATGCGTTGTTCGGCCGCCATCGAACCCGATGCGTCGACCACCAGCAAAATCAGGTTGCCTTGTTGGCCGACGCGCTCCTTGCGATGCAGGTCGGCGCGGGTCACGGCAAAATCATTGGGATTGCGCATCAGCGCGTGACGCAGCGTGGCGTCGAGCGCCAATTGTGTCGGCGCCTCATCCGGCACCGCGCGCACATACTGCCCGGTCGCGCTGTGTTGCGCTTGGCTGCGTCGTCCCGTGGCGCCGGCCCGCGACGGGCTGTCCACTTGCAAGCGGCCAATGGTTTGCGCCGTGCCGGCGGCGATCAGCGTATCGCCGCCAGCGCCGTCACCTTCATTGCCGTCGGGGGGGGACTGCTCCGGCGTTTCATCCGCTGCCGTATCGTTGCTGTCCGGCGGCGTTTGATGGCGCTGCAGCAGGTCGTCGAGCTTGTCCTCGTCCATGCCGGTCTGCTCGAACGGCTTATGGCGGCGGCGGTGCGGCAGCACCAGGCGCGCGGCGTCGCGCACGTCCTCGGCCTCGACCCACTCGCGCCCGGCCAGGGCGGCCAACGCGCGGGCCGCCTTATATAGCACGATGTCGGCGCGCAGACTCGCCACCTCGAATTCGCAACACAGCTCGCTGATGAAGGCGAGCAAGCTGTCCGGCATCACCGTGGCGGCAAGGTGCTTGCGAGCCCGCGCCAGTTGCGCCCGCAGCGCGTCGCTGGCGGTTTGCCATTCGTGGGCAAAGCCGGTGGGGTCGGCCTCGAACGCCAAGCGGCGGCGCACCACCAGACTGCGCTCCTGCGGGTCTTGGGGCGCGGTCACATCGACCATCAGTCCAAAACGGTCCAGGAGCTGCGGGCGCAGGTTGCCTTCTTCCGGGTTCATGGTGCCGATCAGCGAGATGCGTGCCGGGTGCGTCAGCGACAATCCCTCGCGTTCGACGGTATTGCTGCCCATGGCGGCGACGTCGAGCAGCACGTCGACCAGATGATCGGCCAGCAGATTGACCTCGTCGATGTACAGAATGCCGCGATGTGCGTGGGCCAGCAGGCCGGGTTTGAACGCCTGACGACCCTTTTGCAGCGCGGCCTCGAAGTCCAGGCTGCCGAGGACACGGTCTTCGGTGGCGCCAAGCGGCAAGTTGACGAATGGCGCGGGCGCGTCGAGCGCTTCGGCGTGTTGTCCGGCACACACCGGGCACTCGGGCAGCGGCGCGACGGGGTCGCAATTGAAGCCGCAGCCCGGCGTGCGCGCGATATGCGGCAAGAGCTCGGCCAAACCGCGCGCTGCCGTGCTCTTGGCGCTGCCCTTGTCGCCGCGGATCAGTACGCCGCCGAGGGTCGGATCGACCGCGCACAACAATAGCGCCTGTTTCAACTGCGTTTGGCCGACGATGGCGGCAAACGGGTACACCCACTTCATGTCGATTCTCCACGCGATTCCAGCCAGGCTTCGCTCTGCAAATGGAGCGCTCTGAGCCGCGCCAGCGTCGCCTCGTCCGGCTCGGCCCATAGCTGACGCTCGGCCGCTTCAAGCAGCCGCTCGGTGATGGCGTTCATTGCCCAGGGATTATTGTCTGCCAGAAACTGCTGAATCCCGGCGTCGAGCGCATAGCGTTCGGCCAGCTCTTGGTAAACCCAATCGTCGACCACATGGGCGGTGGCGTCGTAGCCGAACAGGTAGTCGACCGTCGCGGTCAGCTCAAGCCCGCCCTTGTAGCCATGCTGTTGAATGCTGGCGAGCCACTTGGGGTTGACCACCCGGCTGCGGAACACGCGCAACACCTCCTGCTTCAAGCCGCGCACAGACGGGTTGTCCGGGTTGTGGCTGTCACCGAACTCTTGCCGCGGTTGTCTGCCGCTCAGACTGCGGATGGTGGCGATCATGCCGCCGTGGTATTGCAGATAATCGTCGCTATCGAAAATGTCGTGCTCGCGATTGTCTTGGTTGTGCAGCGCCACCTCGGTGCCCGCCAATCGATGGCGCAGCGCATCGCGCGCATCGCAACCGTTGTGCTGGCGGCTATAACCATAGCCGCCCCAATTGACGTAGGCCGTGGCGAAGTCGTGCTCGTCCTGCCAGTTCTGCTGCTGAATCAGCGGCAGGATGCCGGCGCCGTAAGTGCCGGGTTTGGAGCCGAACACGCGCAACAGCGACTGCGATTCGGTTTGATCGCCTAGTGCTTGGCGTTTCAGATCCTCCAGGTAATGCTTGCGCAGGAAATTCTGCTCGGTGGGCTCGTCCAACCGCGCCACCGCCTCGACGGCCTGATCGACCAAGTGGATCAAGTGCGGGAACGCATCGCGGAAAAAGCCGCTGATACGCACCGTGACGTCGATACGCGGCCGGCCAAGCTCGGCGAGCGGGATAACCTCGATGCCCTGCACGCGGCGGCTTTCCGCTTGCCAGACTGGGCGCGCGCCCAGCAGGGCCAGAATTTCGGCAATGTCGTCGCCATGCGTGCGCATGGCGCTGGTGCCCCAGACGCTGATGCTGACCGACTCCGGGTAGACGCCGGTTTCCGCCCGGTGGCGGGCGATCACCTCGCGCGCCAACTCGCTGCCGATGCGCCACGACGCTTGCGAAGGCAGGCTTCTCGGATCAACCGAATAGAAATTGCGTCCGGTCGGCAATACGTGTGCCATGCCGCGCGTCGGCGCGCCGCTTGGCCCTGCCGGCACATAGCCGCCGGCGAGACCATTGAGCAGGTGGCCGATTTCATCCCGCGTGCGCGCCAGATCCGGCACCAGTTGCCGGCCGATCCAGCCGAGCACCGTCGCGAGTTCGTCGCCGACCGCCAGTCCGGGCAGGGCGTCGGCGCAGGCGGTCGGGATCGCGTCGGCGGCAAAGCCGCGCGTGGCGAAGGCGGCCACCAGCCGGCGAGCGAGTTCGCCGATGGCCTCGATCGCGTCGGCCTGGGTCACGAGGCGCCGGCCGGCGAGTTCGGCGAGCTTGGCGGGTTCGACGTCGAGCCTGCGGCCTTTATCGCGTTCCAACGCGGCCATGTCCAATCCGAACAGCCGAGCCAGGCTGCCCGGCAGGCTGGGGATGTTCAAATTGGCCAGCCGGGTCAACGCGCACAGCATGTCGATCAGCGCATCGCCCTCCGGCGCGCGTCCAAGCACGTGCAGTCCGTCGCGGATTTGTGCGGCGCCCAGCTCGCACAGATAGCCGTCGATGTCCTCGATCAAATGGGCGACATCCACGCCTTCCATCTGCGCCAAGGTGCGCGGCACGCCGTGTTCGTCCGGCGTGTCATCCCAGGGGTGGTCGTGATGATGATCGTCATCGTCATGATCATGCTCGTGGTCGTGATCATGGTCGTGATCATGGTCGTGGTCATGGTCGTGATCATGGTCGTGCGCCAGCATGGCGCCCAGATCGGCGTCTAGCTTGGTCTCCTTGATCAAGTCCCAGATCTGCTGCTGCAACAGCGGCAACTTGCTCGGATCGAGCATTTCCACTTGGTAATACTCGTCGACCAGCTGCGTCAGCTGCGCCAGCGGGCCGTAAGTATCGGCCGTGGTCATCGGCGGCGTCAGGTGGTCGATGATGGTGGCATGCGCGCGGCGCTTGGCCTGCGCGCCCTCGCCGGGGTCGTTGAGAATGAAAGGATAAAACAGCGGCAGGTCGTTGAGCACCGCGTCGGGATAGCAATCCTGCGATAGGCCCACACCCTTGCCGGGCAGCCACTCCAACGTGCCATGTTTGCCGACGTGCACGATGGCGTCGGCGTGCCATTCGTCGCGCAGCCAGCGGTAAAGGGCGTAGTAGTGATGCGTCGGCGGCAGATCCGGCGTGTGGTAAATGGCGTCGGGGTCCATGCCGTAGCCGCGCGGCGGCTGCAGCGCGACGAAAGCGTTGCCGAATGCAAGTCCGGCAAAAACCAAGTCGCCCTGATGCACGTAGGCCGATCCGGGGGCTTCGCCCCAACGCTCCCGCATACGCGTTTGCAAACCCTCGGGCAATTCGGCGAACCACTCGGCGTAACGCGCCGCCGGCACTCGCGCGGCCGCTTGCGCCAGTTGCGTGGCGGTCAAATAGGCCTGGTCATAAGCGCCACGATCGATCAGCGCGTGCATCAGCGTCGTGCTGTCGGCCGGCAGCCCCTCGATGCGATAGCCCTGCGCCCGCATCGCCTGCATGATAGCCCAGAGCGAGGCGGGCGAGTCCAGGCCGACGGCGTTGCCGATCTGCGCCGCTTTGCTGCTGGAATTAGTGAACAGAAAGGCGATGCGCTTGTCAGCCGGCGGCGTCTCGCGCAAACGCACCTGGCGCGCGACGATGCCGGCCACGCGGCGCACGCGATCGGCGAGCGGGGCGTAGGCGGTTTCGCTGCCGGCGGCGTCATCCGGTGCTTCCTTGAACGACACCGGCACGGTAATAAGCCGTCCGTCGAACTCCGGCAACGCCACGTTCATCGCCGTGTCGAGCGGGTTCAGTCCGCGATCGGCGGCGCGCCACTGCGCTTCGGTCATATTGCTGGCGATGGCCTGCAACACCGGCACGTTCAGGCGCTCGAAGGCCGCCACGGCCCAGCCGGCTTGCGTCGGGCCATCGTGATTGACTTCGGCGATGGCGAACGACGTGGTGTTGACGAGCGCGGCAATCGGCTCTGCGGCGAAGGGCGCCAGCGCGGCCGGCAGGCCTTGTTCGCCGGGCGCGCGCAGACTGGCGGTAAACACCGGCAGTGCGTTCAAGCCTTGCTCATCCAGCGCGTCGATCAGACTATCGATAAAGCGGGTGTTGCCCGATAGCCAATGCGCCCGATAGAACACGAGGCCCACGGTCGGTCGTTCGGCATGGCGCACGCTGGCGCGCCACTCGTCCAGGCTTGCCAGTGCGCCGAGTTCGGGGTGGTAGAGGCCGTGCTCAGGCAGCGCCCGCGGCGCGGCATAGCCGTGGCCGGTCATCAGCAGCCGGTCGGACAGGCAGCGCAGCATCTGCGCCAGATTGTGCGTGCCGCCTGCCTGCAGATAGGCGCTGACCTCTTGTTGCAATCCGGGTGGGACATTGCTGATCGCGGCGAGCTCCGGATCGGGTTCTCCGGTGCCGCTGACGGCGATCAGCGCGGCTTGCGTGCGCCGCACGCGCTCAAGCAGCAGTGCGTACCCCGCGATGGCTTCGAAACGGCCCAGCACGCGCACGATCACGATGCGCGCGCCGGATAGCCGCTGGTCGAGCTGCGCGCGCATCGCCGCCTCGTCGCCGATGGCCTGAAGGTTGATGCCCGTCACCGGCGCGAAATCGCCCGGCAAATCCGTACGCGAGAGCGCGGCTAAATCGGTGCCGGCGTGGCTGAGCAGGACGATGCCAGCGGTCATGCGGTTTCTCCACCCATCTGGTCGATGCGTTTCCATTTATAAATCGCCGCCGACAACACCCAGGTGGCGAGAAAAACGCCCACGACGACGTAGCCGAAATTGGCCAGGTTATCGTTCATCTGCCCGATCCAAGCCCAGAACTCGCCAGATAGATGCAGCTTCTCGGCCATGAGTCCCAGCATTTCCAACCCGCCGATCAGCACCGCCACCAGTACCGACACCAGGGTGATGGTCAGGTTGTACCATAGCTTGCGAATCGGGCTGACGAAGGCCCAGCCGTAAACGCCGACCATCATCAGGCTGTCGAGCGTGTCGATCAGCGCCATGCCGGCGGCAAACAGAATGGGAAACACCATCACGTGCCATAGCGCGATGCCTTGGGCGGCTTGCGAGCCCGCCATGGCAAACAGCGCGATTTCGGTGGTGGTGTCGAAACCCAAGCCGAACAGGAAACCTACCGGGAACAGGTGCCAACTCTTGCTCACCATGCGGAACAAGGGACGCAACAACCGGGCGATCAGCCCGCGGCTGGCGAGCAGAATATTGAGTTGCTCTTCACAGATGGCTTCGCCGCGTTGCGCGCGGCGGAAATTGTGCCAAATGCCGTTGAGCGCCGAGAGGTTGAGCGCGGCGAGGCCCAAAAGGAACAACCCCGATGCGGCGGTGCTGATCACGCTGCCGACGGCTTTGAGTTGCCCCATTTCACCTTGCAGCGAGGCAGTGGCGAATACGATGGCGGCCACCATCAGAACAACCACCGACGAGTGCCCCAGCGAAAAGAACAGACCGACGCCGAACGGACGCTGGTTTTCCTGCATCAGCTTACGCACGCTGTTGTCGATGGCGGCGATATGGTCGGCGTCGACCGCGTGGCGCAGGCCGAAAATATAAGCGAGGAATGCCATGCCGAGCAGGGCGGGGTGGCGTGAAAAAGCGGTGAAGGCCCAGGCCCATGCGGCAAGATTGACGCCGATGAGAAATAGCAGCGTGGCAGCCAGTTGGCGCTTGCCGGCGGGATGGTTCCCGGTCAGAGCGGAAAGGTCGAATCGCATGAGGCCCTCGTTGACAGTACGTCGTCGAGAGCGAGGGCAGCGGCCGTTAAAAAGGCAAGTACGGCGCTCTGCTTGTCCCCCGGCTCGTCCCGGCCGGTTTGTGCTCACGTCGACAAGATGGACACGTCGAATTCGTTTTTCAGCCAAACCCTTTGAGTAAAAAACGAATTCGACGTGTCCCCAGACGGCCGGTCTCCTGGCTCGCGCGTCATCGTTGCGGATCGCCTTCCCAAGCCTGCGCTCAGTGGCATGTGATCCGAACTCTTCGCTTACAGTTGCGGGGACAGCTGCGGCTTGTACCGCATTCCCGTTTCACCCAAGTGGGCACCGTCAAGTAGTCGCGATATTACGTGATTATCGATTCATGGGTAAAGTCGATTTCAGAAAACTTGATCTAGATCTTGATCGCCGTCGGCCCATGCGCTGCCAATGCCGCCTCGAGCTTATCCCACGCCGCTTCGTTCTCGGGTAGACCGAAGCGCACACTGGCCGGTTCGGCAAAAAGGCGGGTCCACACGCCCTGGCGCGCGAGCCGATCGTGCAGGTCGGCGGCATCGGGATGGCGCAACCACTGAAACAGCGGCGAGCCGCCATCGGGTGCAAGGCCGTGGCGGGTAAGCAAACCGGCGAGCCGAGCGCTTTCTTGCGGCAGACGCACGCGCATCGCGGCATGCCAGTCGCGGTCTTGCAGCGCCTGACGCACTGCTTGGCGCGTCGGGCCGCACAGCGCCCAGGGGCCAAGTTCGTCGCGCAACGCGTCGAGCAGTGCCGGCCAGGCGAACACGAAGCCGGCGCGGGCACCCGCCAGGCCGAAGAATTTGCCGATCGAGCGCAGGATGATCAGCCCAGGCTGACCGGCGCGCGGCAGCAAGCTACGTTCAGGGGTGACGTCGAGGAAGGTTTCGTCCAGTAACAGCCAACCGCCGCGGCGGGCCAGCCGTTCATGCCAATCGGCCAGTTGCGCCGGTTCGGGCAGCCAGCCGGTGGGGTTGTTGGGCGTGGTCAATTGCAGCACATCCAATTGATCGAGCGCGGCGTCGATGGCGCCGGGCGTCAGGCGCGTGATGGCATGGCCCTGGCGTTGCCAGGCATGCGGATGCTCGGCGTAGGTGAAGTCGAGCAGGCCGACGCGGCAAAGAGGTCGCAAGCGCGGCAGCGCCTGGATGGCGGCTTGCGAACCGGCCACCGGCAGGAGGCCGTCGGCGCCGTAGAATGCCGCCGCCGCGGCCTCCAAACCATCGTGGGGCTCAGGCAGGCGCTGCCAAGCACGCATGGCAATGTCCGGTACGGGCCAGCCATGGGGATTGAGCCCGGTCGACAAGTCGATCCAATCGCTCAAGGCGATGCCGTAGCGTTGCGCTGCGGCCAAGAGGCCGCCACCGTGTTCAAGCATGAATCGTTCCCATTGCCAAGCTGGCGGCCAGCGCCAAGAGCCCCCAGGCCCACATGCCGCGCCGTACCAGCGCCACCGCGCGGCGGATGTCGGCGGTTTCCGGGTCGCGGCCGGCGCCAAGCGCCGGGCGCTGTTTGGTTTTGCCGTGATAGACCGCGGCGCCGCCAAGCGACACCGACAGCGCGCCGGCGCCGGCGGCCATCACCGGGCCGGCATTGGGGCTGTACCAGGTCGGCGCCTGCGCGCGCCAGCAGCGCAAGCCTTGGCGAGTGTTGCCCAGCAGGATATAGGTCAGTGCGGTCAGCCGCGCCGGCACCAGATTCATCAAATCGTCAAAACGCGCTGCCGCCCAGCCGAAGTACTGATAGCGTTGGTTGCGATAGCCCCACATGGCGTCGAGCGTATTCGACAGCCGGTAGAGCACCACCCCTGGCGCGCCGGCCAGCAAAAACCAGAATAGCGCCGAAAAGACCGCGTCGCCGCCATTTTCCAGCACGGACTCGACCGTGGCGCGCGCCACCTGGCCGGCGGTCAGCTCGCCGGTTTGCCGGCTGACGATCATGCCGACGCGATGACGCGCCAGAGGCAAATCGTTTCGCTCCAAGGCCTCGGCCACCGCTTCGGCATGCTGGGCCAGACTCTGCGCGCCGACTGCCAAATAGAGTAGGATCACCGCCGCCGCGACGCCAACGCCAGGCAAGCGGCCAAGCCATGCGGCGAAGAGCGTGAACGGCGCGAGCAACAACGCGATGCCGAGCATGCCGCGCAGGCGCAAGCGCCAAGCGGGCTCGCTGTCCGCATGCCGCGGGTAGAGCAGCGCCTCGGTGCGCGCGGTCAGCCAGCCGAAGCCGACCAACGGGTGAAAACGGCGCGGCTCGGCCAGCAGGCGATCGAGCAACAGGGCGGGTAAAACAAGACTGGCGTTTATCACGGTAGAGGCCTATATTTCGGCGCTTATTGTCGCCGCCTTGCGGGCGACGGCCATGGAAAAAACCGCCATTCTAGGACGTGCTCAAGAAAAAAGCGCGTTCGGAGATCAAAAACATGTCCGCAAAATCTCTGATGATCCAGGGCACCACTTCCGACGCCGGCAAGAGCACGCTGGCCGCCGGCCTGTGCCGGCTGCTCGCACGCCGCGGCGTGCGCGTGGCGCCGTTCAAGCCGCAGAACATGGCGCTCAATAGCGCGGTGACCATCGACGGCGGCGAGATCGGCCGCTCGCAGGCGGTGCAGGCGCTCGCATGCGGCATCGAGCCGCACACGGACATGAACCCGGTGCTGCTCAAGCCGAACACCAATATGGGCTCGCAGGTGATCATTCAGGGACGCTCCATCGGCAATATGGACGCAGTGCCATACCACGCCTACAAACCCAAGGCGCGCGAGGCGGTGTTGGAATCGTTTCGTCGCCTGGCGGCGCAATATGACTGTGTGGTGGTGGAAGGGGCTGGCAGCCCGGCGGAAATCAATCTACGCGAAGGCGATATCGCCAACATGGGGTTTGCCGAGGCGGTCGACTGCCCGGTGGTGCTGGTCGCCGATATCGACCGTGGCGGGGTGTTCGCCCATCTGGTCGGCACGCTGGCGCTGCTGTCGGCGAGCGAGCGCGACCGCGTGGCCGGTTTCGTCATCAACCGCTTCCGCGGCGACATTGCCTTATTGCAGCCGGGGCTCGACTGGTTGGAGCGCGAAACCGGCAAGCCGGTATTGGGCGTGCTGCCCTATCTGACCGGACTGCATATCGAGGCCGAGGACAGCATCAGCCAGAAAGGCTCGGCCGAGGCCGGTGCCGATCGCGACGTGCTGCGCGTCGTGGCGCCGGTCTATCCGCGCATCAGCAACCATACCGACTTCGATCCGCTGCGGCTGCATCCTCAGGTTGCGCTGACGCTGGTTGGGCCTGGCCAGCCGGTTCCTTCCGCCGATCTGATCATCCTGCCGGGCAGCAAGAGCGTACGAGACGACCTGGCCTGGCTCCACGCCAACGGCTGGGCGCCGGCGATTCGGCGCCATCTGCGCTATGGCGGCAAACTGATCGGCATTTGCGGCGGTTTGCAAATGCTGGGGCAACGGATTCACGATCCACTCGGTTTGGAGGGCGAGGCGGGAAGCTGTCCCGGTCTCGGCTTGCTCGATCTGGAAACGACGTTGGAGACGGAAAAACGCCTGACGCGCGTCGAAGGCGCGCTGATGGGGAGCGGGGCCAGCGTGACCGGCTACGAAATTCATATGGGCGTGACGCAAGGTGCGGCGCTGGCGCGCCCGGCGGTGCGCTTGGGCGATAAAACGGATGGCGCGCTATCGGAAGACGGCCAGATTCTGGCCACCTATCTGCACGGCTTGTTCGATCACCCCGAGGCGCTCGCGGCGCTGCTGGATTGGGCCGGGCTCGCACACGCCGAGGCGCTCGACTATCCGGCGTTACGCCAACAGCATATAGATCGTCTGGCCGACTCGCTCGAACAGCACCTGAACCTGGCCAAGCTGGCTGGAATTTTGCCGGGGGTGTGAATTGTGCGGATTTATCTGGACAATTCGCCGCATGTTATTATTAATTATCTGTAAATATTGCATTGGAAATGCCTATGTCGTCAGACATCCAATTGGACGCCAAGACTTATCAAGCCATCGCGCACCACTGCGAGGATGGCGATCGTCTGACCGAGGCCGATCAACTCGACGAGGCGCTCGCCGCTTACCGCCGCGCCTGGGATTTGCTGCCTGACCCGCAGCGCGCCTGGGAAGTCGCCACGTGGATCAAGGTGGCGATTGCCGATGTTCATTTTTTCGCTGCGCGTTTTGATGAAGCGATTGCCGAGCTGGACTATGCATTGACCTGCCCGGGCGGGCTGTCCAACCCGTACATCGCCTTGCGGATGGGCCAAGCGCTATGGGAACTCGGTCAGGCCGACGAAGCGCGCGAATGCCTGCGCGACGCATTGGCCGCGGCCGGCGCAGAGATCTTCGATGGCGAGGACGGCAAATATTTGGCCTTGGCGCGCGAGGGCGGGAAGTGAGCGCGGTGCAAGACATGACGCCGTACCAGCTCTTGGGTGGCGAGGGGGTGGTGCGTTGGCTGGTGGACCGCTTCTACGACATCATGGACACCGACCCCGCCGCCGCGCCGTTGCGCGCGATGCATCCGGCCGATCTGGCCGGTTCGCGCCAGAAGTTGTTCATGTTTCTCTCCGGCTGGCTGGGCGGCCCGCAGTTGTTCGTCCAGTCCTTCGGCCATCCCCGGCTGCGGATGCGCCATATGCCGTTTGCCGTGGACGAATCCGCGCGTGATCAGTGGATGCACTGCATGCGTCAGGCGGTCGGCGAACTAATCTGCGAGGAGGCCCTGAAAGCGCAACTGTTGGCTGCCTTTCAGGATACCGCCGACTTCATGCGTAATCAGTGAGTGCTGCAATGGAAAAACGGTGTCCCGCCGACCAAAGCGAACTGGTGTCCCAAGGCAAGGCCTGGGCATGTCCGACCTGTGGCGCGCACTATCGCGTGCAAGGCCACTGCATGGACTGCGGCGCCGAGATGGAGCGGTTGCAGGCCTGCGGCGCCAGTAATTGGTTTTGCCCGCAGTGCAATGAACTGAAATCGCGCACACGCGTGCGCACGAGCCTCGCGCGCGATTAACGATCTATCTCTTCGTGACAGGTGGCCAGATAGCGGCGCGGGCTTAGGCCGAACCGTTGCTGAAAGCGTTGATTGAAGCGCCGCGCCGAGTGGTAGCCGCAGGCCACGGCCACGTCTTCCGGCGACATGTTGCGTTGCAGCAGGCTCAAAGCCTGATTCAGTCGCGCCTCGGCCAACATGTCGCGAAAATGCACCCCCTCCGCGATCAAGTGGCGCGCCAGTGTGGCGCGGCTCATGGCGAAGTGCGCAGCCACGGTTTCCAACCGATGTTCGGCGCCGGGATCCGCACTGAAGTACACCGCCAACCGTTGCGCCAAGGTTCGCCGGCTAGGGGGGAACAACCGGGCGAACGCCCCCGAAGCCGCCAACTCGGCATAGAACGCCTCAATCAGAGCCGCTTGCGCCGCCTCGCACAACCCATTGCCATGCATACCCGCGATCAGATCGAAGCAGTACGCCTCTCCCGCCGTGAAACGATGCGCCGGCGACAGGGTGGTAGACGGCATCGCCGCGCCAGCGGGCGGGGAGAGAAAGGTGAGCGTTTGCGAGACAAAGCGCCCCGCCAATGGCAGATTGGAAAAGCTTAACGATTGGCCTGCCGGCAATAGCAGCCACGCTTCCGGGCCGACCGTCAACCATTTGCCCTGCCAACTCAGCCGTTTGCGCCCCTCGATAATGCGGACGATGGTCGGCAGCAGGATCGGCACGTCGTGCAGCGGTTGCACGCGCGAACAGGAGAACCGGTCCGTATGCACCAGCCGTCGTCCGTTCGTCATTGCATCTTCCTTTCTTTCAATGCCAATAGATCGCAGTGAGCCGCGCCGTTCCCAGTGCCATGCCGTTGAGTAAAAAGCCGATCATGGCCGGAGACACGTGCGGCCCGGCAATGTCCAGTTTGGACACCGGCAAAGCCCAGATCGTGAATTGGTAACGGTGCATGCCGCGACCGGCCGGCGGGCAGGCCCCGCCATAGCCTGACCGGCCAAAGTCGGTGCGCGTTTCCAGCCCTGCGGCGAGCCTGCCGGAGGCGCCGGCCGGCAATTGCCGGGTCGCCGCCGGCAGATCGACCACTAACCAATGCCACCAGCCGCTGCCGCTTGGCGCATCCGGATCGTAAACGGTCAGCGCGAAGCTCTTTGTGCCGGCTGGCGCATCCTTCCATGCCAGCGATGGCGAGATGTTGCCGCCATGACAGCCAAAGCCGTCCAACACCTGGCGTTCGGGCAAGCGCTGCCCTTCCTGTATGTCCTGACTCGTCAATTCAAAAGCGTGCGAGCACCCCGCGGCAATCAGCAGGGCCGCGGCAAAAAGCGTTTTCATGATGTTGGGCTCCATGGGGAATGAGCCCTTACCGTATCGCTCACCTAGACCGCCATGGTGCCGGAAAGGCTCAAAATTCGCCAATTAGCGTGTTCTTTGAGTTTTTGGGTGAGTTATGCCGTGCCGAATTGCCCATTGGGACAGGCTGGCGCTAGAATTCGATCGCCTTTCTGATATTTGATTAAATTTGTTTTAACTAATTATTTAAGATTGGAAAAAAATGAAGAACCTTGCACTGATCGCGATGGTGTCCAGTTTGTCCATGCCTGTCTTGGCGGAGGGATTCTATGTGCTTGGCTCGGTGGGGCAAGCCAGCGTGGATGGCATGGAAGCGCTCTACAGCGGTACGCAGCAGACGGCGCCGGGGTTTAGCTCCGACCAAAAAAACAAGAGCACGGCATACAAATTGCAGGCAGGTCATCAGTTCAGCCCTTATTTTGCCCTTGAGGGCGGCTATGTGAATTTCGGCAAGGCAAGCAGTCGTTTCTCCTTGCCAGGCATACGAAAAGATGCTGCCTATCAGGCGGAAGGTTTCAATCTGGTAGGGGTTGGCATCGTGCCGCTGAATAATCAATGGTCTTTATTTGGCAAACTGGGCGGGGTGATCGCCAGGGTGAAAGTGAACGACACCATGGTCAATGTCGGCCAGCAAAAGAACCAAAGCGCGTCCTCCACCGATCTCAGGGCAACCTGGGGCGTCGGCGCCAATTGGGATGTCACGCGTAATGTGGCGTTGCGTGCCGAATATGAGCAGTTTCACAAGCTAGGCGGAGGGGAGACCGGCAAAGCCACTGTTGACATGGCCTCGCTGGGTGTCGCTTACAAGTTCTGACCTTCCTCGTTTTTTCGATAGATGAAACGGCGGCTTCAGAGGGTCCTCAGGCTGCCGTTTTTTGTTTGTGCAATATTTTTCGGATGGCGATTTGTTATCTATTTGAAAATAAAATATTTTTCTCTATTTTTATAAGTGCTTCTCACTTCGTTTTATTACGGGAGAATAATGATGAAGAGATTTGCGCTATTGGCGGCAACGCTGCTCCTGGCCTCGCCGGGCTGGGCGGACGGTTTATATGCGCTGGGCGAACTCGGGCAGTCAAAGTTCAATTTGGACACCAGCGACGTGGATAATTTGGCAACACAGGTCGGTGGCACTTTTTCCAAAGGCGAGACCGATACCGCCTATAAACTTCAGGTGGGGTATCAATTCAGCCCCTATTGGGCGGTCGAGGGTGGTTACGTGGACCTGGGCAAGGCCAGCTACAATTTCGCCACGCGCTTAGCGAGTGCCCAAGGCGAGTACAAGGCCAGTGGCCTGAATGCGGCGGTGCTCGGCATGTGGCCGCTCAATGACCAATTCTCCTTGTTCGGCAAGGTGGGGGCGATCTACGCCCACGTGAAAGCGGAGGGCTCCAATAGCCTCGGCGAATCGGAGAGCTTTTCTTCCAATGGCCTTAAACCGGCATGGGGAATCGGCGTTAATTGGGATATCTCCGCGCAAATGGCGGCACGTGCCGAGTATGAGCAGTTCCACGAACTGGGAAACACGGAAACCGGTAAGACGACGGTCGACTTGGCTTCTGTTGGGCTCGCGTACCGTTTCTAAATGTTTGCCATAAAAACATAATTTAAATATTGAATTTAAATGTGACAAAGTGTTACCATTTTGTGCCATTTCTTTGCGAAATGGCATTTTATTTTTTTCGTCACGTTTAGAAGACAATAACTATGAAGAAATTTGCACTGATCGTAATCGTTTCTGCCTTGGCTGCACCGGCTATGGCTGAGGGTTTCTACGTCTTGGGCTCGGTGGGTCAATCGCATGTCGATTGGGATACCAGCTACCTGGACAATTCGTTGGCGCAATATGGCGTCCACGCTTCCAAGAATGACACCGACACCGCTTATAAGCTGCAACTGGGCTATCAGCTCAACCGATACTTCGCGATCGAGGGCGGCTACGTCGACCTGGGCAAGGCTAGCTATAGCATTGCCGGCACGGGGTCTCAAGGCAGTCTGGAGTACAAGGCGAGCGGCGTGAATGCGGTGGCCGTTGGCATTTTGCCGCTGAACGACCAGTTCTCGGTCTTCGGCAAAGTGGGCGGCATCGTGGCGCGGGTGGAAGGCAGTGGCGCCACGTCGGGCAGCGGTGTCCGCATTTGGTCCAACAACCCGTCCTCCACCGATTTGAAGGGCACCTGGGGTGTGGGCGTCAATTGGGACGTGACCCGCAATGTGGCGGTGCGTGCCGAGTTTGAGCAATTTCATCAACTGGGCAGCTCGAACACTGGCGAAGCGGATGTGAATCTGGCCTCGATGGGCGTGGCCTACAAGTTCTGAGCGTGACGAACGTGGCATTTCCAGGGCGGCCAGCGGCCGCCCTTTTTCTTGACCGCGACAGGGCGGTTTGCATGCTCCTG
>NZ_JAFAND010000142.1 GCF_019232825.1 Paludibacterium sp. | reverse complement strand
CGTAATTCCGCTTGGACGTGGCTGAGCTTATAGCTGATGGCGGCGAGCAGGCTGCGTGCTGTCTCCAGCTCGTGCCAGGGCGCCAATTGATGGACAAGGCGATCGACGGTGAATTGGATATCGCGCAAATCGCGCTCGACGGCGGGGACGGCGGAACGACTAAGAACCGCTAACAAAATACATTTCGCATGTTTGGGTAGCGTGCGTTCGCGAAGCAACGCACGGCCTTAGGGCTCGCACAAGACGTGCATTGCCTGCGGCGAATGCACGCTACAAGACTTGTGCGGATGCCTTTCGCAGTTGGGTAGCGTGCGTTCGCGAAGCAACGCACGGCCCTAGGGCTCGCACAAGACGTGCATTGCCTGCGGCGAATGCACGCTACAAAACCTGGGCGGATGCCTTTCGCAGTTGGGTAGCGTGCGTTCGCGAAGCAACGCACGGCCTTAGGGCTCGCACAAGACGTGCATTGCCTGCGGCGCATGCACGCTACAAGACTTGTGCGGATGCCTTTCGCAGTTTGGGTAGCGTGCGTTCGCGAAGCAACGCACGGCCCTAGGGCTCGCACAAGACGTGCATTGCCTGCGGCGAATGCACGCTACAAGACTTGTGCGGATGCCTTTCGCAGTCGGGTAGCGTGCGTTCGCGAAGCAACGCACGGCCTGCGGGCGCGCACAAGACGTGCATTGCCTACGGCGCATGCACGCTACGAGGTTAGACTTGGAACTGCGCCACGCTTTGGTTCAGCGACTGCGACAGCTTTTCCAGCTGCGCCACTTCTTGCGCGGCGTTGTCCATCGCATTGCGGGTTTCCTGCACCACGTTGGCGATGCGCTCCACTTGCTGGGCGATGTCGGTGCTGGCCTGGCTTTGCTCCCGGGTCGAGTCCGCCACGTCGCGCACGCGTCCAAGCGTGGTGTGCATGTTGGCGCGCAACTGCTGCAACAGCTCGGCGGTGGATTGCGTCAGGCCGGCGCCGTCGCGCGCCTGCGGCACCGATTGGCTCAACAGCGCCACCGCCGACTGGGTGTCGGCTTGAATGCCTTGGATCATCTGCTCGATCTCGACCGTGGCGCTGGCGGTGCGTTCCGACAGTTTGCGTACCTCGTCGGCCACCACGGCGAAGCCGCGGCCTTGCTCGCCGGCGCGCGCCGCCTCGATGGCGGCGTTTAACGCCAGCAGGTTGGTTTGCGAGGCGATGTCCTTGATCACCGAGGTGATCGAACCGATTTCGTCGGCGCGCGCCACCAGGCCGCTGACGCTATCGGTGGCCGCCTGGGCGGTGCTGACCAGTTCCTGGATGCGCGTGACCGCTTGATGGGCCTGTTCGGCCCCTTGACCCGCCTGCTCGGCCGACTGATTGGAGTCCGCCTCGGTATCGCGGGCATTGTCGGCGATGTGGTTGATCGCCACGGTCATCTGCTCCATCGCCGCCGCCATCGCGCTCGTGCCATCCGCCTGTTCACTGGCCATTTTCAATACTTTGGCCGAGGTGACCGATACCACTTTGGCGCTGCTTTCCAGCTTGGCCGATGCTTGGCGGACGTTCTGCGCCAGACCGCCGAGTCCTTGCAGCATCTCCTTGAGGCGGGCGAGCACGCTGTTGCCGTCTCCCTCCACGTCGAAATGCGTGCTCAAATCGCCGGCCGCGGCGCGCTGCATGATGGCCATCAGCTGCGTCGGCTCGCCGCCCAGTTGGCGCACGATGCTGCGCGCCACCATGAGCCCGATGATGCCGGCCAACAACAGCGCCACCAGCACGCCGATGGCGTAGTGAATGGCTTGGTCAAGCAGAATCTGATTCACGTCGTCGATGTAGACGCCGGTGCCGACCGACCATTGCCACTCCGGGATCGCGACGACATAGCCCAGCTTGGGCAGCGGCGTGCTGCTGCCGGCGCGCGGGAACCAGTAGACGTCGAGGAAGCCGCCGCCTTCCTTGCCCAGGCGCACGATGTTGTCCCACAGCGGGTAGCCCTTGACGTCGGTCTTGCCGAGCATGTTCTGGCCTTCCAGCTTGGGATTGCCGGCCACCATCTGTGCCTGGCCGTTGAAATCGTAGATGAAGAAGTAGTTGCCGTTTTCAAAGCGCATGGCGCGCACGGCTTCTTTCGCTTGGCGTTGTGCTTCCGCGGTACTGAGTTTGCCGCTTTGCGCCTGTTTGACGTAACCGTTGACCACCCCCGCCGCCAGTTCCGTCAGGTGCTGCAACCGTGTTCGATGCCCCTGCATGGCGGCATCGCGCAAATTCAAAAGAGCGAATGTTGATAGACCGATTAAACAAAAGACCGCAACAGCCAATACGATTGCCAGACGTGTTTTGACATCCATCCTATATAGACGGGACATAACGCGCGCTCCTCATTGGCGGGCACCACCGAATGGCTGGGTAGTACCCATTTTTTAATTAGTGGTATTTCCAGTGTCAGCCGATTAATCAGATACTGTCAACCTAAAAGCGCATGATAGATAGTTTATTATTATGCATAAAGCATAGCGCACGGGTTGAATAATTCAGCGATAAGGAAAAAATGCGCTGATTCGCGCAAGGTCCCTATTTTCTGCTGCGTGGCTAATTTAAAGGAGAACGATTAAGACGGCATGTCAGGCACGACCAATCGCGCCAAATTCTGCAATGATTCCTGCCAACCGAGATAACACGCTTCGGGGGGGATGGCATCGGGCAAACCTGCCTGTACGATGGTTAAATCCGTGCCGCACGAAACGGATTTCAATGTTACCGTAACCAAAATCCGGCCCGGCAAATTCGGATCGTCGAATTCATCGGTGTAACACAGCCGCTCATACGGCACGAGTTCAATATATTCTCCACCGAAAGTATGGCTGTTGCCGTTGCCGAAATGGCGGAAAGACATGCTGAAACGACCGCCGACTTGTGCCTGAAACTGATGCACGGTGCAGGTAAAGCCATTGGGTGGCAGCCACTTGGCCAGGGCGTCCGCCTCCAAGAATGCGCGGTAGATTTTGTCCGGCGCGGCGGCCAAAACGCGGTGCAGGCGAACGGTGTGCGGCATGACGTGCTCCTATGGTGCATGGCATTGTGAGCGGGTTGTCTGGCGATGGTGTTCTATTGGATTGCATAATAGTCCGCGTTACTTAAGACGGGAAAACAATGAAAATCAAGCTGCTGTTTCTTGCCGGCTTGCTGTGGACGGCAACCGCCTCGGCCGGGTACCTGGAGGGACTGGCCGCGTTCCAGGCCAAGGATTACGACACCGCGTTGCGCGAGTTTCAGACCGCGGCCGCGCAGGGCGACGCCTTGGCGCAGAACGAATTGGGGGTGATGTTCTTCCGTGGCGTCGGGGTGAGCGCCGATGCCGCCCAAGCCGCCGACTGGTTCGGCAAGGCGGCCGCCCAGGGGCAGGTCGACGCGGAAAACAACTTGGCCGCGCTGTATGAGCAGGGCCAGGGCGTGACGCAGGATTGGGCGCTGGCGGCCGACTGGTACCGCAAGGCGGCGGATCAAGGGCTGGCGTCGGCGCAATTCAAGCTCGGCATGCTCTATGACGCCGGCCAAGGTGTGGCGGCCGACCCGCAGCAGGCGGCCGCTTGGCTTGCCAAGGCGGCCGGGCAGGGCATGCCCGAGGCCGAGTTCAACCTGGGCATGCTGTATTTCCAGGGCAGCGGCGTGACGCAAGATCAACAACAAGCGGCGATGTGGCTGACCAAGGCCGCCGACCAGGGGCTGGCGAATGCCCAGCGCAACTTGGGGGTGATGTACTTCAAAGGTGTGGGCGTGACGCAGGATGTGGCGCAAGCACTGGCTTGGTACCGCAAGGCGGCCGAGCAGGGCGACGTCGATGCCTTGCGCGATCTAGGCGCAATGTACCTGAACGGTTGGGGCGTCGCCGAGGACGATCAGCAGGGCGCGCTGTGGTATTTGCGCGCCGCGGACCATGGCGATGCCAGCGCGCAGTCGGTGATGGGCAGCCTTTATCACAATGGCCGCGGCGTGGCGCAAGACGAAACGCAGGCATTGACCTGGTTCATGAAGGCGGCGGCGCAAGGCGACGCGTCTGCGCTGTGCAATCTGGGTCTGATCTACTATTCCGGCCGCCACGTCGCCCGTGACCGCGCGCTTGGCGCGGCGCTGATGCACCTGTCGGCGCTGTTGCAGCCCGACGCCGGCAATCCGGCGGTGGGGTATTGGACGTCGACCGCTGCACGGCTGTCGCCGGTGGAGCGGCAAACCAGCGATACCCTGGTACAAAAAATGCAGGGAAATGTATCGCAGGTACCTGCCGTGGTAGCCGATTATCTCGCTCGCATAAGTCGATAATGACAATGGGGTTATTTTGTGCTTTCTCCTTCATGCTGATTGGGGGCGTGAGCCACCTGTTTCTTTCCGCGTATGTCGGATGAAATGGTGGAATCTGCCCCACGGTGCTAATAAAGCGCCTTTCTGGCCGGCTAATGATGTTTCATTACGGCATGAAACATCTTTTACCCAGCCCTGCGAGAATCGCACAATGGATGTTGCCCGCAGACCCGATTTAACTGATTTTAGCCGTTTAGCCAGCTTGCTTTCCGATCCGGGGCGGGCGCGTATGCTGACGGAGCTGATGACTGGCTTGGCGTTGACGCCGACGGAGCTGGCGCGCTGTAGCGGCCTTTCGCCGTCGTCGGCCAGCAACCATTTGACGATGCTGCTGCAAAACGGTGTGCTGGAAGTGATTCAGCAGGGACGGAATCGCTATTACCGCCTAGCCTCGTCCGCGGTGGCCGAGGCGATTCAAGCCCTGTCTCACGCGGCGGCGGCAATGGATGAACGCCGCGGCCACTTCACGCCTACCACGCCGCCGTCATTACGCAAGGCGCGCAGCTGTTATCGCCATCTCGGCGGTCGGCTGGGTGTTGGTTTGTTCGATGCCATGCTGCAGAGCCAGTATCTGGTGATGGATAGCGACCAGCGCGTGGCATTGACCGAAGAGGGGGTGCAGTGGCTCGATAAGGCGCTGGGCATGCGTGAGCAACTGACCGCGCCTGCGCGAGGCGCCCTGTTCAAGCCATGCCTCGACCAGAGCGAACGCCGTTTTCACGCGTCCGGGCCCGGTGCCGAGCGCATGTTCGACACCATGGTCGCTTTAGGGTGGCTCAAACTGTCGGACGGTCGCGAGGTCCGCTTGACCACACTCGGTTACGAGCGGTTATGCGGGGCGTTTCCTGCCGCGCGCGCGACTTGGCAGGGCTGTTTGGCGCCCTAGGCGCTGGGCGGTTGCATTACCTTGATCTATCCCCTTGCGGGGCATAGACTTCGATCGATTTCAATGTGTGGAGGTCCGCCTTGGCACATATCGCCAAACTCTTCATGAATGGCCGTAGTCAGGCCGTACGGCTACCGAGCGTCTTTCAGTTCGACTGTCAGGAAGTGTTTATCCGTCAGGACCCGGCCACCGGCGACGTCATTCTGTCGCGCAAACCGGATTCCTGGGATAGCTTTTTCCAGAAACTGGAAGAGCTGGAGCTGCCAACCGACTTTCTCACCCACGATCGCCGACTTCCGCCACAAACGCGCGACACCTGCTAGTGCCGCAGGCCGGTGGCATGGCGCGGCGTCTCTGGTTCGGGAGCGATGAAACCGGAGACAGCGCACCATGCGACATCAATTCATGCTCGATACCAATACGGTACGATACCTGCTTATGGATAAGACGTCGGCCATCCGCCGACGCCTGACCACAACCCCCGCCGGCCAACTGTGCATTACCGCGATCACCTATGGCGAATTGGCCTATGCCGTCGCCAATCTGCCGGATGAGCCAAAACTGCGCGGCGCGGTGCAAGAATTTCTCTTGCGCATCGACGTGTTGCCGTGGGATGGCGCCGTCGCCGCCCAGTACGGCATGGTGCGCGCCGCGCTGGAGCGGAATGGGCCGTCACCGTTGGGTAATCTTGACATCATGATTGCCGCGCACGCGCTGACAGCCGGGACTGTTTTGATTACCAGCGACCCCGCCTTCCGGCGGGTGGCGCAACTGCAGATTGAGGATTGGTCGGAGTCCTATCACGGCGCATGAAGTTATCTTGCTGGCTTATAAGATATATGTAAAATATATGTTATTATGAATCCCTGCAGATTGAGTATCTGCCATTTGGAAGGGACACCTCATGTTTGGCGGCAAGGCAAGACGGCAATTAGGGCCTGTAGCGAAAGCGGCGCTGGACGTTGCTCGGCAACGCATCGTCGTATTGGCGTCGGCGCATTGGTCGCACGGGAGGAGGCCGAGGCCGCGCGCGAACGCGACGCCGAGCGCACACGGCTGAATTTGCTCGAGGGAGGGCTGCGTAATCTGCCCCGCCTCGACGAGTCGCTCAGTGGCATCCGGCGGTGGAAGACGCCAACCAGCAGGTGATGCACGGCATGGCGACGCTGCTGCGGGCCTGCCAGGATGACTGGGGACGGTTTGGCTGTCATGCCTCGGGAGGGTGAAGTATGCTGAAAGCAGAATATTCAGACTCTGCGAGGCGGCGATGCGGCCCATGCTGAAATGGGGCATGCGCGGGTTTTGCATGCTCGCTATCCTGCTTGGCGCGATGCAGCCTGCACACGCCGCGGAACCCGCCGTGCGCGTATTGTTCGGCCTGAACAAACCGCCTTACATCATCGAGGGCGAGCACCGCGGCTTGGAATACGAATTGATCAGCACGGTTTTCGCGGACATGGGCTATCGGATCGATCCGGTGTTCGTGCCGCCGGCGCGCATGGTGTCGCTGGTGCGAGCCGGCGCGTTCGACGTCGCCACCACCGTGCGCGCATCCAGCGGTTTGCCGGGATTTTATTCGGCGCCGTATATGCAGTATCAGAACATGGCGTTTGTGTTGGCCAAGCGCCGCATTATACTGCGCTCGGTCGACGATTTGTCCGATTACAGCGTGGTGGCGTTCCAAAATGCGCATCTTGTCTTGGGGGATGCCTTCCGCCACATGACGCTGCATAACGTCCGCTACCTTGAGGTGTCGCCGCAATGGATCGAGAACAATCTGCTCTATAGCGGCCATGTCGACGTGGCGGTCGCCGACCGGCGCATCTTCCAGTACTTCAATCAAGAGGTCAAAAGCCATCTGGATACACGCCAGCCAATCAGGATGTTTGCGCTGTTCGCGCCGACCGATTATCAGGCGGTATTTCACGATGGCCATCTGCGCGATTTGTTTAACAAGTCGCTTGCGCGGATAAAGCAGGATGGCCGCTATGACGCGGTGGTGGCGCGTTATTCGCCAGCCGCGGACGCACGCGACTGAGCTTATTTCACCCTTGATAAACCCAATGGGAATGGCTATGGGTTAAGTAAGTTTGGGTATTTTCTGCTGGTTAATTGATGTCATTGTCATTTTGTTTTTGACCCAAGGCCAAAAATATGGCTGCAAAAATACTGAGAAAGGCATGGCTGCTGCCGATGGTCATGTCTTTGATGCAGGCGGGACAAGCAGCGGATAGTTTATCCGCCGAGGCGGCCGGCGGGCAGCACGTGCAAATGCAACGCCTTGGCGTGCAGTGGCATTGGGACGACGTCCACTGGTGGCAGACGGACGACCATCATGTGGGCGCCTACTAGGGCCTGTCTGCAAACTATTTGTGAACTGCGCTGGCCTGGCAAATGGCCAGATGCTAGGCGGGGGGCGCAGGCCTTAGTCATTCTAAGGCCAAGCCGCCCAACGACGCAGAGGGTCATTTGCCAGGTCAGCCCTTCGGGGCCGGTATCAGCTGGCGCATCGCGTTGTCGCTTGTCCCTTGCAGTGAATGACACTGCGGCGGGACGCGCTTCTAGCGCTGCATCCGGCTGATGCCGGCCGCAGCCGCAAATAGTTTGCAGACAGGCCCTAGGATGTGTCGGTGGGGCAATGGCAGTTGAGCCGTTATAAAAATCAAGAGCAACATAAAAACTTGACGGATGTGGGCATCACGCCGGTATTTCGTTGGCAACACAATGATAAAAAAGGCCTGTATATCGAAGCTGGTGTTGGTGCCCACTTATTTTCCGCCGTCTATGACAACGACGGTAAGCGCGAGTCCACCGCTTTTCAATTCGGCGATCATATTGGCGTCGGCTACGTCTTTCAAAACCGCGCCGACTTCGAATTGACGCTGCAGCACTTTTCCAATGCCGGCATCAAGGAGCCAAACGACGGGGTCAACCTTGCCGGCGTGACATTCCGCTACGCGTTCTAAGGACCCTCGGTTTGCTCTTGTTTGCCGAAGCGCCGCCGGTATTCGGCTGGCGAGCACTGCAGCTCTCGCCGGAACAAGCGGCGGAAGGTGCCGCTATCGCCGTAACCGACTTGCGCGCTGATGTCGTCAAGCCCGAGCGCGGTGGTCTCCAGCAGCTCGCGCGCGGCGTTGAGGCGCAAGTGCTGCAAGTAGCCTAAGGGCGTTTGCCCCAATACGCGTTGAAAGCGGCGCATCACCGTGCGTTCGCTGACGCGGGCGGCCTGAGCCAACTGCGCCAGGCGGTATGGCGTGTCGAGGTGGTCGGATAGCCATTGCTGGCAGCGCAGCACCAGATCGTCGCCGTGGCCGGCGATGTCGTGCTGGCTGGCGTAGGGCGCTTGGCTATCGCGGTTGCGATCGGAGAGCATGATGCGGGCGCAGGCCCGCGCCAGCTCGGCGCCGCCTTGCTGTTCCACCAGCCGTAGCGCCAGGTCGAGATAGGCGGTGGTTGCCCCGCCGCATAGCAGGCCGTCCGCCTCTGTGAGCATCGCGTAGGGCTGCAGCCGCACCGCCGGATAGCGAGCGCGAAACCACGGAATCAACCACCAGCTGATCGTGGCGGCGCGCTGTTCCAGCAGGCCACTCTCCGCCAGCAGCGCCACCCCCGAGCACATCGACGCCACCCGCTTGCCGGCGCCGTGCCAGCGGTGCAGCCGCCGGTATAAATCGCGCTCGCAGGCCAACCGGGCCTCGAATGCCGCCAGGCGCTGGAAGTAGACCGGGGCGACAATGACGGTATCGGCCTGTTCGGCTTGGCTAAAATTGCCATCGGCCATGAGGCGCACGCCGGACGACGATCGTACCGCCGCGCCGTCCGGGCTTAAAACCTGCCAGCGGAACATGGCATCGCCATGGCGCGCTGCTTGACGGTTGGCGAACACCAGGGCGTCGAGCAGGCCGGTGACGCTGCCGGCGAAGCATTCCTCGGTCAATAACACAGCGATGTCGTGCATGATGGCGGCGATATTTGCATGGTATATGGCGATATTGCCACTTCCGCAATGACCTTGTCATCATTAAGCTAGGCGTGCGGCATCTTGCGCCGCCATCAACACGAGGAAACCATGCATATCAATGAGATTTTGCAATCCGTACAGCGGGCGACAGACTCGGCCGGCGGATTCACGGCAGAGGTCAGCGACGATTGGGCGCAAGGGCGCACGCTGTTCGGCGGCATTCAGGCGGCATTGGCGGTACAGGCGATGCGATGCCTGGCGCCGGATGCGCCGCCTTTGTGGTCGCTGCACACCACCTTCGTCGCGCCGTTGCCGCCGGGGCGCATCCGCCTGCAAACCCAGGTGTTGCGTCAAGGTAGGGCGGCAGTGCAGATGGAGGCGCGGCTGATGGACGGCGAGCAGGTGGCGGCGGTTTGCGTGGCGGTGTTTGGCGGTCTGCGCGAGTCGGCGGTGCGGGTCGAACCGGTTCCCCCGGCGGCTTTGCCGGCGCGGGAGCCGGGGCCGGCGTTGCCGTTCATCCCCGGCGTCGTGCCCAACTTCACCCAGCACTATGGTTATCGCTGGTGGGAGGGCGGGATTCCCTTCAGCGGTGCTAAAACGCCGGGCAACCGGGTGCTGCTGCGCCAGCGCGACGAGGGGGCGCTCGATGAGGCGCAGATCGTGGCGTTGGCCGACGCCATTCCGCCGGCGGCACTGTCGATGGTCTCGGCGCCCACGCCGGGCAGCACGTTGAGTTGGGCCTTGGAGTTCGTGCGCCACCCGGCGGCGGTGCCATCGGAGGGCTGGTGGCGCGTCGACGTCGACCTCGTGGCGGCGCGCGATGGCTATAGCAATCAAGACACCCATCTTTTCGGCCCGGATGGCGAGCTGGTGGCCTTGGCGCGGCAAGTGGTGGCCGTGTTCGGCTGATTATTCTGTTTGGTGGAAATATCATTCAATTTTCCCCTTAATTATCAAACTTGGCTTCCTTATCCACAATGAGGGACGTTGTTGAACCCATGACGATAAGGAATCCTATCCATGACGTTATCTTCTGTGACTTTGCGCTTGAGCGGCCTGGCGTTGCTCTTGCCGATCCTGGCCGCGCCGGCGCAAGCCGAAACGTTGCCGGTGCCGAGACATTTGGCGTCGGCGGGGCCGGCGGCGGCGACGCAGCCGCTGATTCAAGCCGCGCTGCGCTATGCCGCTTTCTGGAATAGCGGCGACGAGCGTTTTGCCCGCGCTGCATTGGCGGACGACTTTACCGATCGGACCCTGCCCGAAGGGCGTGCGCAGGGCCCGAGCGGGCCGTTGCAGGCGTCCAAGGCTTTCCGCCAAGCGGTGCCCGACCTCTCCGCCGAAGTGGCGGATATGGTGGTGGCGGGGGATCGCGTCAGTGTGCATCTACATTTCCGCGGCCACTTCACTGGGCAATTCGGCGCGGCGACGGGGCAAGGACAAACGGTGGATTTCCAGGCGTTCGATCTCTATCGCGTCGAGCACGGCCGCATTGCCGAGAACTGGCATCTGGAAGACATGGCCACGCTGCTGCGCCAGTTGGGTCTGACCAAGCCTTGAGCACGAGGAGCGCGATATGCGAATCGATCTAAGTCAGCGCCGTGCGGTAGTCAGCGGCTCCACCGCCGGCATCGGCTTCGCCATCGCCAAGGGATTGGCGGCCGCGGGCGCGCAGGTGGTCATCAACGGCCGCGGCGCTGAGCGCGTCGAGCAGGCCGTGGCCGACCTGCGCCAAGCGCTCCCCGGGGCGCGTGTCGAAGGCGTGGCGGCCGATCTTGGCACCGCCGCCGGCGCCGCCGATTTCCTTTTGCGGGTACCGGAAACCGATATTTTGATCAACAACCTGGGGATCTATCAAACGCAGGATTTCTTTACCATCGACGACACCGAGTGGGAGCGTTTTTTCCAGGTCAATGTGCTGAGCGCGGTCCGGCTATCGCGCCACTACGCGCCGGGTATGGCGAAGCGCGGCTGGGGGCGCGTGCAGTTTATCTCCAGCGAATCGGCCGTGCAGCCGCAGCCGGACATGGTTCACTACGGCATGAGCAAAACCGCGCTGCTGTCGGTGTCGCGCGGGCTGGCCGGCGTGCTCGCCGGCAGCGGCGTCACGGTCAATGCCGTACTGCCGGGGCCGACGCATTCGGAAGGCGTGGCGCGGATGCTTTGCGCGCAAGCGCGGGCGACCGGGGTCGCCGAGGCCGAGGTGGCGGCGGACTTCATCCGGCAGCAGCGGCCCGCGTCGCTGATCCGCCGTCTAGCCAGTGCCGACGAGGTGGCCAACATGGTGGTCTATCTGGCCTCGGAGCAAGCCTCAGCCACCTCGGGCGCCGCCTTGCGCGTGGATGGCGGAGTCTGGCCGTCGATTTTGTAACGTGGCCGATCACGCTTTTTTCTTAGGAGCGAACGATGCAAACCTCCATCGCGGGGGACTCCCCGTTGTTCTCGCCCGTCACGCTGGCGGGTTGGACCGCGCCGCACCGCGTGGTGATGGCGCCGATGACGCGCGCGCGCAGCATGCAACCGGGCGACGTGCCCAATGCGCTCAATGCGCGCTATTACGCGCAGCGTGCGTCCGCAGCCTTGATCGTGACCGAGGCGACGCAAATCTCGCCGCAGGGCAAGGGATATTCCTTTACCCCCGGCATCCATAGCGCCGAGCAAGTGGCGGGCTGGCGTGGCGTCGTCGAGGCGGTGCATGCCGCCGGCGGACATATCTTTCTGCAACTGTGGCATGTGGGGCGGATGTCGCACCCCGATTTCCATCAGGGCGCGCTGCCGGTGGCGCCGTCCGCCGTGCCGTTTCAGGGGCAAATCTGGAAGGTCGACCCGGCCACCGGCGCGGGCGCGATGGTGGATTGCCCGACGCCGCGCGCGTTGACGCTCGCGGAGATCCAGGCGGTGATCGACGATTATCGCCGGGCGGCGAAAAACGCCATGGCCGCCGGTTTTGACGGCGTGGAGATCCATGGCGCCAATGGCTATCTGGTCGATCAATTCCTACGCACCTCGTCCAACCTGCGCCAAGACGACTATGGCGGCTCGCGCGACAACCGTTTGCGTTTTCTCAAGGAGGTGGTGACGGCAGTGGCCGCCGAGGCCGGGGCCGAGCGTACCGCCATTCGGCTTGCGCCTTTCCTGACCGCGCGCGGCATGGATTGTCCGGATATTTTGCCCACCATTCTGGATGCCGCACGTTTCCTGCAGGCGCAGGGCATCGCCTACCTGCACCTGGTCGAGGCCGATTGGGACGACGCGCCGCAGTTCAGCGAGGACTTCCGTCGCGAGGTTCGCGCCCGCTTTCAGCGGCCGATTATCGTGGCAGGCAACTACGACCTGGCACGCGCGGAGTGGGTACTGCGCCAGGGGTATGCCGATCTGGTCGCTTTCGGACGGCCGTTCGTCGCCAATCCAGACTTGCCGCGCCGGCTGGCCGAGCGTTTGCCGCTGGCGACACTGGATCCGGCCACGCTGTTTGGCGGCGGGGAACGCGGCTATGCCGATTATCCGGCGTTGGCGGCGGGTTAGCCGAGCGAGGCCGAAAGCGCCGTGAAACGATCCTGAAGGAAGTCGATCAACGCGCGCACGCGTGGCGGCTGAACGCGTCCCTGAAAGAGCGCGTTCAGCGGCGTACTCTCGCGGAAGTAATCGTCGAGCACGGTTTCCAGTCGACCGGCGCGCAGATCGTCCGCCACGTCGAGCAGGGATTTGTAGGCGAAACCCTGGCCGACGAGCGCCCAGCGCCGGATGATCTCGCCGTCGTTGCTTTCATGGCAGGGATTGATTCTCGCCACATGCGTGGTGCCGCCCTGCTGGTAGCGCCACTCGTGCATGACGCCGGCGGCGGTGATGAGCGCGAGACAGGGCAGGGTGGCCAGGTCGTCGGGCGTGGCGGGACGGCCGCCGCGCTCGGCCAGCGCGGGCGCGACGCATACCACGCGCCGGGTGGTGGTCAGCGTGCGCGCGATCATGCTGCTGTCCGGTGGTTGGCCGTAGCGGATGGCTAGATCGATATCGTCGCCGACCAGATTGGTCATGCTATCGCTCAAGTGCAGCGAGAAACGCACCTCGGGGTGATGCGCGCGAAATTCGTCCAGGTAGGGCAACAGCGTGTTGCGACCGAGATCGGAGGGCGCCGATAATCGCACCAGGCCCTTGATCCGCTGATGGCCCGCCAGCAGTTGTTGCTCGGCCTCCTCCAACAGCGTCAATGCCTTTTGGCAATATTGGCGATAGAGCTGACCTTCCTCGGTGAGCCGCAGCCGGCGCGTGGTGCGTTCGAACAAGCGCGCGCCGAGCGCGCTCTCCAGCCGCTGGATGCAGGCGCTGGCGGCGGCCGGCGACAGGCCCTGGCGACGCCCGGCGGCGGAAAAACTGCCTAGCGTGGCGGCATCGACGAAGAGACGCATGTCGTTGAGCCGGTCGATGACCATGAGGTTTCCTCAGTTTATTGTCTTGTCATGCAAAATAATATCATGGTGTTTGGCATGATTATCTTGTTTTACCGACAGGCGAATTAAGCACTTAAAAACTCTACCGTGCCCATGCCGCGGAAATTGCGCCCTCGGGGAGAAATGGCAATAATCGATCGGATGAGTCTTTCTCGCCCCCTCCCTTTGCCCTCTTTACCGTCCGACCCGGTCGACGCCGTGTTGGCGCGAGGGCAGTCGCGTTTTGTTTATGTGCTGGTGCCTGGTTTGAACGACAGCGGTCCGGAGCACTGGCAAAGCCACTGGCATGCCGCGCATCCGTCCTGGCTGCGCATGACGCAGCGCCAGTGGAGCACGCCGGACCTGGAGGGATGGCTAGGGGCGATTCGGCGCCGGCTTGCCGGTCAGAGCAAACCCGCGATCCTCATCGGCCATAGCATGGGGGCGCTGGCCGCCTGCACCATGGCTTGCCGCCAGCCCTCGGCGGTGGCCGCCGTCATGCTGGTGGCGCCGGCGGAGCCCGCGCGTTTCGAACTGGAAGAGCAGGTACCGGATGGGCGCTTGCCGTGCCCTGGCGTGCTGGTGGCAAGCCACAACGACCCACTGCTGCGATTTAGCCGCGCGGAATACTGGGCCGAGGCGTGGGGATGCCGGCTAGCCGACATCGGCGAAGCCGGTCACGTGAATGTCGAATCCGGCCATGGGCCGTGGCCGCATGGCCTGCGGTTGTTAAGCGAGTTGGTCGATGGGCTGTGAGCCGAGCGTGACCGGCGCTTCGGCCAGAAACACGGTGACGGCGATCAGGTCGGCGCTGCCGCCCGGGCTCAAATGGCGCGCGATCAGCGCGTCGTCCAAGGCCGCCAGCTGATCGAGCCCGTCTTGCGCCAGCACCCCGCCGCGCGCGATGAGCGCGCGTGCTTGATGTTGCACGAACGCGAGCCCTTCCGGTCCGCCGCGCGAAACCAGATTGGTGTCGTCGTTGTTGGCCAGCAAATGCAACATCGCCTGCAGCAATGCCCGATCCGCCTCCACCCCGCGATCACACAGCGATTGATAGACCGGCAGCGCATAAAGCCGCGCGGTGGCGAAGCCCGACTCGGCTTCGCCGCGCGCGCCGGTCATGCCGTAACGGGCGTAGAAGCGTTCGCCGGCCGTCCGCGCCTCTCGCGTTGCCGCGCCGAGCTCGGCGGTGACGAGGCCGGCGCAGATGCACGCCACTTCGGCGCATAGGGCCGGCGCGTCGGGCGTAATGCCCTGCGCGCAAAGCCGGCCCGCCGCCGCGCACAACAGCCCCATGGCGAAGATGCCGCCCTTGTGCGTGTTGACGTTGCCGGTGGCGCGGCACATCGCCGCTTCGGCCAGCACGCCTACCGGCCGCAACAGCGGCAGCACGCGGCCGGTGGGTTCGGCGGCGTTACGCAGCCCCGTCAGGGCGAACTGCTCGAAATAGCCGCCGATGGCATGAATGCTGGCGAAGAAGGTATCCAGATTCATGTCGCGGTGCGCGCCGTTGTTGCGCCGATCAACCAGCCCCGGCTTCGGCGTCAACAGCACTTCGGCGGAAAGCGCCGCGGCGGCGAGGTCGCCGATGCGCTCGGCCAGGCGGCGCTCGGCCGCGCTCGGCCGCAGCGCGTCAAGCGACCAGCGGGCGTCGGTGGTATGCATCGACTTTCTCCTGGATGGCGGCGAAGAGCTGGTCCAGGCCGTGCGTCTTGGCGCGCGCGCAGGCGTGCGCCGGCTCTTGGCAGATCAGACAGGGGCGCGGTGCGATGCCAAGACTGCCGCGCGATACCTGGCCCTCGGCGCCGATCACGTCCAGATCCCACAGCCGCCCCAGCGTGTGGCGCTCCTCCAGTTCGACCAGCGCGAGTTTGAGCGCGTCCGCCGGCGCGTTGACCGCGTACAGCGCTTCCGGTCCGGTCGGCAGCCATAGCGCCTGGCGCTCGATCACCGGCCAGCGCGCGCGCGACAGATGGCCGTCCACCGCCGTGAGCGCCGCCTGCATGATCTCGCGCGGCAAGAGGCCGGCCTTGACCGGCCCGGGCATGACCAGCGACAACGAGATCAGCGGCAGACGGTGACGCGCGCGCGCCGCTTCCTGCCGCGCCACGCGCGCTTCGCGCGCCGTGAGCATCGCCTCCAGGCTGATCAGGCGCGCGGCGTTCATGGCTGCACCTGACGCACGACGTCGATCACGCTGCCGTCGCGGTAGCGGATCACCCCGACGATTTTGTCGGTGAATGCGATCGGCTGCGGTTCGCCGGTGAGCGATACCGCGCGCTGATACAAGGCGTCGATGTCCATCAGCGGCAAACCGGCGGCACGTAGCCGCTCGGCCACTTCCGGCCGTGCCGGATTGACGGCGATGCCGTGATCGGTGACCAGCACGTCGATGGATTCGCCCGGGGTGACGATGGTGGTGACGCGCCGAACGACGGTCGGGATGCGGCTGCGGATCAGCGGCGCGACCACGATGGTCAGGTTCGAGGCCGCCGCCACGTCGCAGTGCCCGCCCGAGGCGCCGCGCATCACGCCATCCGAGCCGGTGATCACGTTGACGTTGAAGTCGCAATCAATCTCCAGCGCGCTCAGGATGACCACGTCGACGCGGTCGCAGTACGTGCCCTTGGAGGAGGGGTTGGCGTATTCGTTGGTCGACACTTCCAGGTGGCGCGGCGATTCTGCCAGCGACTCTGCCGCCACGGTATCGAACGACTGGGTATCGATCAGCGTTTCGATCAGGCCCTTTTTATGCAGATCGACGATGCTTCCGGTGATGCCGCCCAGCGCGTAGCTGGCGGTGATGCCCTTTTTCAGCATGCGGTGCTCAAGAAAGCGCGTGGCGGCGGTCGAGGCGGCGCCCGAGCCGGTCTGCAGCGAGAACCCCTGGTTGAAATAGCCGGAATGTTCGATGACGTCGCAGGCGAAGCGCGCGATCATCAATTCGCGCGGATTGCTGGTGACGCGTGCCGCGCCGACGCTGATGCGCGACGGGTCGCCCACTTCGTCGATCTTGACGATGTAGTCGACGCGGTCTTGCGAAATGCTGACCGGCACGTTGGGGAAGCCGACGATTTCATCGGTCAAGAGCACGACCTGGCGGGCGAACTGGGCGTCGACCTTGGCATAGCCGAGCGAACCGCAGCGAGATTTGCCGTGGGCGCCGTTGGCGTTGCCGAATTCGTCGCAACAGGGCACGCCGAGGAAGGCGACATCGATGTTCAGTTCGCCGCTTTGCAGCAGGTGCACGCGGCCGCCGTGCGAGTGAATCTGTACCGGCCGTTCCATCAGGCCGTTGGAGATGGCCTCGGCCAGCTTGCCGCGCATGCCGGACGTGTAGATCTGGGTGATCACGCCATTCTTGATGTGCTCGATCAGCGGCGCGTTGACGTTCAACAGCGAGCTGGTGGCGAGCGTCAGATCGCGCAATCCCAGCCGCGCCAGCGTGTCAACCACCAAGTTGATCACCTTGTCGCCCTCGCGGAAGGCGTGGTGGAAGGAGATGGTCATGCCGTTTTTCAGGCCGGTCTTGGCGATGGCGTCTTCCAGCGAGGCGGCGAGTTTGCGATGCGCCTTCCGTTCCGGATCGGCCAGATGCGGCGAGGCGGCGTGCGCGCCGGCAAACGGGCGCAGATGGGCCAGATCGGGGAACTGGCCGTGCAACTGTTCTAATGCGTTCATGGTTGCGATCTTTCGCTTATTGGCGCGTGCCGGAGGCTTGCGCTCGTTGCAGGGTGCGGCGCGCGTGGTTGACGATGGGCGCGTCGATCATCTTGCCGTTAAGCGCGATCACGCCGAGCCCGTCGCGTTCGGCGGCTTCCGCCGCGGCGATGACCCGGCCGGCGTACTCCACCTCTTCCTCGGTCGGCGCATAGGCGTTGTGCAAGAGCTCGATCTGACGCGGGTTGATCAGCGATTTGCCGTTGAAGCCCAGGCGCTTGATCAGTTCGACTTCGCGCAGGAAGCCTTCCTCGTCGTTGACGTCGGAGTACACCACGTCGAAGGCGTCGATGCCGGCGGCGCGCGCGGCGTGCAGGACGGCGCAGCGCGCGTAGAAGAGCTCGGTGCCGTCGCCGCGTTCGGTCTGCATGTCCATCACGTAATCGAAGCCCGCCAGCGCGATGCCGATGAGCCGCGGCGACGCCTTGGCGATCGACAGCGCGTTGACCACGCCGCTGGCCGACTCGATGGCGGCCATCAGCCGGGTGCTGCCGACTTCGCGGCCGCCAGCGCGTTCAATGCGCTCGACTTCTTTCTCCAGCTGCCAGACGTCCTCGGCGCTGTCGGTTTTGGGCAGGCGCACCACGTCGACGCCGGCGCGAACCACTGCCTCCAGATCGTCCAGGCCGAACGGGGTATTGAGCGGGTTGATGCGCACCACGGTTTCGATGTCGCGGTAGGCCGGGTTTTGCAGCGCGTGGAACACCAACAGACGCGCGGCGTCCTTTTCGCGCAGAGAGACCGCGTCCTCCAGATCGAACATGATCGAGTCGGGTTTGTAGACGAAGGCGGTCGACAGCATCGCCGCGTTGGCGCCCGGCAGAAACAACATGCTGCGGCGGAGTTTCATGACAATTTCTCCCAGTTGGGTTGGGACGCGTCGGCGGCGCGCAGCACGGCGGTCTGCACCCGGGCGCGGATCACGCAGTCGAGCGCGCCCTTGTCCTCGATGACGATGCTGCCGGCGCGGACATCCAACTGGCGGAGGGTGTCGTCTACCACCTTGCGGATTTGCGCGCCGAACTGCTTGATGACTTCGCTGTGCACGATGACTTCCAGCGCGTCGTCGGCGCTCGGCGCCACCTTGACCATCAGGTCGCTGGATTCGAGCGTGCCGGCAATGGCTTGTTTAAGAATTTGCATGGCGGGTATCCATGAATCGTTGAGTATTAGCCGCAAGCCTGGGCACAGGCTTCGGCGTTGTTGACGTATTTGGCTTGCAACAGCGCGAGCGTGCTGTCGGGCACCAGGTGTTCGATCTGGCCGAAATCGCGCTGGCACAGCAGCCGGCGCACTTCGGAGGCGGAGATCGGCGTGCCGGACAGCGTCTTGCGCGCGATTTCGCTGACGTGGACGGCCGGCGCGGCCGAAGGCGCCTGTTGCAGCCAGTAGGCCATGTCGCGGTTGTATTTCTCGGTGACGGCGCAAAACGGCTCGGTACCGACGAAGCGGTGGGTGATGCCGAGCGCCGGGGCGATGTATTCGCGGAACAGCAGCAGATCGACCGCCGTGTGGCAGCTGTCGATGATGCCCTTGTCCTTGAGGAAGTAGCCGGGGAAGGTGGCGCGGGAAATCATGTACGACGAGCCATGGTGCAGCGTCAGCCGGGGAATGCCTTCCAGGCCCTGCGCCACCAGGCGGTAACGGTCGGCGTAGGGAAACAGCGACAGATCCTCGCGCACCACGAACACGTGCAGCCAATCGCAATGCTGGGCGGCTTGTTCTGCCAGATAGCGGTGCCCCAGGGTGAACGGATTGGCGTTCATGACGATGCAGCCGACGCGCTCACCGTCGACGCGGTGCGCCGCGGCAAGCGTGTCGCAATAGCGACGCATGGCCACGGGGCTGTTTTCCATCAGCACCATGGTGTCCGGTACCGCCACCAGCGGGTAGAAGCCGCAACCCTGGAAAAAGGGCACGTTTTCCGGCTTGGCGTAGAGGAACAGGTGGAAATGGCCGCGTTCGGCGGCAAGTTGCACCACCTCGCTGACGAGCCGCAGGCTCAGCGACTCGCCGCGAAGCTGCGGGCAGATCGCCACGCATTTGATGATGTTGCCCGACAGGCCGGCGCAGGCGACCATCTGTCCGCGCACCTCGGCGCTGACGAAGATGTCGATATCGCAATCCAGGTCCAGCTGACACTGGGCCAGCAATTGACGGATGCGCACCGTGGCGGCCGGATCGTTGGCCGGCGTGACGTGCAGGAACTCCAGGTCGCCTGTCATAGCCGTCTCCCGTCGCGCGCGGCTCAGGCCGCGAGCTCCTCGGCCACGACGTGGTTTTGCAGCCGGCCGATGCCTTCGATCTCCACTTCCACCAGGTCGCCGTTCTTCATGAACAGCGGCGGCACGCGCTTCTTGCCTACGCCGCCGGGCGAGCCGGTGATGATCACGTCGCCCGGAGCCAGTTCGGTGAAGGTGCTGATGTAGGCAATCAGCGCCGGCACGCGGTGGATCATGTTGCCGGTATGGTCGTTTTGCACCATTTGGCCATTCAAGTAGGTACGGATGCCGAGGGTATGCGGGTCGGGGATCGCATCGGCGGTGGTCAGACACGGGCCGAAAGCGCCGGTGGCGCGCCAGTTCTTGCCGGCGGTGAACCAGGTGTGCTGCCAGTCGCGCACCGAGCCGTCCATATAGCAGCTGTAGCCGGCGACGTGCGCGAGCGCTTCGTCCTCGGCGATGCGGAAACCGCGTTTGCCGATGACTACCGCCAATTCGCCTTCATAGTCGAATTCGTTGGTCTGCGCCGGTTTCTGCACCGGGCAGCCGTGGCCGGTCTGCGAGTCGGCAAAGCGGACGAACAGCGTGGGCGCGGCGTTGGTTTCGTTGAACTCCTTCCGCTTTTCGGCATAGTTCATGCCAACGCACAGGATTTTGCCCGGCGCTTCGATCAGCGGCAGAAAATGCACGGCGTCGAAGCCGAAGTCGGCCGGCGCGTCGGCCCAGGCGCGCGCTTCCTCCAGCGCGCCGGCGGCCAACAGGGCCTTCAAATCCGGATAGCGGTGGCCCAGACGGCGCGTGAGGTCGACGATGCCGTCCTCGCCATAGATGCCGTAGCCTTTGCTTCCTTGCAGGGTGGTGAAGCTGGTCAATTTCATGATGGAACTCCTGCGGTAATTAATTCACGCCCGGGATGTTGGCGCGCATCAGCACCAGCAGCGAGGGGAGAATGATGATCGACATGGCGGTGGTGGCCAGGTAGATGCTCGAGGCCTCTTCTTCCTGCACGCGCCATTGGTAGGCGAGAATCGCGGCGTTGGTCGCGGTCGGCATGGCCAGCAGGAAAATCATTTCCTCGGCATGTTGGCCGGTCAGCCCGAACAGCATCACCATGGCCCAGACGATGGCCGGGTTGAGCAGACACTTGAGGAACAGGTTCATGGCCAAGCTGCGGTTGAACGACAGCTTGACGCCATAGATCGCCACGCCGACGGCGAACAGCGAAATGAAGTTGCACGACTTGGCGACGATGTCGAGGCTCGAGATGGCGAACTTCGGCAGATAGGCGCTCAGGCCGGTAATGCTGAAGACAAGCCCGACGAGCACGGCGGCGACCATCGGCTTCTTCAGCGAGTTGATCACCGAGGTCGCCAGGATCTTCATGCCGCCGCCTTGGCCGGCTTGCTCTGCGGTGTTGCCCAATTCAAGCAGGAACAGCGTGGCCGGAATCACGGTGATGGCGACGATGACGTTGGCCACCGCCACCGAGATGGCCGAGCTCGCGCCGATCAATAGCGCCAAAAACGGAATGCCCATGCCGCCCATGTTGGGGAAGCTGCACAGCATGCCCTGCATGGCGCTTTGGCGCATGTCCTTCTTCAGTACCATCTTGTTGGACAGGTAGCCGATGGCCCACATCGAACACATGGCGATGCCGAAGGCCAGCATCCAGGAGCCGTTGAACACTTCCGACGGCTTGGCCTTGTAGGTTTCGTTGAACAGCAGCGCCGGGAAGACAAAATCGGTCACCAGCGTCGAGCAGACGGCTTTGGCGCCTTTGTCGACGATCTTCTTGTGCACGGCCAGCCAGCCGAGAAAGATCAACAGGAAAACCGGCGCCATGGAATTGAAAATCTGCAGTGCGATTTTGATATTCATTTTCTTTAACCCCTGTGTGGTCAGATGGATTTCGTATAAGGGAATCCGTCTCTCACCCGTTGTGTAAATCCGTTTATTGGCGGATTGAAATGTACTCGGGCGATGCGGCCGGAAATGTGATATTAATCAAGTTGAAACCGTGGTTTTTATGAATTAAATCTCATAAAAATTTTTATTCGGCGGCGCGGAATTTTATTGCTGCGGTTTTTATGTTTTTAATTGTTTTATAAGTTTTAAATGTCGATTCCACGGTTTGGCGATCGTCATATATCCTTAATCTGCCGATCCCTTGTAAAATGACCCGTCCATAGATAGACACAGGTTGCCCGCATGCCCTCAGGATCCGATGCCTCGACGACTTCGCGGCTGGCGCTGATCGATCAGCCCGCGCCGCGCTTCGGGCTATTGCCGCGTCTGTCGTTCAAGAGCCGTATCTTCATCCTGTTGCTGCTGGTGTCCTGTACGCTGTCGCTGCTCCTGGGCTGGTACGTCTATCAACGCATGGAGCAAAGCCTGTACGACCAGATTGGCCAGCGCGCGCTGGTGCAGGCGCAGGAAATCGCGTTGATGCCCGAGGTGGCGTCCGCGATCGCGTCGCACGACAGCGCGCGGCTGTCCGCGTTGATCAAGCCGTTCAAGGCGGTGTCGGATGCCAGCTACATCGTGATTGGCGACCGCCAGGGGCTGCATCTGATGCATACCGATCCGCATGTGCCGGTGGGCAGCCCCATGCGCGGCGGCGACAACGCGCCGGTGCTGGAGAGCGGGCGCAGCATCGTGACGCTGGAAAGCGGCACGCTGGGGGTGTCCTGGCGCGGCAAGGCGCCGGTGCGCGACGCGGCCGGCAATGTGATCGGCGTGGTGTCGGTCGGTTATTTCCAAAGCACGATCGAACGCTGGGGCAAGGGGCAGTTCATGCCGTTGCTGGCGGTGCTGCTGGCGTCGCTCTATGCGCTATTCATCTGTGCGTGGCTGTTTGCCCGCAGCATCAAGCGGCAGATGTTCGGCCTGGAGCCGCACGAGATCGCCCGCATGCTGCGGCAGCAAGAGGCGGTGTTCGATTCGATCTACGAGGGCGTGCTGTCGATCGATACCCAGAGGCGGATCATCGCCATCAACCGCGCCGCGCGCGACATGCTGGCGCTGTCGTCCGACATGGGCGAACCGACCGGTATGAATCTGGCCGATCTGATTCCCGGCTGCCCGCTGTTCACCGCCGCGGAGTCTGATCCGGACATCAAGGACCAGATCTGTTTGTTCAATCAGCTCAATGTCATTGCCAGCCGGGTGGCGATCCGCATCGGCGGGCGGGTGCACGGCTGGGTGATCAGCTTCCGCCGCCAAGACGATATCAATACCTTGAGCCTGCAACTGAGCCAGGTTCGACGCTATGCCGACAACCTGCGCGTGATTCGCCACGAGCATCTCAATTGGATGTCGACCATCTCCGGGCTCTTGCACGCCAAGGCCTACGACGAGGCCACGCGGTTGATCCAGTCGCAGTCGGAGATCCAGCAGCAGGTGCTCGACTATATTTCCAGCACCTTCGGCAATTACCACCTTTGCGGTTTGCTGATCGGCAAGTTCTACCGGGCGCGCGAGCTGGGCATCGAGCTGGAGTTCGATTCGGGCTGCGAGCTCAACGCGCTGCCGGCCAGCCTCTCCGACGTCGAATGGATGTCCATCATCGGCAACCTGCTCGACAACGCTTTCGAGGCGGTGTTATCGGCCCGTTCGGAAGGCGGCAAGGTCGTGCTGTTTCTGTCCGACGGCGGCGAGGAGCTGATCATCGAAGTGGCGGACAACGGTACCGGCGTCGATGCGGCGGTGCGCGACAGGCTCTTCGAGCGCGGCGTGTCCACGCGCGGCGACAGCGAGCGCGGCATTGGCCTGTATCTGGTGAAGAGCTATGTTCAGCGGGCGGCGGGTACCATCACGGTGGAAGACAACCTGCCGCAGGGAGCGATTATTTCGATTTTTGTGCCCAAACGGAGTCACGCGGATGCATGACATCGATGTGTTGATCGTCGAGGACGAGGCGCGCCTCGCCGCCTTGCACGTGGAATTCGTGCGCAAGTTCAGCCGCTTTCGCGCGGTGAACGTGGCCGCGAGTCTGTCGGACGCGCGTAAGCTCATCCAGGTGCTCAAGCCGCACCTGCTTCTGCTCGACAACTTTCTGCCCGATGGCCATGGCATCGAACTGTTGGAGGACATCGTCACCGGTCATATTCCGACGCGAGTGATCTTCATCACCGCGGCGAGCGATATGGATACCTGCGGCCAGGCGATCCGCTTCGGCGCTTTCGATTACATCCTGAAGCCGGTGTCGTACGAGCGGCTGCAAATGTCGCTGGAGCGGTTCATCCGCTTTTTCGACTCGCAGCAATCGAGCGAGCGGGTGAACCAGCATCATGTCGACGAGCTGTTCAACCTGCAATCGAAGAATTTCGGCCCGGCGCGTCACACCAAGGGCATCGAGGCGCTGACGCTCGCGCGGATCAAGGATGTGTTCCTGGCCGGCGACGAGGCGCACACCACCGAAAGCGTGGCGCAGCTGTTGGGCATCAGCAAGACCACCGCGCGGCGCTATCTCGAATATTGCGTCGAGAACCATTATTTGAACGCGGAAATATCCTACGGCCGCATCGGCCGGCCCGAACGGCTATACAAGAAAATCCACGGCGATAACACCGAATGACCGATGTTTTTGTGCGACAGATTACAATCGCATAAAAAATAAGGTGATTTAATTGTTTTTATTCCGCCCGGTAAATCCGGGCTTTAATTTTTTTGTGAACGATAAAAAACGTTTGTGAATTTAACGCCATTAAAACCACGATTTTCGATTGATGTGAATCAAAAATCCGATCCGGTCGAATGTTAATTTCTCGTGACGCGTCAATGAACTATGCGCGGCACTGAATTTCACAGGAACTGGAGACAATTTTAATGAATAAAAAAATCATCGCGACGCTCGTGACGGCGGTCGTCCTGTCGCCGTTGGCACGCGCCGACGAAACCACCATTTACGGCATGATCGGCGCTGGCGTCGAGTCGGTGAAGGCGAGCGGCGGCAGCACCACGCAGCCCAGCATGATGCGGGTGGAAGACGAAAACTCGCGCATCGGCTTCAAGGGCGTCGAAAACCTCGGCAACGGCATGAGCTCGATCTGGCAGGTGGAAAGCAGCCTGAAGAACTTTGCGCAAGGCGGCGTCAACGACAAGGGCGAAGGCGCCACCTTCGCCACGCGCAATACCTTCGTCGGCCTGTCCGATACGCAGCTCGGCACGCTGCAGATGGGTAACTACGATTCGGCCTACAAGCGTCTGACCACGCTTGACGTCGGCACCAACGTGATGGCCAACACCACCGCCGACACCAATGCCGCCAGCGCCGTCGTGACCCGCGGCGACCAGCGTCTGAAAAACTCGGTGCATTACCTGACGCCTGTGTGGCGCGGCTTCCAGTTCGGCGCCTCGTGGGGCGCCGATGAAACCGCCGACGGTCAGCAACGGGTGTCGCTGGCCGGCCACTACAGCAACGGTCCGTTCATCGTCGCGTTGGGCTATGACCATCAAGGCAACACCACCAACACGTTGAGCGCCACGAGCGGCATGAGCGCGGCCAAGACCTCGACCGGGGCCGGCACCGACTATACCAAGCTCGCCGCCGGCTACACGTTCTCGACCGGCACCTGGCTCGGTGCTTCGTTCGAGCGCGCCAACTACGCCACCGTCGGCCACCTCGGCACCATGACGCAAAACGACTGGACCGTGGCCGCGACGCAAGCGATCGGCCGCGCCTCGGTCAAGCTGTCGTACAACAAGCTGATGGGGCTGTCCAACGCCTATATCGGCGGTTCCGACGATTGGGGTGCCGAGCAATGGGTTCTGGGCGCGACCTATGACCTGAGCAAGGCGACGCAGTTGTTCTCCTACTACACCCGTCTGAAGAACGACCGCCTCCAGAACGCCGATTTCGCGGTGGCGCCGATCTATACCAGCGGCGTGGGCAGCTCTAGCGCCGCGCTGGCGCCGGGCAATACGCTGAGCGCGCTCGGCGTCGGCATGCGTTACACGTTCTAATCGCGTCTTTAGAAGAGACGAAACAACGGCGGCGCCTTGGCGCCGCCGTTGTGAGGGTGTTGACAAACCCATGCTCGCGAAGCGAGCGCCCCCTCTCAGGGAGAGGGCAGGGGGAGTGGGAATCGATGGGCAGGCTGCGAAATCAGTCAGTTGCCACTAAGGCCCGGCTTTGCCGGGTCCTCCGTAACCGCTGCAAAC